>JAYUKJ010000615.1:0-11246 GCA_043764555.1 Saprospiraceae bacterium
CGGCAACTAAAGTTGCCGACTACACCAAAGATTAAAACTTAAAATTCAGACTTTCGATAATGTTTTTTGCCGTTTCGCTGCGGCAAAATTCAAGGAAATCTTTTGTTAAATCAGACGTTTTTTCTTTGATTGACAATAGGAAAAGTGGGCGATTGAAAGATATATTTTCGACTTGAATCAGCTTAAAATCATCGCTATTTGTCAATTCCGAAGAAGAAATGTAGCCAATGCCGTAATAATCGCGGCGAATATCATCAAATAAATCACTATTTGAAACGTGCCGTTTTGCTGCCAAACTGTACGTCGAATCCTGCAAAACGAGGTGTTGGAAGGCACTAAAAGTTCCCGAAGCGGTATCTCGAATATGCACGTTAATTGTGCCTTTATACTGAGGGGTCAACTCTTGCCACGTTTTTATTTTGCCTAAAAAAACCGCCCTAATTTGGTCGGCGTTGAGCGTCGAAATCGGATTGTGGCGGTGTGTGACAAGGGCAATACTGTCGCTCGCAAGCCGCAAAATGTCGCCTTGCCATGCCTCAATCAGTGGACTTTCTGAAATCATGGCGATGTCACTTGTTCCATTTTTCATATCCGAAAAACCTGATTTTGACCCATTTGCCCGAATCGAAATGCTGTAAAATACGTTGTTATGGACGCCTTTCACGATATTTGGCTGAAAAAGTTGAATGGTAATGCCTCGATTTTCCAAAAAAACTTTTGCCAATTGTGGCATCAAATGCTCTCCAATTGTGTTTGAACCGCTAATTGTGAGCGTTTTTTCTTGCGGTGCGTCCGTGCAAGCGGAGAAGAGAAAAATGAGAACAGAAAATCGTAAGAGACGGCTGTAAAACGCATTCATTTTTTATTTATTTTTAGCGCGTTTCACTAACACATTTTCTTTTTTTAACACATAGGCACATAGGACACATAGAAAATGAATTAAGAATTAAAAACCTATGTGTCCTATGTGCCTATGTGTAAAAAAAACAAAATGTGTTAGCAAAAAATAAAATGTGTTAGCAAAAAAATCACTGCGGTTTAAGAAATTTTTTCAAAAAATCATTGCGTTTTCGGTCGGACACATCGAGTTTTTGCCCGTTGCTCATCCTTACTTTTTGGTCGTCTTTATCGTACTCATGAATGTGTTTTTCGTTGACCAAAAAACTGCCATGAATGAGGTGAAAACCAAAAGCATCCAACAATTCGCCCAATTTTCCGATGCCCCGCGTCGTCGTCACGCGCTCTTTTTGAGCCGTAATAATGACGCTTTCTTTCGCCATGGCTTGGCAATAAATGATGTCGGCGATGCGAATAAAACGCAATTTTCCACCACTTAGCGGAATGCTCAAAGTCTGCTCTTGGTCGCGTTTTTGGTTATTTTCAAGCAAAATCTTCGTGCTTTTGCCCGTTTCGTTAAGTGAAATGCGTTCGACCGCACGACCAACGTATTTTTGTAAAAGCTCAATTGAAATCGGTTTTGGCACAAATCCAACTGCCGCAACTTCAAACGCCCGCACCGCATATTCTTGATAATCGGTGACAAAAATGACTTCAAAAGGTGCGGGTTGTGGGAAGCGGCTCAAAATGTCGAAACCCGTGCCAATGCCCAAATTGATGTCCAAAAACACGAGTTGTGGTTTCAATTTTTCAATTTTTTCGATGCCCGATTTTACGCCGTCGGCTTCGCCAATAACGGTGATTTGGTGGCTACAAAACTCCGTGAGCATGATGTTAAGTGTTTCGCGCACGTCGGCGAGGTCATCAATTATAAGACTTTTTATCATTGTAATAAATTGATTTTTAATTGATTATATGTTTTCTTCTTCCAATCGCGTCGTGATAATTACCCGCGTTCCAATCGCCACACCCTCCTCATTTTTCAAATCTTCATACCGAATCGTTACTTTATCGGCAACTGTTTGATTGAGCGTATCGCGGCGTTTTTCGATGATTTTAGTCGAAACACTTGTCGAAAATTTGCGATACGCATCACTCGCTTGATTGATGGCCCACGATTTTTCGCGCCCGACACCGTTGTCTTCGATTCGGCAGGTAAAAGTATGTTTGGTGCGCTCAAAATTGATGGTCAAAAGGGACCCCTCAGTATAACGATGCCGCAAGCCGTGAACGATGGCATTTTCGACAAAAGGTTGATACAAAGCCGTCGGAACGTCGAGTTCTGTTGGGTAAATATCATCGCTGATGTTAATATTATAGGCGAATGTATAAAACAATTGTTGCAAGCCAATGTAGCGGTGAAGTAGGGTCAATTCTTTTTCCAAAGGGTGAATATTTTGGCGCGATGAATCCAAAAACAAGCGCACCAAAGTATAAAAATCAACGATGTATTTGTTGGCTTTCACCTTGTCATTCCGCATCACAAAACCTTGAATTGCCGTCAAAGCATTGGCAACAAAATGTGTATTCATTTGAGCTTGAAGGGCTTGTAGTTCCAATTCGACAAAATTTTTCTTCAATTCAAGGGCTTCATTTTGCAATTCGAGTTTTTCGTTGCGCTGTTTGAGTTGGGCTTCTCTGCCTTTAAATATGCCAAAAATAACCAATCCAATAAGCAACATCGAAGCGAACCAAAACCAGCCTCTTTCCCAAATCGGCGGCGCAATAACAAAGCGCATACTAAGCGGTTTGACAGTCTCGACACCGTATTTATTGACCGCCGAAATATCGAGTTGATACCGCCCTTCATCAAGCGGCAACGTCAATTCGCGGTTTCGGGTGTATTGCCAATCTGCGGTGTCAATTTTGCAAAAAAAGGGTTTACGGATGTCAAAAAGGCGGTATTTGTACAACATATCGCCCAAACTTGGCGGTGAAATGCCCAAATACTGCACAATAACCGTCCGTTGTGCGGTTTCCAAATTGTCGTATTCTTGAAAAATAGGGCGTTCCTCACCACCGATTTTGATGCTTTGCAACAAGACATTTGGCGGCGTTGTGGGTGCTTTTAAGTCGTTTTTCAGAATGGAAAACCACCCTTTTTCACCAAAAGTATGAAGTATATCGCCGTCCATCAAAAAACGTTCTGTCGGCTGCGGCAAATCAAAACGATTGATTTTAAAGGTGTTATTATTGATAAAAATTTTAACTATTTGCGTTTTTGACAACGCCCAAAAGGACCCCTCAGTATCGGACTCAATTTGAACAAAAATTTGGTCATTCAAGACATCTAAAGTGTGTATTTCGTCTTCTTCTACGTAGAAAAAACCGCCCCGCTCGGTTGTCCCTACTAATTTTTGGTTTTGATTGTCGCTATTCAAATGTGTAATGCGCCCATTGGTTTTTAAGCGGTTATCGTTTTTTAAGACCAAAAAATCAGGGTTTGCATAGATTTTAGGAGAAATAACCGCACCGACGTTTTCATATTTTTCAGACAGCCGTTGCAGCGTTCGTTGCGTTGTTTTGAATTGGAACAAACCATTTTCAGTCGCTAAAAGTACGTCTTCATTGGTTAAAAACGTCGGCGAGGTTTGTAACCTCGCCGACGTTGAAGGCATTATTTGATGCATTTTTCCAATTCTAAGGTAATTATCAGTCAAATTGAGGCGTTGAGCAAGCGTATTTGTGATGTTAAAATCAGCCGCATGGACTTGGATATTACCCTCAAAAAAAGCATTTTTTTGAATAAAAAAGGCCCCCTCAGTACAACCGATAAAAATGAGGTCGCCGACGACCGTAAGGCTTGTGATGGACAGTTTATTGTTTTTAAATTCGGGTAATTCATTCATTATCAATAAAATACGCCGTTTGGGTTTATTTTTTTCAAAAACAAAAAGCGTGTTGTCCGTTGTTGCCAACAACCATTTTTCCTTATCTAAAACGCACGCCATTTTAAGGGATTCATTCAGCACCGACGTCCACGCAAGCGGTTTAGGTTGTATTGTTTTGGTCTTTTCATCAAAAAAACAATCCGTCAAAGGCAATTTTTGGGCTTTATACTGAGGGGTACTTTTTTGACCGTAAAACCGTTGCAAAGCCATTTTGTTTTTTTCCAAAAATAGCAACGACCCCGTTTTTTGGTCTTTGAAAAACAGAGAATCGCCCGACTCCCAGGCAGTTGAAATGCTAAAATCATTGACACCTATATTATTAATAGCAGAATGTATAAAATGTGCTGAATCAAGGTAAACGAGCGTAGAGGTGTGTGCGCCGAAGAGCCACAATCGTTTTTGCGAATCGAAAAAAGTGGATTGAATCGGGACATTTGGCAGTCCATCGTTCGGCGAAAAAGTGCGCCAAGCATAGCCATCAAACCGATGCAAACTGCTGCCCTCAACCCGCCATATAAACTGCTGCGGGTCTTGGAAAACCAACGATTGCGCCGATGTACTGCGGGGTAGTCCGCAAATCAATATGAGAGAAATTAGTAATTTTAGAAGCATCTTAATACTGTAAATATTTTGGTAAAGATGCACATAATGGCGTGAATTAGTCCTGTTTAACCCATTATTTCGGACATTACACAAACTTAATATTCGCTTAAAAAGGACTCCTCAGTATGTAAGTACGTTGGGAAGAATTTTTCTTTCAAAGCGCATAAACGCTTGACGACACGCTTTTTAGAGTCCTAAAATTTCAGTTTTCGATTGTTTAAAACCGTCCTTTGATTACTTAACCTAAACTTAAAAATGGCTTAAAATGGGGTTTATACTGAGAGGGTACTTTCGCCTGATTTTTAAAATATTTTCACAATTAAAATCTTAAAATCATGCGCCACGCTCATCGCAAACGCCTTGTGCCACCGTCGGAAATTATCCGCACCTTGAAAGGTCATTCTCCAGAATTAGACATGACGACCGTAGAGTGGTCGTGGGAGGTTTTCAACAAAATCTACGAAGCCGAATTTGAACACGAAGGCGAAGGATATGAAGTTGAAATCACGATTAATGCCGAGTTGTTGCTCGTTGAACAAGCAATTGACGTGGACGATGTTCCCGAAGGCATCATCATCAAAGCCGAAGAACGGTTCCCCGATTGCGACATTACGGAAGCTGAACACGTTGAACTCAGCAATGGCGACATCTATTTTGAGTTGACGTTGGTTAGAGAAAACGGCGAAAAATTTGAGGTGCATTACCGCGAAGACGGCATTATGACCGCCTTAGCCGACGATTTGTAAACGACCAACAAAACGAAAGATTGGTATCTCCGACAAAAAAACGGCTGTCTCGAATAATTCGAGGCAGCCGTTCAACTTTAATTATGAAAAAAAAATTTACTACTGCTTGAAAAAGCGCAATGTCTCGTTATGCACACGATTAATGTACCGTTTGCAAGTGCGTTTCAATTGATTAAAGCACTAATTGGCTAAAAAAATAATGCCCAAAAGTCTATCGCCAATGTAAATTCAACATTAAACCAATTAGAATTTATACCCCCTCAGTAAAAACTTCATTTTGGCTTCACATTAAGATAATAATTTAGTAATACGTGCTTAAAATGGGGTTCATATTTGAATCGTGTCTTGTGGCTTAATTTTTTTTTATTCTAAAAAATCTAAGTCCAACATGATGATGAAAAACATCTACTTACTCCTTTTTTGCTGCTTTATGGCGCAGTTTGCCACGGCACAACCCCTCAATGCAGGCGATCTGATGTGCGTCGGTTTCAACGCCGACGGCAATGACGACATGGCTTTTGCGGCGCTCGCGGCGATTCCTACCAATGCAACAATTTATTTCCGCGACGACGAATGGGACGGCACGCTATTCAACACGGGCGAGTCGGCTTGGTCTTGGAACTCAGGCACGACGGCGATTGCGGCGGGGACGATTATTCGTTTCACAAACTTCGGTTTGCCGTCTGCTTCGGCGAATATTGGCACGTTGACCGCCGCAATCAACACCAATTTTGGCGTTGCGGGTGGTGGCGACGCCATTTTTGTCTATCAAGGCTCGGATGTCAACACGCCGACTCGCTTTATTTCAGCCGTATCAAACGGTGTGCCGTCAATGGAGTTTTTTTCCCTCGCGGGAACGGGTCTTACTGAGGGGTCAACGGCGCAAGTTTTGACACCGACGGGCGTGGATATTGCTGCTTATAAAGGCGTTCGTTCGGGTCTTGACCGCAGTGGTTATATTATGGCTATCAATAATATCCTCAATTGGGATGTGCAAGATGCGACGGGCGACCAAAGCAATGATGGCATTACGCCCGATGTTCCGTTTTCGTTAACGCCCTTCGTTTTTGGCGGTGGAGACGTGACGCCGCCGTCAGTTTTGTCGGCTACGCTTGAAACGGCGTCGCAAATCAAGCTCACTTTCTCGGAAAATATTACCCGCGCAAGTGCGACGGCAACGGCAAATTATACGCTCGCGCCAACGCTTCCTATCACGTCAATTGCGTTCGATAGCGCGGCTAAAACGGCGGTTTTGAACATCGGTGCCATGACAATTGGTGCGCGTTATACATTGACTGTCAATGGTTTAGTGGATTTGGCAAGCAATACCCAAACGGACCCCTCAGTATTTAACGGTTTGTACCTTAATAATTACGTCGGTGCGGATATATTAATTTCTGAAATCATGTACAACCCCGGCACCAACGGCGATACCTTAGAATTTATCGAAATTTATAACAAATCAAACGCAGCTATTCCAATCGGCGGTTTAAAATTCACGGAAGGTTTGTTGGGGACGATGCCCGAATTTTCGTTGGGCAGCCAAAAAGCTGTGTGTTTTGCTTTGGATACCGCCGCTTTTCGCCGTTTTTATGGCGTCGCAGCCATCGGACAATGGGCAACGGGACAGGCTTTGGGCAACGGCGGCGAAAAACTCACAATTGCCAACACTTTCGGCGGCATCGTGGATTCATTGACTTACGACGATGCTGCCCCGTGGCCACTCGAACCCGACGGAACGGGTCCGTCGTTGGAAATCGTAAGCGTTACTGTTGACAACGCTTTGGCGAGTAATTGGCGCAAATCCAACACTTCTACGGGCAAAACATTGGGCATTCAACCCATTTTTGCTTCACCTAACACCATTCCTACGCCACCAACTGTTCCCGAAACTAATTTTGAGGTCCCCTCAGTATCCGTTGCCGAAAATGGCTCAGTGACGCTTCGGGTGACGCTAAAAACGCCAAATGGGACGCCTTCAAAAATTGAGGTGCGCGTGGCGAGCGTCAAAAACACGGCTTCGGCTTCGGATTATGCGTTTACGACGACCACTTTAAATTTTGCGGGTGATACGGCGGCAGCTTCGCGGGTCGCAACGGTCACTTTTACGCCGACAAACGATGCGTCAAATGAAGCGGATGAGTATTTGGTTTTAGAATTAACTAACCCAACAAACGCGACAATTGGCACGGTCGGGCGCACTATTTTATTCATTCAAGACGACGACAGAAAAGCGCCAACGGCCACTAATGAATTGAAAATCAAGCAGTTAACGAGTTATGTCAACGGCGCACCCGCCAATAATACGGCTGAAATCGTCGCTTACGAATCGGTTTCAAAACGCCTATTTATTGCCAACACAACGGGTGAAAAAATTGATATTGTCGATTTTTCGGACCCCTCAGTACCACGGGCAATTCGTTCGATTAATGTCAAAGGTATCAACTCAATAGCGGCGCAAAATGGTTTTGTCGTGGCTTGCGGCGAAGATACCGTGGCGATTACAAACCCGGGAAGATTGCTATTTATGGACTCGGCGGGCGTGATTTTCAATCAATTACGCGTGGGTGTTTTACCTGATATGGTGGCTATTTCGCCCGACGGCAAATGGATTATGACCGCCGACGAAGCGCAACCGAACGACGCCTACACAATTGACCCCGAAGGCTCGGTGCATTTGATTGACATTCAACGCGGCGTGCGTTCGGTCACTCAAGCCGACGTGACGCGCATTGGCTTCGACGTTTTCAATTCGAGAAAAGCGGAATTACAAGCGGCAGGTATTCGGATTTTTGGTAAGATGAAAGACTCCACAAACACCGTTACCGTCGCGCAAGACCTTGAGCCTGAATACGTTGCGTTTACGTCCGATTCGCGCCGCGCGATGGTCACTTTGCAAGAAAACAACGCGATTATTATCATTGATGTGTTGAACAAACGCCTCGATAATCTCAATGGTTTACCCGCAATTTCCCCTTTGGGCTACAAAAATCACAGCTTAACGGGCAACGGTTTGGACGCTTCCGACCAAGGAACTGCCGTAAATTTGGCAAATTGGAACGTGCGCGGAATGTATATGCCCGACGCGATTGCGAGCTACGAAACAAACGGAAAGACGTATTATGTAACGGCAAACGAAGGCGATGCACGGGCTTATGCGGGTTTCAACGAAGAAAGCAGCTTGGCAGCCGTGCGGCTTGACCCGACAAAATTTCCCGATTCGACGGTTTTGCGGAGCAATTTGGCACTCGGCAGAATGGTGATTACGAACGCTTCGGGCGACACGGACGGCGATGGCGATATGGACGAAATTCACGTGTTTGGCGGTCGTTCTTTCTCCATTTTGAGCGAAGTGGGGCAAATTATTTGGGATTCGGGCGATTGGTTGGAAAGATTGACCAAAGATTCGACCTATTTTAATGCCTCAAATGGCGCGGGTATTACCAAAAAAGCGCGTTCACGAGCAAAAGGTCCTGAACCCGAAGGCGTGGCAATGGCCACTTTGGGCGGTCGCAAATACGCTTTTATTGCCTTGGAACGGACGGGCGGCGTGATGGCTTTCAACGTAACAAATCCAACAAATCCGCAATTTGTTACCTATTCTAACAACCGAAAAGGCGCAACAACGGATGATAGAGGCTCGGAAGGCATCCTTTTTATTCCGTCGGCACAAAGCCCGAATGGTAAAAATTTGCTGCTTTTGGCGAATGAAACATCGTCAACCATCTCGGTTTTCGAAATTGACGCTTCCGCAACGCCCGTAAAAGAGGCGGATACTGAGGGGTCCGATTTTACGATTTATCCTAATCCGTCGGCGGGCAATGACGTGTATTTGAGCCGTCCTCTAACGGGTCGTGTGGTGAATATGGCGGGTCAAACGGTTTTGAATTTCAATACGCCGACAACGACTTTGACCGTATCGAGCCTACAAAATGGTGTCTATTTCATCGTTTCGGAAGGCAACGCGGCTAAACGTTTTGTGATTCAAAAATAAGGCAAAAATCGGTTTTCCCGAAAAAGAATCGGGATGTCGTAAGGACGCCATATACTGAGGAGTCCTATTTTGACGCAAATACATAAATACTTGACTATCAACGAGATAGTCAAGTATTTTATGATTTTACAGCAATTTACGTTTTAGAGTTTTCACGGCGGCAAAAAATAATTTAGCCAAGATGCTTACTTAAAATTAACATTTACAACACGCTGAGTTAACACAGACACAGCATTTTTGTGGCGCATTCCTGCATACTACGATTGATTTGTTTAAGTTTTTTCATACAATAGTAGCTTGGTTCTCCATTTTTCTAAAAGCCCACGTTGTCAAGCGTGCGGCTTTTTTTTGTTTAGGAATTAATAATTAGATAACGCTCAATTAATGTACAATTAATCTTGTCGAGCGAATTTTGTAGAATAATTTAACGTACTAATTGAATCAAATTGAGCAGTTGAACAAAAAAAATGGCAATATACTGAGGGGCCCTATTTTCGACCTAAAAAATTGATAAGTAGGTCAATATATTTAATCGCTACTTTTTTTATAGCACACATAGGTACATAAAACACATATAAATGCTTGAAAATCAGTTAGTTAAAACTATATATCCTACTGTGTCTATGTGTTTCAAAAAGTGTCGGTTATATGTGTTGAACTACTTATTGAATAATTTACACCTTTTAAAAATTCAAAATTTTACGAAAATCACAACTAAATAATTTTGTCCAAGTGCTTATTATCAATCAAAAAAAATGAAAAGAAAACTCGAAATAGCCGTTATTTCTGATGTCCATTTGGGGACTTATGGCTGTCATGCCCGTGAGTTACTCAATTATTTGAAATCAATCAAACCCGATATTTTGATTTTAAATGGCGATTTTATTGATATGTGGCAATTCAAAAAATCCTATTTTCCTAAGGAACACATGAAGGTTTTGAACCGCATTTTGAAAATGTCACTCTCGGGAACCAAGGTTTACTACATCACGGGCAACCACGACGATGTGCTGCGCAGATTTACCGATTTTAGCATCGGCGACTTCCACCTCCGCGACAGTTTGACCTTACTCATTGGCGGTAAAAAATGCTGGTTTTTTCACGGAGACGTGTTCGATTCTTCGGTGACACACCTAAAATGGCTCGCCAAAGTCGGTGGTTACAGCTACGATTTACTGGTTAGAATGAACAAAACGGTTAATTTTCTCCTAAAAATGATGGGCAAAGAACGCGTGGCTTTCTCCAAACTCATCAAAATGAAGGTCAAAGAAGCCGTCAAATTCATCAATGATTTTGAGCAACAAGCCATCGAAACGGGACGGAAACAAGGCTTCGATACGGTCGTTTGCGGACACGTACACACGCCTCAAATGCGGCAAAACGGGTCGGTTTTGTACCTAAATTCGGGCGATTGGGTCGAAAATTTGACGGCATTGGAATACTCTTTCGGCACGTGGGCAATCTATCACTACGACGAAATGGATTATAATTTTGTCAGCCCGCGCCTTCAAATCAGCCCGTCGGATTTAGAAATTGAGGACGATGAAATCCGTATCCACGAGCCACAAACCATTTTGGCAGCCCAATTTTTGGGCAATCTGAATCTCGGAAAATTGTAAAAAACAACTGGCGTTAACCCCAAATTCACGAATTTTTAAAATACATGACCGTCAAAAGAATCGTCAAAATAAAGTGTACCTGCAATTTTCGCTTTGACTTTTTACGGCGGCGTAGCTGCCAAATCTCGGTAACATTTTAAGCCAAGCCGCGACTTCTTAATGCGGTGTAACCGCAAAACAGTCGGTTTAGCGGTTACACCGCATGGGAAATTAGTCATTTGAGCGTTGTGTTACCGAGATTTTGCAGCTACGCCGCAATCGAAAATCCCAAAGCGGAAATTGCTGAAAGTATCCAATTTTAGTTTGTAATTGATTGATTATCAGTCAATTGCAAATTTTAAATTCTCAATTTTTAATTTTTAATTTTTAATTCAAAAAAAGAGACCCCTCAGTATAAAAACTTAAAATCGCCATTTCATTAAAAAATAAAGTCATGCAAAGTTCCGCAACAGTCGCCTTTTTATCAGAAGTTCCGCCAACGCAGGCGGCGCCTAAG
>JAYUKJ010000616.1:0-3233 GCA_043764555.1 Saprospiraceae bacterium
GTTGCCCATTCTATAAATTGCCCTAAAATATGTTAAAAGGCGCGTCAGTCGTAGCCAAAAATGGAGGAAAAACCCAAATTTTTACGCATCACGACGTCGTGGTGAATTTCGTTGCCAAATTTAAAATCTTTCTTGCCCCATTGCTTCCAATAATGGCGCTCGTAAAACTTAATTGCCACCTCATTTTGGAACCAAACGACCAAGTAAATCCACTTGCAATCGCGCCGCGAAGCAAAACGTTCGGCACAATCTAAGAGAACTTTTCCGTATCCTTTGTACCAATATTTTTCTAATACATAAATGCGCTGTAATTCGACACTTATGTCGTTTGGAAAGAATTCAGCGCCGCGGTCCCAACGCATTTTGATGTAGCCGACGTTCTCCTTTTCGGCATTGCGGAGCATAAAAAAAACGCTCTCCGAGTGCACCAATTCTTCGGCTAATACTGAGGGGGTGAAGGTTTGAGCGACGTACAATTTGAAGTTTTCGGGGTCGCTCGTTTTCTCAAAAGCCTCGATAAAACTTTGCTTCGCAAGCACTAAGAGTTCGTCTAAATGACTGGCATCGCATTGGATGATGTCATAATCCAATAAATCGTATTTACTCATCGGCATGAATTCCATAATGATTTGATTTTGAATGATTTAACGGTATCACGGACTTCAGTCCGTGAATAAATTTACTCAATTCACGGACTGAAGTCCGTGATACGACTTTTACTACATTTTTATAAATTGCTGCGAAACGACCGCAACCCCATCGTCAATTGTCAACAAATAAGCGCCTTTTGGCACAGCCGAAATCGGAAAATTGACCGCGTTAGGCCCCCTCAGTATATCGACGTTTTTTTGTAAAAAAAGCCGCCCACTCACGTCCGAAATGAACACTTTAGCCGTTGTTGTCTCTTTTGCTATAAAACTAAAAATTAATACGTCAGAAGCTGGATTGGGCGCAATTAAGAGGTTTTTAACTCCCTCATTTTCACTGACGCTCACTTGCACATTTTGCGGCGCAAACAAAAAACGCATGGTCGGATGCCGCAAATTGCTGCCCGTAAAATTGTTGACAGGTTCGGTTGTCTGACTGAACGGTTTCTGTGAATATTTTAATTGAAACCGACTGTAATAATTCGTTTGGTCGGCATCCGTCGGCTTCACGTGCGTCGAATCGTAGGCCCAAAACATTTGCCCCTTTGTGCCATTGTTTTGTTGATATTGCACCATAATTGCGAGATTTTTGGTCGTATCGTAGCTAAAAGGCGTCGAAAAAGGAAAAGTGCGCCAACCCGTTTTGTTGCCTGCAATATTTTTTATGTCCTCATTGAAGACTAAAGTTGCCCCCGTTACGAGCAAAATGGAATCCCACGAAAAAATTGTTGACCAGTCCTCCAAAGCTGTATTGGCGACGTAAATCTTAGCGATAGTTATCGTTGAATCCACAAAATAGCCTTGCTCTTTTTGCGCCGTTACGATACGCGAAATGTCGCGGTACATCTGAAAGCCACGGAGTAGTTTCCCATTCTTTGACGCACCTTTCATCGCCTGCTTGGGATAAATAAAAACGGAGCGGTTCCACGTAGCCGACAATTCCAATGTTTGAAAAAGGGAATACGTATTTCCCGATATGGCAAACTCGTTTTTGCCAACTTGCACAGTGTCAATGCTTTGTGCATGAGTAAAAAAAATAAATAGAAATAAAACGGACGTCGTAAGTAGTTTTTTCATCTTTAATAATTTAACAAAATTCGGTGAATTAATATTTTGCACGTGTTTTTCAACAGAAGCAAATGTAGAAAAAGCCTTTTAATTTCCACGTGTTTATCCACATTTCAATTTTTTAATCCGTTTTTGTTCCATCCATTTTATTGCTTGCTGAAATGATGGCGGCATTTTCCGCGTCACAACCTTGTGGTTTACGGACTTGACAAATATGCTTTTTGGCACATCTTTGGACTATATAAATTTGTCATTCAATGACAGCATATTATGAGAAAATACACATTTTTATAGGAAGGTAACTGTCGGTTATCTTCCTTTTTTTGTATGCATAAAATGGAAAAGGACCCCTCAGTATAAACGCCGTTTTTTGCCTAATTTTAATGCAAAAACGGCATTTATACTGAGGGGTCCTTTTTTTCAAAATACTTGATACCTATTGAATTATTTCACTCATTCGCTTGTGAAAAGACGAAGTTCAATTAACTTTGCAATATATTATGAAATAAAATTTAATTCATCTAAAAGGAATAAGACATGCAAGAGATTAGCTTTAAAGATTTGATTGACCTCCTATTTAAGATTATTTCAGCAATCGGCGTTATTATCGCCGTGATAACTTATTCGCGTAATGTAAGTGTTAAAAAAGCTGAATGGTTATGGAATTTGTATCAAAAGTTTTTTGAAAATGAGCAACATAAAACAATCCGAAAATATTTAATTTATAAACCTGAGCGTTTTGGAAAGTTGTTTGATTCAGATATCACGGAAGATGATGAAGTTTTGATTGAAAAAGTAGATGATTTCCTCAATTTTTTTGAATTCATAGCATCACTTAAAAAATTGAGACAAATCAACGAAAAAGAAATTGATATGATGTTTGATTATTATTTAACCGCGATTGGTGAAAATGTACACCTAAAAGAATATATTGAAAAAGAAGGATTTGAAAATTTGACACTATTGATTAAAAATCGTAATAAAAAAAATCGCACATGAAGCAGTCTGATCATTTATTTGTTTACGGTACGTTAATGAGTGGTATTGAAAATGCCATTAATTTTCAGGTGGTAGAATATGGCGAGTTTATCGGTTTAGGCATTATTTCTGCCAAACTTTACCTTGTGGACTATTATCCTGGCGCAATCATGGATACGCACGGTCTTGGGACGGTACAAGGAGAAATTTATCGTCTTTTATATCCCAAAAAAGCTTTGAAAATACTTGATGACTATGAAGAATACGCTTACCGTCAACGCTCACATTCAGAGTTTGTAAGAAAGAAAGTAGAAGTAAGGCTTCTCACGAATAATGAAAAAATAATTGCTTGGACTTATATTTTCAATAAATCAACTACTAATTTAATTAATTTGCAAACTGGTAGATTTAGAGACGTTATTGGTCAAACAGGCTAATTCGTAAAGCCTAAAAAAGCCTCATGTACGTGTACATGAGGCTTTTTTTAGGTTTTATACTGAGGGGTCCTTTTTTTTTCAAAAAATCTGCTTTTCTACGCCG
>JAYUKJ010000617.1:0-11193 GCA_043764555.1 Saprospiraceae bacterium
GAGCTTTTATACTGAGGGGTCCTCTTTTGCCCTTTCCTAAAATTATTTAGTTTTTACCCGTCAAAATTGCCCGCAAATTATCCACTTCTCCCTGCCCAATTTGCTTAGGATAATTTGCATACACTTCGTTGTCTTCGTTCATTCGATACCGTTTTTTCCACGCGTTTTCGATTTGTGCCAAATGGTCTAAGGCTTCTCCCGACTTGCCTAATTTGTTCAAAATCAAGGCTTTATAATAATGAGCGTCGGGAAACTCCGCGTAGTTTTTCAAACTGGCGTCGATGTAATAGTGCGCTTTGCTGATGTCATTTAGTTCGTAATGAATGACGCCTAAGTAGAAAAAATCGTTGTAATGCGCCCATTCTGCACTCCGCAAATCGAGCTGGTATTTGAGCGATTTTTCCATAAAAAAACGTGCAGAATCCAATTGCCCCAACGCCAAATAGCACAACCCTCGCCAAAATGCTAACGAATGATCCATTTCATAGACTATTTCATTGGGCTTTAAATTTTGCCGTTTTTCAAAATCTAACAAGGCGCCTTTGTAGTCTTTAATAAAAATCGCTTTGCAAAAACCTCGGTACGCTAAATACTTTTCGGGCGCATTTTCGACGGCTTTATTGGCGTACTTAATCCACGACGGAAAATCTCCGCCTTTCAAATGAGGTATTGCTTTGACTCGCCAAATAGAGGCGTTTGTCGGGTCTATTCTTAGAAAACTATCAGCCGCTAATTGCCCTTCAAAACTGTAAATACTCACCGTTTCTATGAGGCGTTCAAAGCGTGCCGTCGAGCTGTCGCGTGCCGCATTTTGGGCATTTAATGGCGCCAAAATCAAGCAAATACTGAGGGGTCCTAAAATGCTAAGGAGAGACTTTTTTAAATTCGCCATTTTTAATTACAAAGTTTAAATAGTAACGATAATTAGTTGTTTTACCTTCATATTCGGCTGATTTCCAACCATTTAGGGTTTTAATAAACGCTATTAATTGCGCTTTAACGCCCGCGTCAAATTCAATCGTTTGATACGTTTCATCCATTTCAAAGACGTGAAAACAGCATAATTCCTTATGGCAATTGACGATGAATTTAATGGTTAAAAAACCCGATTGTCTGAAGTCTTTGGGCGGCACAAAAACGGCTTTTAACTCTTTCAAGATTTGGTCGGAACTCTTATCGTTTTTCCCCGCAACTTGAAAGTATTCATAGCGATATTCAGGTTTACAGAGCTTGCTAAATTCAAGAGAATCAATCAAGTATCTCGCTGGAGGAAGGCTGTCATTTGTCTGACTATTCGCGCAGCAAATATTGAGTAAAACAAAAACAAGCGTTTTGAGCAATTTATCCATCATTGTTGAACGATTTTGAAGTGATTTTACGTAAAAAAAACAGAAAAAATGGTAAAAAAAGCCATTTATACTGAGGAGTCCTCTTTTTGTTGCTTTGAAGAAGTAGTCGGTAACTTTAGTTGCCGCTTGTCCTACTTTGAATGATTTAGCGGCAACTGAAGTTGCCGATTACTTTCCAAATACGGGCGTCAATTTTTATCACAACACGTTTTAGGCGGATTGGCCGCTTGGATTTTTCGGATGTCCACCTCGTCTTTTCGGACGGCTTCTTGTCGGTCGGCGTCTCGTTGCGCGTCGATTTTGTATTTGGCAGCTAATTCGCTGTTTTCGGTGGCGTATTTCACGACGACTTTGTAATGAATCTGAATCGGCGGCTCAACAAAATCGGGATTAATCACGGCGTCAAATTGGTCGTAAGGCAAGCGATTGTAGAAGACAGTTCGGTCTTTGGGCGCATATTTCACGGCAATTTTGTTCAGTTTCGCGTTTTGATACTGCACATTTGTCAAATCCGTCGTGTAAGCCGTGTAGCCTTCGTATTGTTCGGTTGGGTAATAGGTTTCAAAATTGTCGCCGATACTGAGGGGTATCGCTTTGATGCCAAGCGGCGCAAAACGTTTGGCTTTTGCCTCCACAATCCGCATCCCTTCGGCGGTCAACTCTTCGTGAATGCGCTTCAAATCGGGAATATTGACTTCCACTTTTGCCAAATCATAAATTTCGGCAACGGCAGCCGCTGAAATAATTTTGTCCATCAATCGGCTGTCCGTGAATTGGACGTGGATGTTTTTCTTCAATTGGAAACAAATCGGCAACTCATTCGCCGTTTTTGAGCGCCGTTTCTTTTCCACCACCACTTCATATTTTGGCACAAGGGAAATAAAATCAACGTAAAACTGTTGGTCGGCAACGCCCGCCGCCCGCAAACCACGCTTGAAAAGGTCGAGTCGTTGGTTCATGAACGTGTCGGTTGCCGCAATATTATCGCCTTCTTGGGTTGCCGCAAAAATCGCCAAATAGCTCGTTGGCTTGGCATTGTACAAGACTTCGGCTTGCAAAATGGTCGGATTGTCGGACAGATTGACGGCGAGTTGCACTTTTTTATTGTCCGTTCCGAGCATCATATTGGCAGCAGGATTGTTGTCATTGTTCGCCCGTTGTTGGTAATTGCCCGAGACTTGAGCGTTCGTTTCGACGCAAAAAAGGCACAACAACGCAGCGATTAGCAAAGGATTTTTCATACTTTTCATTTTTTTATACGTGAACGAAACAAGAATTTTGACCATTTTTAAACGACAAAATTGCGCTTTTTATTCGTTTTTTTGATTTTTTATCAAAAGATACTGAGGGGTCCTTTTTTTAGTTCTTTTTTAACGCGTTTCAAAAATAATTATGTTAAAGTTTGCCTTACCTATTGACATTTTAAACACTATAACCTTAACTTTATGAAAATTTTTCACGTATAATTTTCTCACTTAAAAAACCATTAATAAGATGGCAGATCTCCTTGCAAATCGCATCAATGAAACCATGTCTGATGCGCAAATCACACAAGCACAAACGGGTATTAGCGCCATCGTTGCCGCTTTGCCCGTTAAGCCAATCATGCCCGACGACGAATACAATCGGATTGCCAAGAAGGCGGAAATTCGGGAAAAAGAGGCGGACCAAATGTTGCCTATCGTGTTGAAGTACCCGAAGTTTGCGCCCAGCACGTTGACGGTCGAAGCGCCGCAAAAAGACAACACGCTCTACAATCAGTTGAAGGCCTTTAAGCGCGATTACTTGACGCCTTTGGTCAATTTGGTGGATTTCTTGATGGGCATCAGCGGCGGCGAAGAAATTAATTTTTACAGCCGCTTCGTCGAAAACGTCAGAGTTGGGGTCAAAGACAAAGACCTCGACGCCATTGCCGCTCAAAACGAAATCGACGCCATTGAGCGCCACAAAGGCGGCGGCAGCGCGGCAAAAAGAGCGCCGAAGCCGCCCAAAGCACCAAAGCCGCCAAAAGCGTAAGCCGTTCGCCTCAAAACAAAAGCCGTTCACCTCTCTCGATGAGGTGAACGGCTTTGTTTTTGAGGTGGTCACTTGTTTTTTTTGAGGTGGTCACTTGTTTTTTTGAGGTGGTCACTTGTTTTTTTGAGGTGGTCACTTGTTTTTTTGAGGTGGTCACTTGTTTTTTTGAAGTGGTCACTTGTTTTTTTGAGGTGGTCACTTGTTTTTTTGAAGTGGTCACTTGTTTTTTGAGGTGATTTGTGGTCAAAAAATGAGATGAAAAGGCTTTTTTATGGGTTTATACTGAACGGAAAGTGATTTTTCGGATTTTCCAATAAAATCAATCTCATACTTTTCTTGTCTCAATTGCCTCCATCTTTAAATGGAGAATAGAAAAATAGAGAATATAACGCGGCTTTAGCCACATTTAACTAAAAATTTGGCTAAAGCTGAGATATTTGCTCATTCTAAATCCACCATCTAAAGATGGTGGCAATGGAAAAAAGTCCGAAAACCACTTTCCGCCCAATCAACGCGACCATTTCTGCTTCCGATGATTGCAGGGCTTTCAACAAAGCGGCTTGCTCTTCTTCTCTTCCAATAAACGTATTTTCCATAATTTTTAGTTATACTTAGCTGAAACTGTGTAAAGATAAGTGGTTTCAGCCGAGTATAGCTGATTTAAGGCTGTTTTTTTTATTTTTCATGTTGGAAATACACCCCTCAGTATTGCCTTACTTTCCAATACAAAACTTACTAAAAATCGTATCCAACAAATCGTCCGTCGAAATATCGCCCGTGATTTCGCCTAAATGATGCAACGAACGGCGAATATCCATTGCCACAAAGTCCGTCGTGATGCCCGACGACATACCCCTCAGTACATCCGTCAAACTGTCGTGACTTTTTTGCAAGGCTTCAAAATGTCGCGCGTTTGAGACAATCACATTGTCCGTTTGAATCGCGCCGTCGGCCACTAAATCGTAGAGTTTTTCGGTCAAATACGGCACATTCATGCTGTGTTTTGCGGACAAAGTGATGATTTGCTTTTTAGTCAATTCGGGATAATTGAGTTCGGGATTGATTGTGCCTAAATAGTATTCAGGAATGTTTGGATTATGAAAATTTATCAACCAATCGGGGTCGAAATAAGGGTTTTTATCCATTTTGTTGCAAACGACAATCAGCTTCAAATTAGGGCGTTTGAGTTTAATCAAATCTGCTAAAACGTCCATGATTTTCATCTCAACAACATCAAAAAGATAGACCAAAATCGTCGAGTTATCCACTTTTTCCATCGTCTTTTGCACACCCATTGCCTCGATTGTGTCGGTCGCTTCGCGGATGCCTGCGGTGTCAATCAGTCTGAATTCAACGCCTTGAATGTTCAATATTTCTTCAATCGTATCGCGGGTTGTCCCCGCAATATCGCTGACAATGGCGCGTTCTTCGTCCAATAAAGCGTTCAGTAAAGTTGATTTCCCCGCGTTTGGTCTTCCCGCAATAACGGTTGAAACCCCATTCTTCAAGACATTGCCCAAAGAAAAAGAATCGAGTAATTGTTTGATAAGTCGTTGAATATCAAGAATTAAGACTTTTAAATCATCTCTATTGGCAAATTCCACATCTTCTTCGCCAAAGTCGAGTTCCAATTCAATCAGACTGGCAAAGTTGACCAATTGCCCCCTCAGTATTTTTATCTTTTCGGAGAATCCACCGCGCATTTGTTGCATCGCCAAAGCATGACTTGCTTCGGAAGTCGAGGCAATCAAATCTGCCACCGCTTCGGCTTGACTCAAATCCAATTGTCCGTTCAGAAAAGCGCGCAAAGTGAACTCACCCGCCTGTGCCATCCGCGCGCCAGAGTTTATCAACAACTGAATAATTTGTTGCAAAATAAACGGCGACCCATGACAACTAAATTCAATCACATTTTCCTTCGTATAAGATTTTGGCGCAACGAACAAAGCCGCTAAAACTTCATCCAAAATAGACCCCTCAGTATTCCGTATCGTTCCGAGATGAATCGTGTGCGTCGGTTGTTTCGCCAGTTTTTTTCCAAAGAAAACTTTGTCCGCAATCGCAATCGCGTCCTTTCCCGATAGCCGAATGACGCCGATTGCCCCAACGCCAGGCGGTGTTGCGAGGGCGACGATTGTGTCGTCAAGATTGTGTTTTGTATAAATCATTACGTTCTTTTTTTAATTGCTAATCGCTATTCAATACCATGCGTTTGTTCTAAAATATCGCCCAAAAGTACGTTAAGGTATTGACATAAAAAAAGTGTTTCAAACGGTCGAAAGACAACTTTAAGCGTTCTACGCGCGTTGAATAAGCCGCGTTAATTTGCGTAATCGGTGGAAAAATGGGGTAGTTGTGCGGATTTAACTCACTTACGGATGCCAACGCCGCCGCTCTAATTCGTTAATAAATCAGATTTTTATGATTGGAGGACCCCTCAGTATTTTGACGTTTTGGGCGTAAAAATCAACGATAATAGGGGGAAGCGTTTGAAAAAACCTTTAAATCAAACGGATTTTAAGCAAATCCTCCGCCGTATTTCAATAAATTTTACGACATTTGCGCCGAAACATTTAGAATTATCAAACAATAGAAATTAAATAATTATGACTACAAGATTCAGAAGCGGCGTACTCCACGGTCAAGAAGTGACCGACCTTTTCAACTACGCCAACGCCAACAATTTCGCGCTCCCTGCGGTAAACGTCGTGAGTAGCAGCACCGTAAACGCGGTTTTAGAAACGGCAAAAGCGGTCAATTCACCCGTTATCATTCAGTTTTCAAACGGCGGCGCTGCGTTCAACGCGGGTCTTGGTTTGGGGAATGAAGGACAAAAAGCGGCAATTTTGGGCAGCATCGCGGGCGCTATGCACGTACACACGATGGCAAAAGCCTACGGTGTTCCCGTTATTTTGCACACCGACCACTGCGCAAAGAAATTGTTGCCGTGGATTGACGGACTTTTGACAGCGAGCGAGGAGTTTTTCAAATTGCGCGGAATGCCTTTGTATTCGTCGCATATGCTCGATTTGTCGGAAGAATCGTTGGAGGAAAACATCGAAATTTGCGAAAAATACTTCGCGCGCATGGCGAAAATGGGCATGACCCTTGAAATCGAATTGGGCGTAACGGGCGGCGAAGAAGATGGCGTTGACAACACCGACATCGATTCTGCACGTTTATATACACAGCCTTCGGAGGTCGCTTATTCTTACGAAAAGTTGTTGGCAATCTCGCCTAATTTCACAATCGCGGCGGCTTTTGGCAATGTTCACGGTGTTTACAAGCCGGGTAATGTTAAGTTGCAACCGATTATTTTGAAGAATTCGCAAGATTTTGTCAAAGAAAAATTCAATACGGCGTCTGATATTCCAGTTAATTTCGTTTTCCACGGTGGTTCGGGTTCAAGCCGCGAAGAAATTCGTGAAGCAATCGAGTACGGTGCCATCAAAATGAACATCGATACGGATATGCAATGGGCATATTGGGACGGCGTTCGGGCTTACGAAGCGGCCAAACACGATTATTTGCAAGGTCAAATCGGCAATCCCGAAGGTGACGACAAGCCAAACAAAAATTCTTACGACCCGCGCAAATGGGTTCGGGCGGCTGAAAAAACGTTCGTTGAGCGTTTAAAAGGCGCGTTTGAAGACTTGAATTGCATCAATCGGAATGCGTAATTAAGGGGAAAATGATAAACGAAAAGTAGTAAGTGATAAGTCGTCGCCTTTATTTTCGTTTTTCACTTTCTACTTTTCACTTAGAAAGACCCTTCAGTTGTAAAATACTGAGGGGTCCCTTTTTTTGCGGCACATCGGTATTTTACACGGAGAGAACCCTTTTTTTTGAAAAATAAAAAGGTGATTTTTTTATACCTTAAAAGGTTTAAACCTCAATTTTTTATCTACTTTTGCAGGCCTAAAAAACGTAAAAGAAATCAAACAATTAGAAAAGCACAGCGTTTTTTTTTAAGTTTGAAATAGCAAATAAAACCATGTCCACTACTTTAAATGATTGAGAATCAATATTTTATAACCAGTAAAGAGAAAGCCTAACGTGAAACACGGCTAATTAATTTTAAACAAAAAAGTGTAAAAGTTTTGTTTTAAAAAATTGCTTAACGTAACTTGACGCCACATCCATTTTTATAATTAAAACGAGTCAGTACCAACTATGAACACCAGCATCCGCCGCTACGTATTTCTCGATTTCGAGACCTTAAAAGGCATTAAATTCAAGAAACTTGAAAAAGTTTGCGACAAAATCTTTGTTTTTGTCGGCAACGAAAACGAAAGCATTCCCCTCACGCTCGTCCGTGAAATGCAAAAGATGGGGTCTGCCATCAAATGGATTGAAGCCAGTTCGGCATCAGCCAGTGACCTCAATTTTCAAATCTGCTTTTTGATGGGCAAGCTGCACGAAAAAATCAGCAATGACATTGAATTTGCCATTTTGTCGAACGATAGCGCGTTCGACCCGCTCGTAACTTTCATCAATTCGACGGGACGGAATTGCCTCCGCATTCGTCAATCAACCGCCGAAGCAAATCCGACGACCGACATTCCTTCTGGGGGGCAACCGCTTAGGATTGATTTGCAGAAAACCGAAGCGGAGCCAAAAATTAATATTGAAGAATTGAGCAAAAGCCTCTTTGAAGACCTCACGATTGAGTTGACAAATGGCGCTGCGATATCCGATAATCGCGGACTTATTGAAGAAACAGCGCGTGAAACGGTCGAAAGACTCATGCGTTCGGGCAATCGCCCGCATTCGGTCTCGATGTTGCGCAGCTATATCTTGTTGCACAATCAAGAATTGTCGCAACACGGAAACGTCGATAAAATCATTCAATCGCTCCAATCAAAAGACAATATTTTGATTAATAATGGGGATATTGAGTACAATTTTTAATAACCTTTGGGACGTTTTCTGCATAAAAAAAACCGCCGCGATGTTCGTTCATTGCGGCGGTTTTCATTAAATTTTACTTGTAGTCGGCAACTTTAGTTGCCGCGTAAGTTATCGCGGCAACTAAAGTTACCGACTACGTGCAGATTCGTTATACACAACCAAATTTAAAATGGTCACATTGGTTTGCTTTGAAAAACTACCTTTGCAGCAAAATGGGGTATTTGAAATTCTAAATTCAGGGACCCCTCAGTATAAACGTCTTTTTTTTGCATAAACCACGTAAAATCAACGCTTTATCATGCAATATATCGGCTATCTCGGCTTTCGTTTTGTCGTATTAATCTTTTGGCTACTGCCTTTTTCGGCAATGTATCGGCTGTCAAATGGCGTCGCTTGGCTGCTTTTTAAGGTGGTTGGCTACCGCAAAAAAATCGTTTTCAAACAATTACGCGATTCCTTTCCCGACAAATCATCAGCGGAAATCAACCGCATTGCGTGGGCATCTTACGTGAATTTGAGCGATATTTTGCTCGAAAGTTTTAAAGGATTTTCGATGTCAAAAGCCGATTTTGCGGTGCGTTATATTTTCACAAATCCCGAAGCCGTCCACGACAATCCCGAGTCGCGCGGCAATTCAATTCAAATGGCGGCGCATTACACGAACTGGGAATGGGGCGTTATTTCGTTGCCCTTGTTCGTAAAACGCCACATTGTCGGGATGTATAAGCCTTTGTCAAATCCGTACATCGAAAAATACGGGCGCAAACAACGCGAACAATTCGGCATTGAATTGGTTCCTATCGGCGAAACGGCGGCGGCTTTTGTGCGTTCGGCGGACACACCAACAGCTTATTTTTTTATCAGCGACCAAAATACTAACTCCGATAAAGCGCATTGGGTCACGTTTTTGAATCAAGATACGGCGTGTCCTTACGGTGGCGATAAATACGCTCGGCAGTACAATTTTCCTGCGTACTACCTTGATATGCAAAGGGTTAAACGTGGTTATTATCAATTAACCTTTGAGAAAATTGCGAGCAATGTCCGTGAATTACCCGATGAAGAAATCACGCGGCAGTTTATGATGCGGCTCGAAAAAGCGATTGTGGCGAAGCCTGAAAATTGGCTGTGGTCGCATCGGCGTTGGAAGAAAAAACGGGCAGTTCAGGTTTAACAATTACGGGTGTTCAGATTTGACAATTTTTCAAAAAGTTATCAAATCTTAGGGAATTTTGCAATTCTAAACTTGTTTTTTCTACATTTGTCCCGTTCGTTCTTTGTTTTTATTGAACAACTAAAGAAAACTACTAATAATCATCATGTTTCCACCACTTTTCAAGATACGCGAAAAAGGCAAATACGGCTTTATTGATGCCGACGGCGAACTCGTAGTTGAGCCGCAATACCCGCAAGTTGAGGACTTCCACAACGGTTTTGCGCGCGTCAAAGTCTTCGACCGCCTTGTTTTTATTGATTCATTGGGGCGTCCTTTGTTCAAAAATCTCTTCAATTTCATTGGTCAAATGGAGGAAGGCTTGGCACGCGTGCAGCTTGTTCACCTGTGGGGTTTCATCGACGGGCGTTGCAATCTCGTACTCGACGTGCAGTACGAAGGCGCGGGCGATTTCAGCGGTGGCTTGGCGGCGGCGCGCTACGGCGGCAAGTGGGGTTTCATCAATCGCGAAGGCGAATTCGTCATAAAACCGCAATTTGAAGCGGCCGATAAGTTCAATAATGGATTGGCTGCCGTGAAAATCGACGGAAAATGGGGTTTTGTGAACAATAAAGGTAAAATGACGATTGAGCCAACTTACGACGCCGCGACGTCTTTTCAAGGCGATATGGCGACGATTTTTGAAGGCGAAAATTGGGGATTGATTTACAAAACGGGCGAAACAATTATACCCCCTCAGTATCCGCGCATCGAAGGCGTTTCCGAAGGCAAGTTTTCGGAAGGCTTGGCGGTCGTTGAAATCGGCGAAAAATTTGGTTTTATCGACTCCAAAGGACAGATAATTATCAAACCCGTTTTCGATTATGCGGGCGATTTCCACAACGGTTTGGCAGTTTTTTCATATAAAGGAAAATATGGCTACATGACCTCAACGGCGCAACTCCACATCGAGCCACAATTTGACCGTGCGCAACCGTTTTCCGAAGGTTTGGCGGCCGTTAACGTGAAAAACCAGTGGTTGTACATTGACGTCGAAGGCAATATTGTCATTCCGCCGCGCTTTTTGGATGCCGTTTCGCCGTTTAAAAATGGCTTGGCTTGGATTGAAAAAAACGGCATGTGGGCGTATATCAACGCCGCAGGGCAGGTTGTTTGGTTGGAAGAAGACGTGGTTTGAAAAAAATGGACCCCTCAGTATAAAAGTAAAAAAAGCCATCCCGATTCGGTCGGGATGGCTTTTTTTACTTTTATACTGGGGCCCCTTCTTCCTTGAAAAATCCCAAAGTCTCGTCCATATTTCCACATCATTCATCGAATAAAATCGTAATTAGAAGGTTAGAAGGCTTTATTTTGATGCCGTAATCAATTTTGATAACGTCTAAAATAACGCAATATGAAAAACGCCTTTTTTATCCTATTTTTATCCTTAAACTGTTGGAATATGACGGCACAAGTGGCGGATTTGGCGACGCATAACGCCTTAAATGATACCTTAATGCAGCTTTTTAATAAGCAAGCCTTTGAGGAATCCTACGATTTGCTCAGTCCCGCGATGCAAGCGCAATTGCCCAAAACGGACTGGATTGGACTGCTAAAAGACAACCTGTATCAAGGCTTGGGAAAGGTTGCCCAAACGGAATATCTCGAACGCAGCCGAGGGATGCAACAATACAAATGGATTTTTGAAAAGTCCGCGCTTCAAGTGTCTTACGTCGTTGCGCCGACGCGGCTGATTGAAGGGCT
>JAYUKJ010000618.1:0-3213 GCA_043764555.1 Saprospiraceae bacterium
CTAAAATAATCGACACAAACTTTCCAAAAGTTTTAAACTTTTGGAAAGTTGAACACATTGATAATCAACATTTTATAAGATTTTTAAAAATGTCGATTACTTTACGCTTACTACTTAAAACTGTAAGTAGTGGCTTTGTTTTGGGCAGTGAACGTGTTCATTAATGTTAACGTTTCGGGATAAACGGCGCATTGGAGATTGGGCAATTTTTTTAAAAGTTGCCCAATCTGAAACCGTGTTTTAACTCGGGAGACAGGAACTTTAACTCGGGCGGTTGATGTTTTAACTCGGGCGGTCGATGTTTTAACTCGGGCGGTTCGAACAACACAGTGATAAACACGAATATTTTTTTGTCATTCAGCAGGAAACTTCACGTTTTTAGCGCCATTTTGCCTTGAAATGCCCCTTTTTCCCGCGAAAATTAACACGCAACGCTGTTTTTTGAAAAGTAGAAAGCAGAAAACAAAAATTGCTGAACCAACTTTAAAAGAGTGTATAACAAATCGTCTTTTAGGCTTCAATTTTCCAAAAATTTGAGTGTATAACAAATTGTCTTTTAGGCTTCAACTTTCCAAAAGTTTTTAACTTTTGGAAAGTTATTTCACGATAAAAGGTGAATTTGTTAGGCACTCAAAAATTTTAAACTTTTGGAAAGTTATTTCACGATAAAAAGTGAATTTGTTATGCGCTTCTTTAAAATCAGCCGACCGTTTAGAAGCTATTTTCACTTAAAAAAACGGCTTTATACTGAGGGGTCCCTTTTTTTTATAATTTCGCCTTTCTTTTTGTTCCAATAAAACGCACGGTGCATGATACCCAAAAAGCTAACCATCAAGGGTTTATATTCCTATTCTGAAGAAGCGACGATTGACTTTGAGCAACTCGCACAAGCGCATATTTTTGGCATTTTCGGCAACGTCGGCAGTGGCAAATCCGCGATTTTGGAGGCGATGATGTTGGCATTGTACGGCGAAGTACCGCGTTTGGGACACGGCAAAGGCGACAACCGAAATTACAATATGATGAACCTGAATTCAAACGACCTGTCGGTTGATTTTGAGTTTGAAGCGGGCGGCAAAAAATACCGTTCAATTGTTGAAGCCAAGCGCAATTCTAAGAAGTTTGAAGAAGTGTCAACGCCCAAAGCGCGCCGTTTTGAGTGGGATTTGGCGGAAAAAGCGTGGCATCCGCGCGCTTTTGAACCCGCCGATGTGATTGGTTTAAAGTTGGAACATTTTACCAAAACGATTATTGTTCCCCAAAACCAGTTCCAAGAATTTTTGCAATTGAAAGACACCGAGCGCGCCAAAATGATGAGTGATTTGTTCAATTTGGAGCGGTTTGATTTGTCAAAAAAAGCGACGGCACTCGAAAATAAGAACAAAATAAAGGTGAGCGAAGTGCAAATCCAATTGGAACAAATGGGCGACGTGACCAAAGCGCAAATTTTAGAATTGGGCGCCCAACTAATTGATTTAGAAGTCCTAACAAATGAAGATGCCATTAATGTAAAAGAAAAACAGCAAGCTGAAACGGACGCCCAACAGCTTAAAAAGCAATTTGACACGTTGGCACAATTGAAAAAACGGCTTGTTGATTTTGACAATAGGACTCCTCAGTATAACGCCCTCGAAAAGCAATTAACGGACTACGAATACTGTCAATCCAACTTTTCAAACCTCATGAGTCAACGCGAAGCCGCCGCGCAATCGGTTGCCAAAAACGCGCAATCGCGCCATCAAAAACGAACGGATTTCACGGCAAACGAACGTTTTTTGGCTGAAACAAAAACGTTGCACAAATCTTTGCGTCCCAACTTCGACAATCGCCACAACCGTCTCCGCGAAGCCGAAGAATTGAGCCACATTTTGGCGATGCAACAAGCCGAAGACACCATCAACAACAAAACAAAACGCATCGAAAAAGGCGCGGAAGCCACAACCGCTAAACGTCTTATTATTGACACGTTGAAACAAGAACGCGCGGCAATCGACGCCGAGCGCGCCACGCTTAAATCACCAAATATATTAGAATTACAATCCGTAAAAGATTGGTTTACAAAAAGTAATGGCTTAATCCGAGAAACAGCGACGCTTGAACAACAAGTGGCGAAGTTCACCGAAACGCTCGATAGCCTTCTCGTGAGTCACCAGTTTTTAATTGTCAATACGCTACCGAATTACGGTGAAAACTACCCCCTCAGTGTAACGCTCTCCGAAACGATTTTGGCGCTAAAAAAAGGTGTTGAACATCGAGAATTGGCAAAAGAGGCATCAAACAAAAAGATGCAACACGCTTTGGCCGTTTTGGAACTTGAAAAATTGGCAACAACTCTCGTTGAAGGCGCGCCGTGTCCGCTTTGTGGCGCCGTGCATCATCCCGAAACCATGAACGCCACGGACGTTCAGCGCGTCGTCGCAACGATTCAGAAAGAAATTGCCGACTTAAATGCCAACATCAAAACCTTACAAAATATTGAAAAACAAGTAGATACACTTTTTACAAATTTTAGAAAGACCGAACAAGACCGCTTGTTGTTGACACAACAAATTGTTGAGAAACGCCGCGACATCGACGCACACGCCGCAACTTTCACGTGGTCCGATTTTTCAATAAACGACGAAGCCGCCGTCAATGTCGCCTTCGCAACCGCCGACGCGACCGTTAAACGCATCGAAGCGTTAAACGAAAATGGGCAAATTAAAAACAAAAAGATTGAAGCGGAAACGGTCGATTTAAAACGCTACGAAGACGGCGTTAATGGTCTGAAATCCGACATTGCCGTTGCAAACGGACAGAAGCAAACGCTTGAAAATCAACTGCACACCTTAAAATGGCTTGACTTTGTGGGCGTTTCGGAAGCCGTTATTGCTCAAAAACAGTTGGCCATCAAAGCCGAGGTGAAAGCCTTAGAAATTCAGTTCGCCGACGTCGAAAAACGGGTCGAAAAACACGCCGAAATCGACGCGATACTGAGGGGGTCTATTTCAGAATTGGAACAAAACAAAACGCAACTCAATGCGCAATTGTCCGACGTCGAAACCGCTTTGACGCGTCAACTAACGGCGTCTAATTTTGACAATATTGAAGCCATCAAAGTTATTTTGAACGCTCAATTAAACATCGAATTGGAACGCAAACGCCTCAATGATTTTCGCTCCGAAAGCAACGCGGCGCAAAAAACGCACGACGCCTTAAATGCGGAATTGGGAA
>JAYUKJ010000619.1:0-11125 GCA_043764555.1 Saprospiraceae bacterium
TTGTTCCAAAGCAAAAGCACTTTAAATTGTTCTATTTTTAGTATTTTAGTAATACGTGGTAAACCTTTCATTGTCGTATTGAAATTTTGAAATGACTATAAATTTATAATGCGGCGATATGTGGATTCAATTGGTAAAAGGTATCGAGCAAATCGTTTTGATTTGCACTTACATACGCCAAAGCAACCCGTATTTTATTATTTGGCATATCCCCTTTAATGGCTTGAACTTCTCTGATAGCAATCAGTACTTCATATTCGCCAAAAAGGGCGTGAATATGTGGTGGTACATGGTCATTGCTATAAACACATATTTTAACCCTTTGGATTTTCGTTAAACAAGGCATAATTATCCTGTTTTAAAATTGAGAAATAATTTTCTAAACTTGTAAATCGAATGTGCCAATGGACAGTTATTGAAAAATCTGAGTGCGATTTCATTACTGCAAAGGTATCTATTCAGATAACAATATACAAATTTTCTCTCTATTTCTTTAATAAAAACAGTGAATTTTCGCCCGTTCTTGATAGTTGAGTTAAAACTAAAAAGTTTGAGTGCTTCCATTGCCCCCTCAGTAAAACCGCCCAAAAGCCTTGACCCCACGCGGTTTTCAAGGCTTTTTTCTTGAAGTAGGATTTTATGAATTCTACGGATTTAGTAGGATTCGCAGCATTGCAGTCGTGATAGGGTGTCTAAAATCCTGTTACATCCGTAAAGTTTCTAAAATCCTACTTCTACAAACTAAAAAGCACCCCCTCAGTATAAACGCCAAAAAGCCTTGACCCCACGCGGTTTTCAAGGCTTTTTGACGTTTTTACTGAGGGGGCTTTTTTTATAAAATAAAATGAAATTAATTCAATTTTAATTTGTTTGTCAATACTATTGTTTATATTTGATTTAATATTTTGAAATCATTTACTCAAATAATTATTAAAAATATAAGTTAAAATTACGAATTAAAAAGTATCACTATTCTAATTCTTTGCCAAATCACAAATGAAAAATGTCTAACAATCCTGCGTTGAATTCTCAAATAAAAGAACTGGTTTTTCACATCGAAAAACAACAATGTCTCCTGTTTTTAGGTCCTGAAGTCCTGAAAATCAAGGACGTTTCGTATCAACAATCCTTCTTGACGCAACTCGTTAATTTGCAACCGTCGGGCGTGAAATTCAGAAATGAAAAAGACGGACTGCTCATTTTTAACAGCGAAGACGAGCGTAATATGGTAGATTTTGTCCTTGCCGAAGCGCGAAATGCGCTCGAAACACCCGATTTTACACTTTTGGACAAATTAATTTCCATTCCGTTTTCGGCCGTTTTGTCCGTCAACGCCGACAATTTTTATCACGAGAGATTGGTCACCCTTGGCTATGTTTCCGACAAAGCGTATTTCAGAGGACGCTTGCACGGACAACTCAATATTGACAAAAAACCGACGCCTGAAACACCATTAATTTATAATTTGTTCGGCTCTTTTGAGGAGCATGAATCGATGATTTTAGACTATACGGACTTGAATAAATTCTTGAAATCGATGATGAGTTTGTCGGAATCTGGTTTACCAAATGTCGTTTCTGATTTGTTATTGGACGCCAAAGCCTTTGTTTTTTGCGGATTTGAATTCAATAAATGGTATTCGCAATTGTTATTGCGCTTGTTGACAAAGGGTGCGCAAAAAAAATTTGTTATCCGAGAATTAGCGATTGAACCGACGGCAAAAGTGTTTTTAGAAAAAGGATTTGCCGTCAATTTTTTGGACGCCGAAGATGCCGATGTCGTCGATATGTTAGTCCAACAATTCACCGATAAAGGCGCATTGAGGCAACAAAAAGCGCCTTTGTCGAAGGAACAAACGGATTTGGAACGCATACACGACTTTATTCAAGAAGACAATTTGGAGGGTGCGATGGACTACATGGAGATTTTGGCGAAAACCCTAAAGAATACGGAATCAATTGACAATTTGGTCATTCAAAGAAGCCGAATTACGGAAGCAAATAAGGAAAAAGATTTGGGTAAATTGACTCTCGAAGATTTTAAAGCGGAAAAAATTAAAATCAAATTGGCTATCCTAAATCTTGCGCAGGAATTGTGTCAAACTGTAACAATTTAGTCGGTTAAACAACTAATTTAATAACTTACGTAAGTGCTTACGGATATTTATGTACAAATTGCGTAAGTGCTTACGGATATTTATTTATAAATCTATTGATTGAATTTATTTATGCGTTTTAGCACTTATCTTGTGGGATTAAATCCGTGCTAATTTGCGTAATTTGCGTAATTTGCGTAATTTGCGTAATTTGTGGTAAAGGAAATTATCTTAAACTAATTGGAAATTAATACAATGTCGAACCAAATAAAGATTAGTCGATACCCGGGAACCCGCCCTTTTGAACTCGCCGAACGTGGACTTTTTTACGGTCGCGAGAGGGAAATAAACGATTTAACACGCATGACTATTTTGGAACGTCTCGTCGTTCTATTTGGCAAATCGGGCTACGGTAAAAGCTCGCTTTTGCAGGCGGGTGTGTTGCCCAAATTGGGTCTTCAAGAGGAGATTTGGACGCCGATTTCCATTCGCCTCGGCGTCTATAACGGACAGGTTTCACCCAATCAAATCGTCGTGGAACACCTGAAAAAGGGCGAAAATGGGGAAAATACTGAGGGGTCCTTCTTGGACGACAGCACGCTTTGGAAGGCGTTTAAAAAGCGTCAATCGCCCGAAAAAGCGCGTATCTTATTGATTTTCGACCAATTTGAAGAATTTTTCACGTACCCTTTGGCGCAGCAAAAAGCGTTCAAAACGGCGTTGGCCGAACTCATTTATTCGTCGATGCCACAGGCGATTGTTGAAGAATTTAAAGCCGCGCCGATTGAGCAGCAACGCTTCTTGGCGCGGGCGATGAACATCCACGTTTTGGTCTCGATTCGTTCCGATAAATTGAGTTTTTTGCACAGCTTAAAAGACGCCTTGCCCGCCATTTTGCACAGCCGCTTTGAGCTTCAAGGACTAAATATTGCGCAAGCGAGGCAGGCAATTGAGGCGCCCGCGACGGCTGAAAAATCGACCATAAATTTCACCGCACCGCCTTACACTTTTGAAAAAGAAGCCTTAGATTTTATGGTCAATAAGCTATCGGAACGCAGTTCGGAGGTATTAATAGAACCCCAAATTGAGGCATTTCAATTGCAAATTGTGTGTCAAGAAATTGAAGATAAAGTCATTAATTCTGGAAAAATAATTATTACTAAAGCTGATTTGCCGTCTTTTGAAGCCGTTTATGAAGACTATTATCAAACGCAAATTGATAAAATTAGCGACCCCGTTATTAAAAAAGTGGCGCGCATTATTTTGGAAGAAAAATTAATTTCGGGCAATTTAGACAACAATTCGGCGCGTCGAGAGCCGATGAGTGGCTCAAAATTGATGGAAGAAGCCGCCGCAACGCAGGATTTATTGGACAATTTGGTCAATTTCAGACTCTTGCGGCGTGAGCCTAATTCGTTGGGCGGCGACAGTTATGAAATTTCGCACGACACGCTGATTTCACCCGTTTTGAAGTCGAAAAATATTAGAAAAACGGCGGAAAAAGAAGCTGAAAATCACGCAAAATTTCTTTTGGACAAACAAGAAACCGCCGCAAAGGCAAAACTTGAAGCGCGCCAAACGCTTAAAAAATTGGCTTTGATGGTGGGTGGTTTGTTGCTGTTGTTGGTGGGCATTTCTTTTTATTTTTCTATTGAAAAAGATAGAAATACGAATGCCCGAATTGCGCGTATCACGAACTCCTTAATTCACGACAAACCTTTCGACGCTTTGCAGATTGCTTACGCCATTTATGGGGAAGAAAAAATACCTTTGTCTTCGGTGACTTTGAGCAATACTTTTTACAAATTTCTGAAGCTCCACGACGGTTATGTATATCAGGAAATCACTATGCCTGAATTGGTTCAATCGGCCGCTTTTACGGATGCGTTCGGCGAGATTCAGGTCGTTTTATTTGACCCGTACAAGAATAAAACAGATACCATTTTTTACGATTTGAAAAATCATAAAACGGTTCCTTTCACCCATCAAAAAGCGTTGCAAACCGCAGCGCGCGGCGATAGTTTGACGCTTTTGGACGGGCGTTTGAAAGCGGAAATATTGACGGACAGTCTGATTGAAATAATTGATAATCGAGAAAAATACACGCAAAAATACCGATTTAAGACTGAATTTACGACGAATATCTCTTTTTCGGCAAACGGTGATAAGATTTTGACGAGTCATTTTTATGAGCGAAAAATTAGAATTTGGCATTTTGCAGCAAAAAATATGTTTGTACTGAGGGGTCCTAATTTCCGTTTAGAATCAGCCGTTTTTTCGCCCGATAGCTTGCCATTTTTATTGACAATTGGCAGTGATTCCAGCGTCGTTGTTTGGACAAATCAGCGTCAAAAAATGACCAAAATTAAGGGATTTAAGAACGAAATAAACAGTGCTATTTTTTCAAAAAATGGGGCGTTTATCGTTACGGCTTCAAAGGATAAATTAATAAAAATAATTAAAAATGATGGTTTGTATAGCGTCTATGATTCATTAAAATTGGCTGAAAAACCGACGGAAATAGTGGAAGGAAACAATGTTTTATTGATTAATTTGTTTCAAGAAGACAGCGAATTGTATAGTTTTATTGACGGTAAAATCAATAAAATAAAAGCATTGAAAGGTGTGAGAAATGCGGGTTTTATGGCTAACAATACTGCCGTAATTGGTATTAACAAAGACAGTTTGGTGGCTATTTATGATTTAAAAACCGATAAAATGGACACGTTACCCATTAATATTGGTCGCTTGTTCAAGGCTGTTTATAGCGTCGATAACAAGCAATTATTGATAACGACTTATAAAGGTGAGGCATTCGTTTTTGAAAATAATAAATTGGCTTTTAAGCTAAAAGCGGTCGATGTTAACCACGCTATTTTTTCAAAAAATGGCGAATTTATGGCTACGGCGTCGAGTAGTGACGTGTTGATTTGGAACAAAAAAGGCGAACAAATTGCGGAATGGCAACACAAGAGCGGCTTCAATTCGGTGCATTTTTCAGCCGATAATCAATACGTCGCGGGAACAGGTATAGACGGTCGCGTTTTTGTTTTGCCGTTGCCCGAAACGATTTATAAATGGTTGAAAATCAACGACTTTTCGATGGATTTTGACTGATAATTGGGCTTTTGTTTAGATTTTACAACTTTTTAAAAGTTGTAAAATCTTCTAAAATATTCATTTAATAACAACTATTTTCGTTAAAAAAAACTTACCACAATGAAAAAAACAAGCTACTGTTGTTGCATTTTGTTCCCATTTTTAACCGCTTTTTACGGACAATTGACGGCTCAAAATATTGAGTGTAAACAAAGCGGCAATACCTGCAATTGCAAATTTATTGACCCCGAAGGCTTTAAAAAGCATTTGAATAAAACCGCGCCCGCCGATGCTCGCGGTAAAGCCGATATCGACATTTTTTGGGATATGGGCGACGGTGAAAAACAGACGGGCAAAGCGATTTCTCACACCTACAAAAGGTCGGGAAAATACACCGTTCGCGCTTTTTTTAAGGTGAAATATTCGGTTTATCCACCGATTAAGCACGAAGAATCGCAAGTTATGACGATAAAAGTCGCCCGAGAGGACCCCTCAGTATTTAGCGGTAATTTTGCGTTGGAACACAATTTAGACGGCGAAATTGTGGCGAAAGAAGACTTTTGTCTCGTTGCGACCGTGCCGAGTGCGGGTGATTTGACGCTCGATTTTAAACCCGAACAATTCAAAATCGGCGCGGTTAGAGGCGGCGTTGGTGCTGTTTTAATTACTCAAAATAAGATAGTTTCTAAAGGTGGACAACGCATTTTTATGCCGATTAAAGCCGTAAACATTGGCGAAAATGGGCAAATTGCCATGATAAAAGCGACTTTCAACGGGCAAACGCGCGATGTGCAATTCAAAATAAGAACGTCGCACGACCCGAACGATATTAACGTCGATAGGGCGCGTTTCAATTTCAGCGAATTTGATGGAAAAACGGAAATTCCCGTAAAGTACACGGTGCGTTTTGAAAATACGGGCGGCGACATTGCACGTAACATCAAAATCCGCGTCGTTTTGCCGAAAGATATGGAATATAAACCCGCTACGAGCCTCGTAGAATACGGTTATGGCGCAATTATCGAAAATCCACGCCTTCAAGAAGGGGCAGATTTGCCGCTTTGCACCAGCACAATTCAAGACCGTTGTATGGAAAAAATTTATGCTGAGAAAGACGACAATACCATTGGTTTTGATTTCAAAGGCATCAAATTAGACGGCACGAATGACGCCGATAAAAAGAAGAGGGAAGGCTTTGTTTCTTACAATTTATTTATGAAAAAACCGCCGATTAAAGCGCAATTGTCGTCGGCGGAAATTTGGTTTGACGGTACTCTGAAACCCATTAAAACGAATACAATTACCGTGGAATTGAAGAAACAAAGGCGTTTAAGCCTGCGTTTTGCGGCAAATACGCGCTTGCCCGTAAAATCAGACAGTGTTTTGAATTATGAAGTTGGGCTGGTTTGGTCGCGTTTGTATCCTTTTGGTTTTTATTTTCCGACGGAATTAGGTGTGTCCGTAAAAAATCAATTTTGGCAAGATGTGAATGCTCAAATCACGGGTATTCCCGTGCGTTTTTCGCAGCAAATTAGACATAATTTTCTTGGCGGTTTGTTGGGTTTTGGCGTCGGTATGAGTGCCAATATTGCCGTCAATGTGCAACGTACTGAGGGGTCCTCGAAGACAACTAAATTTGCTGATTTTACGGATGCGCAAGTGTTTGGCGACGTGAATATCAACGCTTTACGTCAACGTCCAACGCTTGGTGTGCGCTTTGGTTTTCCCGTAAGTAAGAAATTTGAAGCGTATAAAAACGCGAATGCACAGGCGCAGGTGTACGTGGCTTGGCAGTTTAAATAAGTGGGAATTTAATTGTTAAATTGATGGAACATAAAATTTATTAGGGCTATATGTTTCATTGATTTAACAGAGTACATAACAAATTGACTTGTAGTCGGCAACTAAAGTTGCTGACTACAAGTCAATTTGTTATGTACCTTATCGTCTAACATAAAAATCAAAATATTTACACTTCGTCCGCGCTTCACCGAAATACTTTGTATCGCCGTAATTGACCTTTAATAATTCAAAATACGATTTATACTGCGGGGGTATGTCGGGCATCAAACGCGAACCCGTTCGATAACGATTTTCGGCGCTGATAAAAAATAGATTTTGCTGGCATTTTGCTGCCCAAAACGCCGCTTTTGCCGACATTTCACGGTCGGAATTCCACCACAATTGGCGCGCTTTTTCAAAATAATTCAAGGCAATTGCGCAATCCAAAACCTCCACATTGCCAAAAGGATTGTTTTTGACCGTAAAAACGTTTTTTCCTTGACTAATCCGTTCCCAAGATGTGCCGCTTCGATAAGCATCCGCGAGACCGCTGCTATTGCCAAAAAACGTCATATTGTAATAACCCAAACCGAGCTTGTAATAATACGGTGCCGCTTTGTCGAGCGCGGCTTTTGAGCTGAATTCCAAATCCAACATCGTCCGCGTAAACGTCTGTCGATTCATCAAACCGACGGTGTCGCTGCGTAAGCAATTGACGCAATCTTTCACATTATCCGAAAATGGACTGTATAACTTAGGTTGTTTGCGCGGGTCGGTGCGCGAAAAAGCATTGGCGGCAGCTTCAAATTGGAACCGCGACAAGTGAAAACGCCCTTTTAAATCCCAAATATCGCTTTCAATCGTCATGGAATCGCCGCGCGTCGTGAGTTCTTTTTCAAACAGCGTTTTATTGGGTTTTTGCGCCAAAGCAATCAGCTCGTCAAGTAGTACCAAATTAGGATTTTTCTCCATTTCACCAATGCTGTATTCGCAGAGAAAAGCCGCGCCATTTTCACCGCGTTGACGGTAAATCGCGCCGAGTTTTTCGTACAAAAGTTTCTCAAAATCTTCATCCGAGGCGTAAGCATTTGACCCGCGAAGCGTCGTCAAAACGCTGTCAACCTGCACATCCGACGACTGCAAACCGATAATTCGCGCCGCCAAAGTGTAGTTTTCGATTTGTTCCAACATCAAGACATCTTCGGGCGGCGTGAGCTTTTGAGCTTTATAAAGCGTTAGAAGACAGCCTCTTACGTCGCCGCCGAGCAGCGCCAAGTACCCCTCAGTTGTCCGCCAAAGTGACGGCTTCGTCACGCGTCCTTGATTGGCAACGCCGCCGACGAACTGCTGCAACCGCGCCATGTAATCCATCGTTTTTTGAACCGTTTTGCGGTCAAGTCGTCCCCGCCGAAAATCGTTGCTGAGGACAATTTTTTCAAGTCGCAAAGTCTCTCGAATCAAGAGCATATCGAGGTGTTCATTTTTAGGGTCGAGCTTGTATAATTCGTACATATCATCGAGCGCGCGGGCGTTGTTGTAGCTCGCTCGAATGGCAAATAGGGCGGCGCGTTCTTGCCCATTTTTGCAAAAAGTCAAGCATTCCTGCCACTCTGCTTCGGTTTTTATGTCAAAACTTTCAAAGGCTTGTTTCCGTTTCGACGGGCAATAACGGAACACGACGGCGAACAAATACGCCGCTTCTGCGCGTCGCCCGATTGCGCGCAAAGCACCCGCTTTGTGCGCCAATGCCCAATAATTGATGATGGTTTGAGTGCGTTGGATTTTGGGCAAAAGCTCTTCCCAAATGCGTAAAACCTGTTCGTAATCCTTCGCATAATGCGCCAAACGGAGCATTTGGTAGAAATAACGCATTCTTAAAAACGGTGATTTAGTCCGCCGAAATTCCGTATTTCCACGCGCAATGAGTCCCGACATATCGGCGTTCAAGGGTTTTGTGGCGCTCCATTTGTCGCCTTTCACGCAGAAAGGTTCACAGGTTTTTGCAAAAATCAAATAATCAATTGTTTCAATACAGCGGTTTTGCTGCAGCACTTGCGCAAACGTATTGTCTTTCAAAATATAATCAACTTCTCTTCCTTTTTTGGCGGCGGCTTCGCGCAAATCGGCTAATTCTTCAACATCAGAATCAAATAATAATAAATCAACATCAGCAGAATCCGTAATATCACAAAATCGGCCGCGCCACTCTCCGATATTGTCATTTTCTTGCGCGGCGCGGCGGTTCATCATGTAATAATTTTCAATCACTTGATAGCCCATCAAATACGGCGCGTAGTCGGATTGCCACGCCAAAAGGTCGAGATGCACGAATGAAATACGCTCGGCCGCTCGACTGCCAAGTGCGCCACAATCGCTCTTGGCGATGGGCATTGGGACAACTAAAAACAGCAAAACGACTGCTACGATTAGAAAGGATTTGGACAATTTTTCAACCAATTGCCAATTAAAAAGTAGATAGTTTTTCATAGAAAAAGAGCGGTGATTTTAATTGAAAAAGCCTTGTAACTAATTGTTTACAAGGCTTTAAACAGTATTATTTTTAATAAAACGGGTGTCAACGGCAACCTTTTACATGCACAAAGATAAACTTTTTAAGAAAATAGGAAAAATTATTTTTCGGAAGGACCCCTCAGTATAAAAGTCATTTTTCGTCTTTTTTAGAGATAAACCAAGTTCATGCAACAAAAAAAGGGCAACCCGACTACGGATTTACCCTTCAAATGCTATCGCAAAAAGATTCTTTATTTACTTCAAAACGATGGTTTTTTTAGACGATGAGAACGCGCCAAAATAGCCCAAACAACCGCCTGAAAAATTGCTTAAAGGGTTCGTCGGCGCTGCAGAATTGCTACCATCACTCACTATTGTACTCAATGTATTGAAATAATTATACATTTTTTTGTCCATCGAAACGAGTTCAACATTAACGCTGTCTTTGGGTCTATAAGCCGCCGTGGAAATGGGCAAAATGGCATTTACGCCATTCGACAATCTGTCCTCAACGACCAATAAATCTACCCCTTTTCCTTGAAAAACGCCGTTTTTTATCGTTTTTACGCGATAGAAATTTACTTCATTTACGGGGTCTTTGAAATAGCAATCAATTTGCAGACTGTCCGCAGGCTTGGTATTGTCGCGATTCATAGCCGGTAAAATCTCCCTTTTTAAGCTATCAAGCGGCACAGCTTTGGGCATAAAACTTGACGCTGCGTAGGTTTTTCCATCAATCACAACCGACAAAGAATAATCGGTATTGCTAACAGCAATGTAATTGAGTAACCGATAAACGCCCTCACTTTCATGTTTAATGACAACAGCCGTTTCGTTCCCTTTTTTGAAGCTCACAACGGCATTTGTTACAACCGCAGGCTTGTCAACGCCGAAATAATCGCTTGTTTTGGAAATCCGCACAACGAAGTCGTTTTTGCCCTCCTGAAGCGATGCGTCGATAAAATACTGAGGGGTCACTGAATTGAGATTGATATCAATTACCTTTTGGCAACCCGACATTGACATAATCGTTACTATGAAGAAGACTATTTTTTTCATTTTATTGAATTTTATGACGGATTTTAACCCGTTTTTTTGATAAAAAATCGAACGATACTGAGGGGACTTTTTTCTGAATTTTCTCTAACTTATTTAGTAATTGCTTAGGTAGTCGGTCGTGGCGCAACTTTAAAGTCGCGCTACGTTCGCGGCTAATTCATTAGCTTATTTGAATTTAAAATTGTAAGTCACCGAAGGAATAATTCGGAACAAAGACGTTTGCAAAGCCTCCGTTTTCTCTGGATTGTCTTTGTTTTGTTGGAAAGCAATCGAGTAGGCATTTTCACGGGCGTAAGCGTTGTAAACGGAGAAATTCCAGCTCGATTCATAGTTTTTACGCTGTCTTCCCAGTAAAGTAACGCCCAAATCTAAGCGGTGATAGTTCGGAAAACGGTAGCCGTTGCGCTCGGTATAGTAAGGAACTACCGTATTGTCAACTTTGTATTTGCCCGAAGGAAATGTCACGGCATCGCCCGTGTAAAAGACCCAATTCGCCGAAACTGTTAGTTTTTTATTTAATTTATAAATGGTAACAATTGAAATGTCGTGAATTCTGTCCTGTTTTGCGGCGTAAAATTC
>JAYUKJ010000620.1:0-11102 GCA_043764555.1 Saprospiraceae bacterium
GCCTTGCCTAACAATTCACCTGCGTCAATATCGCTTTGCACATTTGCGCCAGCCCAAAGGCGGCTGCTTTTGTGTTCCGTCGCTTTTGTTTCCAAAAAAGGCCTCTCGCCCGGGAATAAAAAAATCAGTAATTCACGGGAAGCCGACGCAATTACGGCATCTTCCGACGGGTAAGATGGCAGATTAGACGTTGGTAATGAAGGGATTATACTTGCGTCAATTTTATAAGGTGGGGCGCGATTGAATTGCGTTTTGTATTTATAGGTTGCCACCAAAGCATCGTATTGCGCCACGCTCAACAAAGCAAATGCACGCGCTGCATACGGTGGATTGCAGAACGGAAAGCGCGGATACGCCAACGGGTCGACCGCATTTGGCACGGGATAAGTGCCATCGGCGTTGTAATTTGGGGCAATATTGTACTGTGCGGCAAGGTCGCGCGCGATTTCGTTCCAACGAATGACAGCGCCCGCGCGCCAATATTTGACCGCCGTTGTTTGCACCGAAGTGACGCTCGAAACCGCCGTTTTTACCGCCGCAAGCTCGGTTTTGTACGCCTCAGAAGTCGTTGCCGTCGGCGTTGCCACCGTAATATCGGTGCCACTTACGGCAATAATTGGCTTCCAAGTGCCGCCATTTTCGTCCAAATTTGCGGGCGTGTAAGCGTCTAATTCGGCGACGTCAATTGTTTTATCGCACGCGTTATTTGTCATAAAAATCAACGCGGCGAAAAGGAATTTTATATATTTTGAATTGAATTTTTTCATTACTATTTTTTTATTTGAAACGAATTAATCACGAACGATTCAATTTTTAACTCAAGGAGGACCCCTCAGTATAAAATCATTTTTACGTGTTTTTTAAGCATTTTGAACGTGTTTATTGCGCTGAAACCGCTTTTTCCCGATTAAAAACTTGGAACAAATACGCGCCGCCGATGCCAAAACTCGTTGCTTCGCCGACGTTTCGACCGCTTAAAACTTGTCCGAAATTGGCAATAATCGAAAACCGTTTGATGTTCACTTTTCCGAACCAATTGATGGATTGCGCCGACATTTTATTAGTCAAAATCGGCGCATCGTTGTAGCGAATATCGTCACCCGACAGACAGCCGAATTGCTCAAGCGAAACAAACGTTTGAAAACGGGCATTCACAAAACCCAAAGACAGACTACCGTCGGCAACGTTTGGCACGGGCATCACGTTGCTTTGGTACAATTTGTTCGCAAAAATGTACGAATTTCGGTCAATTTTTGCCGCACTTCTGAGCATTGCGCCGCCTTGGAGGTTGATGTAAAAACCGTTTTTATTCACGTTTAAAATCAAGCGTCCCGATGCCGTTTTTGATTGCAAACCGATGCTAAATGGCAAATAATCGGCGACGTAATCGTTCGTCGGAACCGACGCACCGCCCGTAGCCAACAGAGAAATGTCGCCAAAACTGGTTTTTTTCTCCAAAATTCGGTATTTCAGCCACAACGACAAATCTTGAACGCCTTGCTGTCCCGCCAAATAACTCACGCTCGCCGACGTTTTGACGTAAGGCAAACCAATAATTACATTTAATTTATTCGTTATGCCTAATGAACTCATAATCATTACGTTCTGCGACGTAAACTTCCCCAAATTGGTATTGCTGCGCTTGGTTGCGCCTTCCCAATAGTTTTCCCACGTGCTGCTTGAGTAAGCCAACATCGTGCAATCTTCGCCTTTTTTCATCATCAAACCGTCCGTTGGGGTTTGAGCGGATGCGGTAAATGCGCTCATTAAAATGAGCAAACAAGCGGTATTTTTAATTAATTGTTGACAATACATTTTTTAAATTATTAAGTGAAAATTGATTTTTTAAATTGTTACGCGCCCTTCAAGTCGCAGTTGATTTTGGTAAAGTAGTCGGTAACTTTAGTTGCTGACTATATTTACTGACTACATAAATTCTTATTTTTTGAACGGCAAAGCATCCACTTTCCGCGCCACTTGATAGCCTAAACGGACGCCTTCTTCGCAATCCATGCGCCAATGAACACCCAAATAAATGCGTGAAACCGCGTCTTCTTGCGCCATTTCTGCGAACGTATTGAAAGTACGCGGCTTGCCGTTGAAATCCGAACGATTTTCGTGGCAACGGTCGGTGAGCGTAATTTGTTCGCCAAAAACCCGCGCCAAAACCGATTGGACGGTTTTTTCCTTCTAATTAAGGTTACTTAAAGCGTTTTAAAACCAATTAAACGGCTTTGAAACGCGCTTTTTGCAACGTCTTTTTCTATTTTTTTGATTAAAAAAATAAAAAAGAGACCCCTCAGTATGAAACCGTTTTTGACGGTTTTAAAGAGGTGTTTTCACAGCATAACGGTGTAAAAAACAACTGATTTAATACAGTGAATTGACACGATTTTCTACGAATAAACCGTTGGCTTAAAACGCCATTAAATAGTTAGTTGAAAAGGAAAACGGAGATAGGAATCAATTAGAATTAAGAAACAAAATATAAAAACCGATGCCACGAGCGGGTCGTGTGCAAATTTTTAATTCTGAATTTCTAATTTTTAATTCCCTCTAAACGCGCTCGGGTGGCGGTATGAAAATGGCGGCATTCGACGTTGAAGATGGGCAATTGAAGTGCCAAACGGATGCATTTAAGTCCGATTTGAAAGCATAATTAGCTTTCACGATTGTCGAAGAAACGGGTGGTGGAAATATTTTAATCAGGTCGTCCAAAGAAACCGAAGTGGTGTTTGACGACTGTTTTTTGTCTTGATTTTTATCAGAAAGCAATGAATTGACGACCGTGCTTAAAGCGTCAAATTGCTCGCGGGCGTTGTGATTTAGCTGCATTCTCACGTAAAAAGTGTCATTTACGTAGCGTCTTTCCACAACGTTGTAGAAATTATTACCGCGTTTGATGGATTCAGGAAACGGTGATTTGTTTTCCCAATCGCTGCCGTAGGGTAATGGCATATATACTTTGAATTCAATTTGTTCATCCGCTTTCACCAATTCAGACACCGCCACATTCTTCGCGTTTTCGTAACGCAAAGCAACAAACATCGGCTCCGAAATTTTGAAGAGCAAGACGGCGAGCAGTAATATGGTGAGTAATATTTTCAACTAAAATGGGTATTGTTATGAAACGTAAGCGGGATGATTGAATTAAAAATCTGGACGCAAGGTAGATTGAGTTATTTGATTTTGATTATTTTTTTTGACAAAAGCTAAAATTAAATAGTTGAATTAAATTTTTTATTAATTAGAATCAGCCGTGTTAAAGCGCTTAATTAATCAGAAAACCAAGCCGTTAACAGCGTCAAAAAATAAGATTTTTTAGTAAAAAATACGGTTTATACTGAGGGGGCCTTGTTGCATTTAAAATGTTAAAAATTAAGCATTAAAGTGCATTAATTGTATAATTTTGCAACCTGAAATCGGTTGGTTTTTAAGCATTTAAAACGCGTTAATTACGCGCTTTTTTATGCTAAAATCGTTTAAAATCAATTAGTTTTTAGGCATTAAATTGTGTTCATTTTGAGCATTAAAATACCTTAATTGTTTGGTCTTATCGCCCTTAAATTAATGCACTGAAATCCACGTTTTCAATGGTTAAAATAGCTCTCTAAATTTATGAGAAAAATCTTATTAGTCAGTCGCCACGCAATCATTTTGGCAAGTCAGTTGAATCATTTGTATGAAAATAATTTTGATGCCATCGGCGCACTTCGCGATGCGGAAGCTGTGTCTTTTCTGAAAAGTTTCAAACCCGATTTGGTTATTTTCGGCGGTCATTTTGACGCAACGGAGGAGACTAAGTTAATGGAAGCGCTTAGGGATTGCCAGCCGAATGTGTTGATAATTAAGTATCAAGGCGGCGTTAAAAATTTATTGGAAACGGTGAATAAAGCGTTGGCTATTTGAAAAAAGGACCCCTCAGTATATTGAGCAAAAATCAGCATTTCAAGCATAAAAAAAAGCCGTTTGACTTACTGCAAGCGGCTTTTTTTATGTTTAAAACGAACGCGTTTATTTATTTTTATAACCAAATTTCACGCCAATTCGCACGCGAACGCCTTGTTTTGCCGCCAATTTCACGGGAATCGCGCCCGCGTTTGTTGTCGAAAAACTGTAACGCACGATGAGTTTCTTGGCGCTGTCTCTGATTTTATTCAGCTTCACCGCGTCGATTGTAACGACGGTTTCGGTTGAAACCAAACCAGTCGGCAAACCGTTTGTGCCAACGGGTGCGCCCTTTAAGATTTGCGCTTTTTGGGCGTACAAAGAGTCCAAAACTTGCCCTTTTTCGGTCGCAAAATAACCCTGAATCGCCACGTCAATCGGCATGCCGTTGTCGGTCAAAATCTTAAAATCAGCCTTTGTAATCTCTTGGGCAGTCGCCAAATTGATGGGGAAAGTGTCGGTGACGTCAAAATCCTTCGCCGTTCCTTCCATCGGCACTTCCAATTCAACTTGCAGATTAAATTTACTTGAATCCGTCAAAAAACCGACGATTTTTTTGGTGACATCGGCGTTCAAAAAACCATCCAATTTGTAATCAATCGACATCGGATTGGCGCTGATTATCTCGGCGAGATTGGAATTTGTTTTGTCAAAAGTTACGACGGTTCGTTTCGATTTGCCAATTTCCGTAATCGCGGGATACTTGACGTCAACGCCCGCCGCGAGGGGACTTTCAAGTTTTAAAATCCGCCCATCAATCGTTGTCACTTCCCCGACCGTCATCACGGCTTTGACGGGAACGCCGAACGAATTGTCGAGCGTTGCAACGAGTTTAGGGTTGCCAAATTTCACGCTTCCGCCCTTCCATTGGTCAAAAAAATCAATCCTAATCGTATCGCGGGGCGACTCAAAAACGCTCAATCCAAAATAGCCTTTGGCAAATGCCGCTTGAAAATCTTTGATAACAATCAAGGCTTTTCCCTTCAAATTCACGCGTTCACCGTTGGTTTTTCGCGCATCGTGCGTGACGTAAATCGAGTCTCCAGCCGTGCCAGTTGGCTTCAATTCGTAGCCTGCAAGGTCGATACTACCCGAAAATAAGTCAGTTCTAAGCGTGAAACTCGTATCAAATGCTACACCTTTTTTCGTTAATTGCGGCATTCGTAGCCTCACGTTTAAAGGGCCTTCCGTTGATGCTGAAAATGCCCAACCTAAAACCCCGCCTTTCAATTTTACGGAGTCGATGCTCACGCCCGACGGCAATCTCAAAGGAATCGCCATGACGGTATCGGACAATTGGAAGAACGCATTTTGGAAATTTGCGAAAAGGTCAAGGCTCGATTTGGCCGTGTAAACGCCTTTATAACGTAGTACAATGCTGCCATCGGACGCAATTTGAATCAAAGCCTTTGGGTCGAAATTGTTGATAATGTCGCCAAAAGTTTTGTCCGTGTCAATCAAAGGCACCGCCCATTCTGATTCTAAACCCGACAGACTGAGGTCGTCAATTGGGCTAATTTTGCACCCTGCGAAGGTCAAAAGCGCCAATAAAACAACGGATAAAACGATTCGGAAATTTAATTTCTTCATTCGATTGGTTTTAGTAAAAGTAAATAGTGAATAGTTATAAATCATTCGTTTTCAAGTTTTTATAAATAATTTTGAACCATGATTTTGTTTAGAACGACCGCAAAAGTAAGCGTTATGCGTCAAACGGATTTTTATAAAAGGTTAATGCTGTGTAAAACTTTCTTAATATTTTTCAAAAAGAAAACCTTGCTTTGCTCCATTTTAGGACCCCTCAGTATTTAGACTTTATTTTTACCTAAAATAACAATATTTCAATATCCTAATACTTCAACATCATGCAATCTAATACACAACCGACCCAACATTTTGACGCGATAGATTTGTTGCGTGGCTTGACGGCCATCGTCGTCGCGTTTTATCATTTCAGCGACTATTTTTTGCCAAAAACAAATTGGCTGCACATCACTTTCGCGCAAGGCTACTTGGGCGTCGAAGCCTTTTTTGTCATTTCGGGCATGGTGATTCCCCTGTCTTTTGCGGCGAAAAACTACGAGGTTCGGCAGTTTCGCAGCGTCTTGACGAAACGCATTATCCGCATCGAACCCGCTTACTGGGCAAGCATCTTCCTGATGATTTTTATTGATGTGTTTGGTCGGCTCTACGAACAGGGACAACTGCCTAATTTCGACGGTTTTAACCTTTTTTTGCACATTTTCCACGCAAACGCCGTCTTTAATGAGCCGTGGCTGCGCGGGATTTATTGGACACTGGCCATCGATTGGCAATTTTATTTGGTTGTTTGTTTGGCTTTTCCGCTGTTCAATCGGTCGGAATATTGGGCGCGTTATCCGCTTTACGCCGTGTTTTTGAGCGCGCATTGGTGGGGTTCCTACGCTTGGTTGTCCTACCACATTGTGCCGTTTGGGGCGGGCGTTGCGCTGTTTCATTTCTATCGCGGCTACGCCAATCGTTGGGAATTGGCGGCGATTATGGCGGCTTTGCTGTTCGCTCATTTCAAGGCTTTTGGCTATGAACATTGCGTGGCAACGGCGATTTCCGTAGGCATTATTTTGTTCGTTAAAACGGTCGGCAGCGTCGGAAAATTCTTTGGAAAAATATCGTATTCCTATTATTTAACCCACGTTTTTAGCGGCTGGACATTGCTCAACAGTATTTTTACGTTTACAAAAGACCCAACAATTTTGACGTTTTCGGTTTTCGTCGCCGTTTTAGTTAGCATTCCGTTTGCCCAATGGTTTTACAATTTGGTGGAAGCGCCAACGATGGCTTGGGCAAAAAAAATTACGTGAGTTCCACAAAAAAAAAAGTGACCCCTCAGTATTGGAGCCACTTTTCTCAAAAAGAGCGAAAGATTTTAAATCGTTCAATGATTGTTAGAAAGATGTGATTGTTGTTTTGAAACCTAATAACTAATAAGCTAATATTTTAATGTCTTAATCCTATCGTGAAACAATGTGGTTGTTGTCTTGAATCAAGCGCTTTGTGGCACTTTTCAACTGCTCGGCCGCCGTCAACAACATATCTGCATCGGTTGGAAAAGAAAGGAGGCGACCGCCAAGTTGGCGACACGTTTCTTCGTTCAAAGCGCGACGGTCACCGTCGAAACGGACGGAATATTGCTCAAAATGTACGGCAGACTCCAACGGACGGCTCAATACTTTTTCCTTCGTGCGGTTGTCATAATACGCTAAATAGCCAAAAACGCGGGCGTCTTTTTTCTGATTGATGGTGTAAACATCGGCTTTAATCCAACGGAAACGCTTGGTTTTCAAGTCATTACCCATGGTATCTTTTTTTACATTGCCGCGCTCGTCTTTGACGTAATCAAAACCGTCTTCAATTTGTTTTTCTTCGATATGATGGTCACGCCGCTCGCCTTCGGGACTCACGTCGATGTCGGTCATGCGCGCCACAATCGTGTATTCATATGTGAGATTATCGTCCTGAAACGTGTGGTATTTGGTCCATTTTGAGTTCATATCACGGACAAAAATGCTTTCCAATTCCCTTTCAAAAGCCGAAGGCAACGCCACGCGGCTGTCGTTTTCGACTTTGACGTAGATGTGATTGATGCCCAAAATGTAGGCTTGTTCGCTCAATTGCACGACGTCGCGGTAGTTGTCATAATATTTTTTGATGCTTTTCAAATTGTCGTAAGCGGCGCGTGCCAAGCGGCGATTGCCATTTTTTGACAACTCCAAATCCGAAACAGCGTGGCTGTAGAGATTCGCCGCCGCTCCTTCGCGGGCTTCCGCAACGGTCGTGTTGATGCCCTCTGTAAAACGGCAATTTGACAACAAGCCGTAATATTTTTGTTCATCTAAAGCCAAAAATGGCTTAACAATGTCTTGACGGCGTTGAATGCGCACGGCAAGGTCATAAATTTCAGACCAATTGTCGGCGTTGTTGTCGAGCCGAAGGCGACCGAGACGCTCGGTTTCACGCTGATTGATGTAATTAAACGCCTCAACAAGCGTGGCAACGTCTTTCTCTTTAGGTTTGTCGCTCCGCAAACGTTTGACGGCGAGGTCAACGGCTTCTTCATAATTGCCGCGTTCAAAAGATTTTTGAGGTGTTGCGCAAGCGGCGAAAAAAAGGATAATAAATCCTAAAATGGTGGCGGTAAAAACGGTTGCTTTTTTCATGTCTCAATAATTTTAAAGATGTAGATAAGTGGTTTTCCTAAAAAAACAATGTTGTGTGTTTGTCGAATTTCTTGATATAAAAGTAGCCGCATATTGCGCCGCTTCCAAATTTTAACACAAAACTTAACGCTGTTTTAACCGAAACGAGGGGCATTTTAACAAGACTTAACGGAAAGTAGTAGGATTTTAAAGGAGTCTTAACAGTTGCAAATAGGTGCGTTTATGTGTTTTGTTGTGAAAAAAACACGTTCGAGAAATTTTAAAAGTTTCTCGAACGCTGGCAGTCAAGTGTCGATTTTTTAATTTCTTTGTGGATATTTAAGAATGTTACATTGTCTAAAAATTTAATTTCGATGCTTTCAAAAAACGCGTATTCAACCGATAATCCGCCTTTCGTTGACATCCACACGCATCGACGATACACGGCGTCGGATGTCGTTTCTGTTCCCAATTTTTCTCAAAAAGACCTCAAAAATGGATTCTCCCGAAGAAGAATCGGGATGTCTAAAGCGTCATATACTGAGGGGTCCCTTTTGGCTTCGGTAGGACTGCATCCGTGGTTTTTGACGAGAGAAAATTTTGAAAATGATGTAGAAAAATTGTCACAACTTGCTCACAATCAACAAGTTATTGCGATTGGTGAGTGTGGTTTGGACAGATTAAGAGGAGAAGATTTGGCTTTTCAAACGATGGCTTTTGATGCGCAAATCCGTTTGGCAGAGTCCGTCTCGAAACCCGTCGTGGTGCATTGCGTGCGCGCTTTTGAAGAAGTTATAGCCGTAAAAAAAAGGTTGAAACCGACCGTACCGATGGTTATTCATGGTTTCAATAAAAAAGAAGAAGTTTTAGTTGAATTGTTGCGTCACGGGTTTTTTATCTCGATTGGCGCGTCCATTTTGCAAAAAAAAGGCATTTATAATGAGGAGCCTGTCCCGCCTTCACGGGAGTCCCCTTTTTCAAAAATGTTTCAAAAAATACCACTTGACCGCCTATTTTTTGAAACCGATGATGCCGAAAATATAGCTATTTCGGACATTTATCAAACGGCAGCTAATATTTTAAAAATGGATATAAATGATTTAAAATCAATTGTTTATGAAAATTTTAGCGCCGTATTTCGTTCCGATTTGACAGTTTTTCAAAAGTTGCCAAATCTATAAATAAAAAAAACATACGTTCAAAGTAGTATATTTCCAAAAATTGAACGCACTTTTGCGCTGTTCTTTCAAGGAGAAGTGCCAGAGTGGTCGAATGGACTTGATTCGAAATCAAGCGCACGGGCGACTGTGCCGAGGGTTCGAATCCCTCCTTCTCCTCAATATACTATAACTAATTGATTATCAACGTTTTATCTCGGTATAAAACCGCCTATTTTGTAAACTTTACAGAATGGGAATAAAAAATTTTGTGTTCAAAGTATATCCTCTTAATAAGGATTTAAGCGCGCGGTGGTGCGTAGATTTCTATTATGAGGGGACACACGGCGTGACTACGCGGGGTAAGCGTTTCATCTCAAAGAAGTGTCTAACGTTATTAGAAAAAGAGGCTGAGGCTGCCAGAATAATCGAAGCCATAAAGTCGGGATATAAGCCTAAAAAAATAGAAGCCGTTGAAAATGCCAACACGCATATTCAACGGCTTCACGCTGTTTTGGAGGAAAAACAAGTTAAAGAGAAGTCTAAAATATCCTATCGGGGTCATGTTAAAGCCTTAAATCGTTATTGTGTTGAGCTGAAAATTAAAACAGTTACGGAAGCAGTAGCAAAAGATTTTTTAACAGATTTGAGAAAAACGCACGAAGGCAGAACGGTAAACCATCATTCTCGGACGCTTAAAGAACTTTTTTCGGTCTTGAAAAAAAATAAAGAAGTTAAGAAGAATCCGTTTGAAAGCGCGGAACGGTTCAAAACAAAAAAAGCATTTTCTGAGCATTGGAATGATGCCGATGTGCAAAAAATAACGGAACACGTAAAGAAGCATTATCCACAATTGTTTTTACCAATTGTGACTATACTTCATTGTGCAACGCGGAATGGTCGAGAGATGCCAAACATCCGCATTAAGGATATTGATTTTGAGCAGTTCGCTTTGTGGATTGATGATGAGTTTTCTAAAAATGGTGAGCGGGAAATGGTGAAAATTCCGAATAGCTTAATGAAAATTTTTAGAGAGGCACAACTTGACACTTACGATAAGGAATTGTATCTGTTTAGCAAATTAGGCTACCCACATACTGAGGGGGTCGGAAAAAACTATCTTAATCGAATCTTTAAAAAGGTGCTTAAAGAATTGGGCATTAACAAAAAGGGTAAAGGTTTTTATCGTCTTAAAAATTCACTTGCCGTGAAGTTGGTCAAAAACAAGGTTAATACCTTTGCCATAAAAACGCAGTTTCGGCACAAATCCTTTAAGACTACTGAGGAGTATTTGAAATCGCTGAACGTGTCGGACTTTCCCGAATTAGAGAATTTCAGTTTTTTCTAAAGCCTACAAAAAAAAGCCGTTCAACATCTGTTAAACGGCTTTTTTTGTGACAATAGGTTTTAAAAAATGGTGCAATGCAATAATAGGACTTATGTTTAATTCTGTCATAGTGGCAGACTTTCTGTGACGTCCGTTTCACTTTTATTTACTTTTTTTGCTTTGCACATTCGTCGTCCGTATCGGTCAAAGCAAGGTACAAAAAATAAGCCGCGCCAGCACCCTGAACCGTTTGACCCGCCTGATTGCCTGATTGCAAAGCGCGGGAGCCGAGATACAAAGCCGTACCGCCATAAAATAATTGCTTGAGCGCTTTAGTTACGCCGAGCATCGTTAATACATCATCCATCAATCCGCATTCACGCGTGCCGAAAGGGAACCAACCGCTACCGCCCGCGCCGTCGGATGTACCGCTACCATCTCGTTTTTCCTCATCGTTGCCGTCGCCGTCGCCCGTCTTGTCAATCGGTTGCATTT
>JAYUKJ010000621.1:0-3201 GCA_043764555.1 Saprospiraceae bacterium
AATTTTATTGCTCAATCAAAGCTCGACAAAGCGTTTGAAGTGTTCGGTAATTGGGCAAAATTGCACAATGATAAGGACAGCCAAAACGCACTTTTTCTGAAATTGGGGGAATACAATACCTTTAAAAAAGAGAAAAACCTCGGTTTTTTAAGCAATTCGGAGGAAAATACACGCAGAAACCGCATTGCGGGCGACGTCATGAACTTTCTCGATAGTGCGGCAGACGGAACGGCTGCTGCGGCTCAAACGCCCGTTATTTCTACGCTTGTGCAAGTCCCTCAAGCAACAATTATTCAGGCTTCGAATGTGGCTAATGTGCTAAAAACCATCCTTTTCATGGGCGCAAATCCGCCCGATACGAAGAAAGTGCAAATCGAAGTGGAACACAGCCGCATCTCCTCTGAGTTGGATAATAAATTTAATTTGAAGGTCGCTAAATTCGTCAGCGCGTCCGAAATTCCCAAATTAATTACTGCCAATAAACCGTATATTATTCATTTTTCGGGGCATGGAAAAGACCCTGAATCGGGCGAACACGGCGCAACTGCCGAGGGTTCGCGGTTGATTGCCTTGCCTTCGGATTATTCAAAACGCGGCGGCATCGTGGTTTTTGACAATGATATGCGGAAAATGAAAATTTTGGAGGATAATCAACTCGAATATCTCTTCAAGACGGTCGTGAATGGCTTCAAAATTCCGATTCAAGTCGCCCTTTTCAACAGCTGTTATTCGGAGTCGCAAGCGAAAGTTTTAGGCAAATATATTCCATACGTAATCGGTTCATCCTTAGCGATTAAAGACGATATTGCGATTGCTTTTGCCGTCGGTTTTTATTACGGCATCGCCAATGGCAACACGATTGAAGAAGCATTTTTGCAAGGAAAAATACAAGCCGTTTTAGAAGATTTCTCGGCGGAAACGCTGATAGTTTTGTACAAAAACGGCGAACTGCAAGCGATGTGAAAGATTTCAAATTCCAAATTCCAAATTTGAAATTTCAAATTTCAAATTCCAAATTTCAAATTTCAAAGATTCTAAATTTAGAACTTGGAATCTTTGGAATCTGGAATCTTTGGAATCTGGAATCTTTGGAATCTGGAATCTTTGGAATCTGGAATCTTTGGAATCTGGAATTTGAGGGACCCCTCAGTATAAAGCCGTTTTTTCTTAAAAAAAACGGCTTGAAAACTTTTCAGACACGTGAAGAATCGTAAATTTGCCCATTCAGCGAAAATTCGCTGTATTAACTAACGTCGGCGAGGTTTAAAACCTCGCCGACGTTTTAGATGCATAATTTTTAATTTTTAATTTCTAATTCAAGAAAAAATGGAAGAAGCATATATCGTAGCGGGTTTCCGCTCGGCGGTCGGCAAAGCAGGACGCGGCGGATTTAGAAACTATCGGTCGGACGATTTGGCGGTCGATGTGATTAAGCATTTGATGTCAACGGTGCCCGAAGTTGAAGCGTCAATGGTGGACGATTTGATTGTCGGTTGCGCGAATCCTGAAGGCGAACAAGGCTTGCAAATTGGGCGTCAAATTTCGTTACGTGCTTTGGGCATAGACGTTCCCGGTTTTGTGATTAACCGCTATTGCGCGTCGGGGTTGGAAGCGATTTCGATTGCTGTTGCCAAAATCAAGGCTAATATGGGCGAGTGTTACATCGCGGGCGGCACCGAAAGCATGAGTATGTTGCCGATGACGGGTTACAAATTGGCACCAAGTTATAACGTCGCGGTCAACACGCCCGACTACGTTGTTGGCATGGGTCTGACAGCCGAAGCGGTGGCGCAAAAATTCAATATTTCACGTGAAATGGCCGATACTTTTGCCTACAACAGCCACGTAAAAGCGGCTGCAGCGATTGATGCAGGTCGCTTTGCGGACGAAATTGTTCCCGTGGAAGTTGAGGAAATATGGGTAGAAAATGATAAGCGTAAAAGCTCAAAATCAACGATAAAAGTCGATGAAGGTGTGCGACGCGAGACGACTGTTGAAGGTTTGGGCAAATTGCGTCCTGCTTTTGCAACGGGCGGTATTATCACGGCTGGCAATTCGTCGCAGACTTCGGACGGGGCGGCATTTGTGATGGTGATGAGCAGCACGTTGGTCAAAAAATTGGGTTTGAAACCGATTGCACGCATGGCTTCTTGCGCAGTTGCGGGCGTCGAGCCGATTATTATGGGCATCGGACCGTGCGCGGCGATTCCAAAAGCGTTGAAAAAGGCGGGTTTGAAATTGAATGACATTGATTTGATTGAACTCAACGAAGCGTTTGGCGTTCAGGCTTTGGCGGTGATGCAAGAAGCGGGTTTGAATCCTGATATTGTCAACGTCAACGGCGGTGCTTTGGCTTTGGGACATCCGCTTGGTTGCACGGGCGCAAAATTGTCGGTACAATTGTTCAACGAAATGCGCCGTCGGGGCAATCGTTATGGCATGGTAACGGCGTGCGTCGGCGGCGGTCAAGGCATTGCGGGGATTTATGAATTGTTGAATTAATTCAGCCATAATATGCATAAAAAAGCCGTTTCGAGACAATCGAGACGGCTTTTTTTATCGAAAAAACGCGTTTATACTGAGGGGTCCTTATCTTGCAATGTCTTTTGTTTCTAAGGAAATTAAAAATTATGAATTAAAAATTTGCAAACGACTCACTATCAATGAATTGCAAATCAAAATTGTTCACTTTATTTTATTTCAATTCCTAACTCAATTCATCCATTTAAAAACCTGATTTTATGAAGAAAGTATCGCTCTTTGTTTCATTATTTATTTCTATAAATAGTTATGCTCAAACGGATAGCACAAGTTTAAACAATGGTATTGCTCTTAAAAATCCTGCACCTCGTCGCGGGATGGTTTGCATTAGTTCATTATCCAAAGATTTACAACCACTTATCGTTATTGATGGTGTTTATATTGACTCACAAACAGTTCAGGATTATGCAAATATAATCAACGAATTAAACCCTGAAACGATTGAAAAAATAGATGTATTGAGCGGAAAGGACAAAAACACAACGGTCATTTACGGTATAAGAGGTGTAAATGGGGTTATCTTAATTACGCTTAAAAAGAAAAAGAAATAATTAAAATGAACAAGAATTTAAGAAAAGACTTAGCGCGTTTTGCCTCAATTACGAAGCAAATAAAAAACGAAGCGGACACTTATTTGAGTCAAATAAACGACGCACCGAC
>JAYUKJ010000622.1:0-11085 GCA_043764555.1 Saprospiraceae bacterium
GGCGACCGTGAAGAGGGCGACCGTGAAGAGGGCGACCGTGAAGAGGGCGACCGTGAAGAGGGCGACCGTGAAGAGGGCGACCGTGAAGGTCGCCCCTACAAATGCTTGACTACCAGAAGGTCGCCCCTACAAATGCTTGACTACCAGAGATATACGAAGGGGCGACTTTCACGGTCGCCCTTTTTGCTTTTTGCGCAGATTATTTACAGTTTCTAAAATTGTTTAGTAGGGTAGGACTAAATTTATTGTATGCTGACTATGTAAGGTAGTAAAAGAAGATGGGTTGCTTGATTGTTAAAAAATGCCCGTAAATCAGCGCTCAAACGCTAATTTACGGGCATTTCTCTTCCTAATACTGAGGGGTCCTCTTTCTTGAAGCGGGTTTGTTCCGAGAAAAGGGACCCCTCAGTATATTTTGAAAAAAAAGGCTATTTTGCGCCCAAATTTAAACATCATGGAAAAGTTACGAAATTTACCCGTTGGGCGTCAATATTTCTCAGGCGTCCGCGAAGACGATGCTATTTATGTTGATAAAACTGAATACATCTATAACCTATGCAGTCCGTCGAACAGCGCTTATTTTCTGTCGCGTCCACGCCGCTTCGGTAAATCACTTACATTGGATACGATAGCCGAAATATTTTCGGGTAATTGTGCCTTGTTTAATGGACTTTGGATTGAAGATAAATGGGATTGGTCAAAGACTAATCCCGTCATTCGTATGTCCTTTGATGCGATTGGACATGAAGAAGGTCTTAAAAATGCTTTGGTTAAAAGGCTTAATAAAATCGCCCGTTCTTTTGGCTTAACCTTAGAAAACACAAATCCAAGTTTGGCTTTCGAGGAATTGATTGAAAATGTGGTTGAAAAAACGGGTAAGCAAGTGGTCATTTTGATTGATGAGTATGACCGACCTATTGTTGATTATATTGACCCTTACAATTTAGAAAAGGCGAATGAGCAACGGGATATTCTCAAACATTTTTTTAGTATTCTCAAAAATGCCTCAAAAGACATTCGATTTTTATTGATTACAGGCGTTTCTAAGTTCTCTAAAGTGTCCATTTTTTCTGAGTTAAATCACTTAACTGATTTAACCCTTGACCCTCATTACGCGGCACTTTGTGGTTACACACAAGCAGAATTGGAGCATTATTTTGCGGCTTATCTCAAAACGATGCCAACCAATACGCTTGAAGAGATGAAAATATGGTACAATGGTTACAGTTGGGATGGTCAGACGTTTGTGTATAATCCTTTTTCAGTCCTTAAATTTTTCAAACAAAAAACATACAGTAATTTTTGGTTTGAGTCGGGTACACCAACGTTTCTTGTTCGATTATTGAGGAAACGATTTAGCTATAAATTGGAAGAAACGGAAGTGAATGATACGATTTTGGAGTCTTTCAGATTGGAACAATTTGATGCCTTAGATGTCAATTCTATCTTATTGCAAACGGGCTATTTAACCATCAAAGAAAAAACGAATCAAGGAACGTTTATTCTTAACTATCCGAATCAAGAAGTAAGAAAGGCTTTTGGGCAATTTTTACTAAGTGAGTTTACAGAAACGCCCGTGACTGTTCCTTATGCTGCCAATATTTCACGCGCATTGGCACACAACAACCTTGCGGAAGTTATTAAGATTATCAATGATTTGGTAAAATCTGTTCCTGACCAAAACTATATCAACAACGAAGAAAAGTTTTTTCACGCCATTATCCATTTGATTTTCACAATGATTGGCAGTGACCCAAGAAGCGAAATGCATACGCATATCGGACGCATGGACACAGTTTTGATAACAGCAGAACGCATCTTTTTATTTGAATTCAAGTTGGATGAAACAGCAAAAGCTGCTATTCAGTGTATCAAAGACCGAGATTATGCCGCTAATTTGAGACATCTCAACAAACCCATTACAGGAATTGGTGTTGTTTTTTCAAGAACAAAAAAAGGTGTAGATGACTGGGACAGAGAAGAATTATAAAACAAAACAGTAAAATCTATGCAAAATCTATGCAAAATCTATGTAAAATGCCCATAAAACATCGGTAAAACCGTGTTTTATGGGCATTTTACTTTCTAATATTGAGGGGTCTTTATTATTGAAGGCAAATTTTGTCGAGAGAAGGTCACCAGTCGGGCAAATACTTCCCTTGACAATATCGGTAAGGTTTACCAAAGTTCGGACATTAGCTTGCCCAAAAGTGTTGTTTGGTTCAGTTTCATTTTGCCCAAAGCAAACAGCAGAAATCATCAAACAAAGCGCGATTAAAATTTTAGAGATATTCATTGTTACTATGATTTAAGATTAAAAAAAAACGTTTTATACTGAGGGGGCCCCTTTTTCCAAATCTACTGAGCCGTCACGCTCAAAACAAGTGGCACAACGGTCGCTTCGCCTTGACCGAAAGTTGCATCAAAACCCATATCCGACGGACGGCTTCAGGTTTACGGGTTTTATAGTATTTTTCCACGCTAATCGACAGTTTATTGGGTGAATTAGCCTGTTTAGTGTCCGTTTTGTAGAACGGTATTCGGAGGGTTACGCGCTTGATATTTTCGCTGGTTCCTATTTCTTTAATCGAATTTGGCAGCGCCAAACTGTCTAAACATTCGTTAATTGTCTCTTCATTTTCCGTCGTCATGGGTTCACCGCCCGCGGATGGCATGAGGCGCACTTCAACAGTTCGCCCGCGTTTGCCTTCATCGGCAAAACGTTTGGTGAGTTGAGGTGGAAATTGTTCGATAATAGCGCAAGCTCTGAGCGCTTGCCCGACCAAAGCCGAACAATCTTCCGAGCGCATCCAATTGGAAAAGCAACTTTCGATGGTCGCGTAATTTTGCGCGGTGTATTTGTTAACGGCTCTAATCTCAATGACAACGCGGTGTTCGTTGGGAGCATTGCGGTTTGTTTCAAACATTTTTCGGAGATAAACCACAACGTCAACGGGCGCAAAATCAACCGCTAATGCAAACAAATCAGCGTTAGGATTAGGCATGATTTTTCGCCTGCGGCGTCCCTCTTCCAGTGCTTCGCGGAAATCGAAAAGGTTGAACCCATTGTCTAACAAGGCTTTGCTCAAAGCGCTGTTTGCCGTGCGAAAACACGGGTCGTTTTCAAACATTTCGATGAGTTTGTCACCGTCTTTTTCCGTAGCATCGGGGACAATTATGACGGTCAATTGCTGTTTTACGAGGTCCAACAATTGAGCATCTGTCAATTGAGCCATCAGCATGGGACTGAAAAACAGTCCCACGACGCCAATTAAAAAGGTTTTTTTCATGTTTTTAACGCATTTTTACGTGAAATACTGAGGGGGTCCTTATAGGCTGAAATCGACACGGGCATTGTAGCCACCCGTTTTTGCGATATAGACATCCGTGAGCGTGACGTTGCCAACGATGAGCCATTTGGCACCTTTGAGCCGCCCTTGTTTCACGACTTCCGAGTTGATGAAATCCTCGCCTTTGGTGATGTCAATTTCCGATTTTAGGATTTTGAAATCGGCGCGCGGCAGCACTTGAAAGCGCCTGCTTCTAATCAATGCCGTCGTGATTTTTTCGGAAATGATTTTGGCGGCAATGGAGTCTTGAAAACTCGTCCGTCCAAATTCCGTGATGCCAATAACAGGCTTAGATTGCGCTAAAAGGCAAGTGGTGAGGAGCAATAAGCTCGCGACTAAAGTGGTGATTTTCATTGAAAAAAAAATTTAATTATTAAGAAATAGAAATCAAATGTTAGAGCAGAAACTACTGGCGCGACTTTAATGTCGCGTTACAAACCGTTGAAAAACCCGATTTTATGCTCATATACTGAGGGGTCCTTAAAAATTATTTCCGACTCAAAATAAGCGTCACTTTAGGCAATTGCTTTTTCAAACCGCCGATTAATCGCTTGCGCAAGTCCGATTCGGAGATGTCGGGCGGCGCTTCAAATTCGTAATTGATGAGAACGTCGCGTTTAGGGAACATTTTAGGCTTACCTTCATAGCGCACTTTCTCGTAAAGTTGCCCTTTGATTGTGGCAAAAATGGTGACCGTTGACACCGTTTCACCACCAACTATAACCGATTTAGGGTCACTTGGCCGCAAACTCAATTGTCCTATAAAAATTTGGTTGAAACGGCGCAGCTGTGTCTCATCATACGTATCGGCTTTGATGCCTTTGCCGACGTGATAATCAATAACGGCATTGGTCAATTCGGGAAAAGGCGCACCGTTTTCTTTTAAGATTTTGACACCGAAGGACCCCTCAGTATCAGGCACGTCACCGTCTTCGCAGAGCTTGGTTTTTTTGCCAAATTGAGACACATAAAATAAAAACGGATTGTCTAAAGTGTTGCAAACCAAGTCGGGATGTTGTCTTGGATTCGATTGCGGGACGCGCCAATACAGATAGCTTTTTAGTTCTTCTACGCTCACATAACCGTCTTCGTTTGCGTTAGCGCCCTTGTCCGCTTTGCCCGACAAGGCTTCCAAAATAGCTGCCGTAAACAAGCCCTGTCCGTCCATTTCGATTGACGTTTCACCCGCGCTACTTGACGTAAAAACGGCAAAATTTGGCTTGCCCGTTGTGAGGCGTTTTATCTCTTTATAGACACTATTTTCGGCAATAAATTCGGGTGCGTTTTGGCAAGCGTCGATAAAAATGAGCTTTTTACACGGCAATGTTGCCAAAAGACCCATGACATCACTGTATTTCAAAGAAGAAAACCGCATGGCCGAATGTCGGTCTAAATCGCTGCCGACGATGTAGTAATCGTCGCCCGCTCGAAAGCCGTGAGACGATAAAAAGAGGATAAAAATATCGTCCGCTTTGACGACTGTCCGCAAGGCTTCGGTGCATTGTTCGAGCGTTTTGCCCATGCCGTTGCCCGTTGCCGCTGCGCCCATAAGATTAGGAAAAATCGTCACTTGACCATAAAGCGGGTCTTTTCCTTCGCCTTGTCCGCGAAAAGCGTTGGCAAAATCGCAGGCATCTTTCATCGTAAAAGACAAATCGGTTGTTGTGCCAATGGACAACACATACAGGTTCGCTTTTGTCGCCGCCGTTGCCGTGTTTGGTTGATAGCGGACTTTTAAAATCGGTGAACGAATGTCGCCCGAAGCGTCGGCGTAAATGACCACAATGTCTTGCGCGTCGGCAGCCTGCGGCGTTTGCCAAACAAGTTGCTTGTTTGTTTGAGAAGGAGCGGCGTTGGCACGAACGCTTAATGAGAGCAATAGGATAAAAATGAGTGCTTTTCGCATGAATTAGGCTTGTTTTAGATGAAAAAAAGCAATAAAAAGGCTGAGATACTGAGGGGTCCTTCCCAGTCTCGTTGTCTTATTTTTTTTGATGAAAGTGTTTTTGAAAAAGACTGTTTATCAAGCGTGCAGTTGGTGTGTTGACGTGTAGGAGTTTGTCATAAGTTTGATGAGCAAATGTTTATATAATACGTCATAAAAAGCATCACTATGGTAATGATTTGTATGATTATTTTAATTATTTAACATCCGCTTTCCACTCTGAATCGGGTATTCAATTAAATAATATCTATATCTCTAAGATATTCCGCAACTGCTTTTACGTCTCTGAAACTCGGCGACAGCGTGTCATGCGCTTTTTCGAGAATACTCTTGTTTTGGGTTTTGATGGTGTTGATGGACACGTGTCTTTCTTCGGCAATTGCCGTGTTTTTATTGTCGAGGCTCAACAGCAAAATGTCTTGTTCGGCCTTCGTAAAACCAATTGTGTCTAAGAGGCTTTTTTTGACCCGTTCGGACAATTCGGCTTCGGCTTTTTGCGCTTTAAGTTCCAAATAATTAGCCGTCAACGTGCGAAAATAGACGCGCGGACGAATCATAATCGGCACGTTTAGGTATTTGCCCAAGACCTCAAAACGGTTGTAATTAGCAATCGGATTGCCCATTTCATCCACTTGGACTACCGAAGCATCCATTTGAACGAGCAGATAATGCCCGTCTTTGTGCTGCATCGGATATTGAATACAATAATGTGAAACGGCACTCAGCGACTGGTATTCCCGCTCGGTAAGCATCCGATAAGCCATCAATCCGTATTCCGTTACGAAATGTCGATAACCTTCGTGGATGATTTGGATGCTTTTTTCGAGCGAAAATTCCGCTTCTTCGTAGCCTAAAATCTTCTTAATGTTTGTTTTATACAAAAGCTCTCGCTTAGGGATGTCGGTTACCCAATGAAAGGAATTGAACATAAAAGGCGACTCAATGAGTCCACTAATTTTCTCTTTATACACCTTAGCGAGCGGCTCGGTTGGGTCGAGAAAATGAGTGGAAAGCGCTTCTAAATCGTTGATGGTTTGGCGTTCGATATTGCTTTTTTTCATTTTATTGATTGCTTATGGTTTAGAAAATAATTTTAGATAACGCATGAAGTTATGGCAAAACAAGCTTATTGGCGTATAAAATCGTTTTTTTTACGAAAATACGTTAGAAAATGGCGATATACTGAGGGGGTCATTTTTAAAAATTAAAATAATGACAACGAAAAAGCGGTTGAAGAATTGAGCCGCGTTGCGCATGGTGATTACGCCAAAATACCGATTAATATGTCGGCTTCAGGACGTTATTACGGTGCTTTGGCGCAAATTGCGGCAGGAAAAACCGATTCTCTGCGCGTCTATTTGAGTGAAATCAGAAATGAGGCGCAGTTTGGCGCCGCCGCTTCGAGCATTTTGCAGACATTAGATAAAGCGGGGATTAAATGAAATAGTCACGTGATTGAGTGAAAAAACAATCAAAAAAAAATGCTGCAAAACAGGGACAAAACCTGATTTGCAGCATTTTTTTTTAAGTTTGCTCGATTGCTTGTATCTAAATTTGCGGCTCATTGTCCTTCGATTTCAGAATCGGCGCATCGGCAAAACGCGCCGTTTTTGGCAAATTCAACCGCAGCGTTTCTTCGCGCATCAGGCGCTCGCGGACTTGCTCCATGCTGATTTTGAGCAGCACAAAATTCTCGGGTGCTTCGTCCGATTTTGGGACGTGACCGAACGGCTCAAAACCAAAACGACCGTACATCTGCGCGTGCATTTCGCTCACAATGATAAGCACGACGCCCGTTTCGGAGAGATAATCGAGGCTGGCGCTAATCATGGATTTAACGGAAAACAGCGCCAAACCACTCCTTTGCAGCGATTCATGGAGGCAAAATCGACCCGTTTCGGAGATTTCGGTAAAATCTTTTTTGAATGCCGACATCATTTTATGGGTATCGGATGCGTCAAAAAACTTGAAAATCGGCAACGGAATGAGGTGTCGTGGCTCAATTTTATCCAACAAATCGCCGTAAGGTGCGGCAATTGCGCGAATCATTGGCGCAAACCGCGTTGCTTCTTCCGTGATGAGGCGCATGGAGCCAACGGCGATTTGGCGGTTGCCGTCGCATTCAAAAATGCCAAAATGATAGGCGCGCATATCGTAGGCGTCGATGTCCATTTCGTAGGGATTCTCGGGGAAGAGAAACTCGTTGGACGAGGCGCGATAGACGTGGTAGCGCAGTTGGAAAAGTGACTTCAATTCCGTCTGATTGAAGGGTTCACGGCAAACAAAGGTCTTGCCATCAAGGGTCTTGATGAATGCGGAAATTTTCATAAACGATGCTTTTAAGTAGTTGAGAAATGGAAGTTTGTTAGCGCCTACTTAGTTATCGCACATCTTTGAAAATGTTAGCAGTCAAAAAGAAAAAATGTGACCATTTTTTTATAAATACTTGATAATCATTATTTTATAAAGAAAAATTATTTGATTACAGCAGTTTCCGCTTTGGAATTTTTGACCACAGATTAGACGGTAGCGTTGGTTTTACTTGATTTTACGGCATTTTTTATTCAATTCTTGCTGTCGAATCAAGGCTTTTAACGGTGTTTCAACGGGCAATGAGAAAGCCGAGCGGCTGCCGCAATCGCACATTTCGGCAATGGGATTTTTGTCAATAATGGCCTTGAAAAGCTCGGATACTGAGGGGGGTGTTTCGAGTTGACTGTACGTTTCGTAAGTCCAAGACGTGAAGGCAACGTTGGGCGAAATGCCGCGATTGTCGAGCCAATAACCATCGGGTAGGGGAGAAGGCGTGGCGAGTTTGCCAGTCAAGAACAGGTCTTTTGGATGCGGATAACTCACGATTTGGGTTTTATCGTCGGACAGCGTAATGGGAACATTTTGCCAATAATTGCCCGTCATTTTATAGACAATTGTCGGCGCTGTCACGTTGACCGACCCGCTATTAGGTAGTTTGACTTGCGGCGGCGCGCTTACTTGTTGCGCACAACTCATGGCGCCGCAGAGGGACAGGAAATAGATAAAATACTTCATTTTTGAAAAAATTTAAGCCTTATACTGAGGGGTCTTCTTTTCAGTATAAGGCGTTTTCTTTAAGTAAAATTATGGACTAATGTTTAACGATAAATTTCTGCTTGGCAAAGCCTTTAACGGTATTGATTTTAAGGACATAAACGCCTTCGGTAAAATCTAAAGTAGGGACAGTCATGGTCGAAAACGCTTGATTTGAAGCGTTTGCCGCCCACTTTTGCCGTCCTAATATATCGAAGATTTGAACGCTTTGAATGTCCGTGGCTGGCGCATCTAACAAGATATTTAACGCCTCATTTACGGGATTTGGCGCGACTTTTAAGCCAATTTTGTCCGTCAAATCTTCAACAGCGTTGCTCACGACGCGGGTAATCTGAACGTCTAATTTATACGTGCCAATGAATCCCGCGAAGTACGGCGCAACCCAAAACGTCAACACTTTTCCCGTTGCGCCCTGCACCACAAAATCATTGGACGGCCCGACGTCATAAGGCTCAGAATAAGCACCGCCCGTTGAATAAGATATCAAAACATCGGACGTGTAAGTCTGTCCGTCGCCGCTATTATCTCGGTCATGCACCCGCGCTTTGATGCTGTATCTGTAACCCGCGGGTAGCGCAACTTTGAAATAATCGTTGTCGGAGGACAGGTGAAAATTGGAACCATTGGTCACGGCTTTAGCAATATTACTGCCGTTGTAACTTGGCATAAAAGCGTAAGCAGCGGCAGTCGAATTGTTAGGCTCGTAAATATCACCTTGAAGCGGCGGACTCGACACAACCACGCGAATCGGATTTTTGAAACTGCCCGACTCCAACAATTCCCAATCGCCGCCCGTTTTTTGCGACCAAGCGGCTATGAGATATGTGCCTGGCGGCGTTTCGGCACTCGTCAAAGTGATTGGATTTGACGCCAAATTATTGGAGTATCTATTGTTAGGCAACAAAGGACTGTTCGTTGTCCACGCCGCTAATTCCTTCACGTATGTACCGTCTAACTCGTGTAAATCAAGGGAATATTTACCACTAAATGCCGTTGTTCCGTTGTTAACGACGTTAAATTTACTCGTAAAAGAACTGTTGAGCGTGATAATTGACGGACTCGTTGTAATCGGTGCGAAGAGTGCCAATCCGTTTGTATTGTCTTCTTCAATCTCTATTTCGATGCAGTTTTCGTAAGCGCCATCGCCGACCAAAACCCATTCGCCGCCCGTCGATTTAACGAAAGCGCAGAGCGTGTAGAGGCCTGGCGGGGCGTCTAAATCGTTTTTTGTAAACGTCAAACCGCCGCCAGCGAAGATGTAAGTCGGCGGTAAACCCGCGCCAACGGTCGTAAATTGTCCCAAAGTATCGACGTAATTATCGTCTTCATCAAACAAAGCGACCGTCATGAGTCCGTTAAAATTGGTCGTTCCTTTGTTGACCAGATTGAATTTGACTGTGAAAGGACTGCCGTAAGGAATCGGGTCGGGATTGACGACAATGCTCGTATAAAGTTGAATGTTTGGCGGGGTTGTTCCGCCACCACCACCGCCGCCGCCACCGCCCGTAGCGGGTTGAATGCCGATAATAATCTCTTGTCCATTGTTGTAGCCACCGCTTCCTCCACCCGTTCCCGTTCCCGATGGATTCAAAGCGCTTGTCATAAAGTAATTGTCGAAATTGCCGCCCCAACCCCAATTAAAATGAAAAAAGCCGTTGTTGTCGTAGCCATCGCAGACAAAAGCGTGGCCCGAACCACCGCCAAAACCGTCATACATAACGGGGCGTTTTGCGTCTAATTCCGTTCGCAGCAATGTTTCCCATTGGCTTGTGGCGTAATTAATGCGTTTCAAACCGCGCAAGCTGGAAGCGTAATTGAAATAGGTTTTAAAGGCATATTCCGAACAATTGACGGTTGTCGTGTTGGCACTAATGACCCACGCACCGCTACTTGTCGGACTGTAAGTCATATCAACACCAACGCCACAATGATACATCAAAGTGGCAACGGCTGAATTGGCACTATTGAGGGTATTGGGCATCGACGACCAAGCATAAGTGGTGTTGCCAAAATTCGCCGATAATGTGCCATAATTGGGATGTTGGTATGAGGAATAGCCCGTTCCTTTCGTTGGATAGCTCCAATACTTCATAATCTGCGCCATGGCCGTTGCCACGCAACCCGTTACAGACCGTTTGCCCGCATCGGCATCGTAAGGACAAAACGCATTTTCGTAAGGCAATTGGTTCCAACGCGTGGCTACTAAGGGCGCAACGCCGCGGGTGCCTAAGGCTTTCGGATTGTCGGCACGTTGCCATTTTGCCCAGTCTTGGGCGGGCAAAACCACGTTTGACGCGTCGTTTTCCATCACATCACGGATTTCAGCCTTGTACATCTCCAACCACTTTGCGGTGTTCGTTTGGCGCGCCAATACTGAGGGGTCGAAATCGCTTTCGGTCGAATACGCCAAAACGGGCAGCGCACGGTCGTCGCCCGACACAATGACGTAGCCTTTGTTAATTGCGTCGTTGAAGACGTAAAAATACGTGATTATGGCGGCGAAATCGTTCATTGGCTTGCCTTGCGACTGATAAGCCACGGACATTTGAACCGAACCAACGGCAGCATTTGGCTGAATGTAGGTGTAAAAATTGCGCGCTACGGAAGCGGCGGTTTGTGGGTCAACGGGGCGCGCGGAGAGCGTGCCGATTGCTGCCCAAATGGGCAATAAAAGTGTAAATAACTTCTTCATCTGACGTTTTT
>JAYUKJ010000623.1:0-11085 GCA_043764555.1 Saprospiraceae bacterium
CTCGACGCTGAATTGATTGAAGTAATCGCGGGTGAGTTTGGTCACGAAGTAGAATTCGTTTCGGCAGAAGAGCAAGTCTCCATTGTTGAAGAAGAACCAGATTCTCCAGAAGATTTGATTTTCCGTTCGCCAGTCGTTACCATCATGGGCCACGTTGACCACGGTAAAACATCTTTGCTCGACAACGTGCGTAAAGCGGACGTTGCAACGGGAGAAGCGGGGGGTATCACGCAACATATTGGTGCCTACGAAGTGAAATTAGGCGATGGCAAAAAAATTACCTTCCTCGATACGCCAGGTCACGAAGCCTTTACGGCAATGCGTGCGCGTGGTGCGAAAGTGACAGACGTTGCGGTCGTAATTATTTCGGCGGACGACAGCATCATGCCACAAACGCGCGAGGCGATTAGCCACGCTCAGGCGGCGGGTGTTCCGATGATTTTTGCCATCAACAAAATTGATAAAGCGGGTGCTGACCCAGAACGCATTAAAGGCGAGTTGGCTCAGATGAATTTGCTCGTTGAATCGTGGGGCGGTAAGTTCCAATCGCAGGATATTTCGGCGAAAAAAGGCGATGGTGTCCCTGAATTGCTCGAAAAAATCTTGTTGGAAGCAGAATTGCTCGATTTGAAAGCCAATCCGAACAAACGCGCAAGCGGTACGGTCATTGAGGCTTCTTTGGATAAAGGTCGCGGTTATGTGACCAAAATGCTCGTTCAAGCGGGTACTTTGAAAATCGGCGACGCACTCGTTGCGGGTGAAACAGCAGGAAAGGTAAAGGCAATGTTCAACGAACGCGGTCAAAAAGTCTTGAAAGCCGGGCCATCAACGCCCGTTTTAGTATTGGGTTTGAGTGGCGCGCCGCAAGCGGGTGAGATTTTCAAAGTGATGGAAAAAGAATCCGATGCGAAGGAAATTGCGAACAAACGCGCACAAATTGTACGTGAACAATCGGCTCGCTCGACAAAACGTATCAGTTTGGACGAAATCGGTCGCCGTTTGGCGCTCGGAACGTTCAAAGAGTTGAACTTGATTATCAAGGGCGACGTGGACGGTTCGGTCGAGGCTTTGGCGGATTCATTGTTGAAACAATCGCAAGAAACGGTTGCCGTGCGGGTTATCCACAAGGCAGTCGGTGCGATTACGGAATCGGACATCTTGTTGGCTTCGGCTTCCGATGCGATTATCGTTGGTTTCCAAGTGCGTCCTTCACCGAACGCCAAGAAATTGGCGGAGCGCGAAGGCGTCGAAATCAAGACGTATTCCATCATTTACGAGGCAATCAGCGAAATCCGTTCGGCAATCGAGGGTATGTTGGAGCCGACGAAAGAGGAAAAAGTCACGTCAACCATCGAAGTCCGCGAAGTGTTCAAGATTACGAAGGTCGGTACAGTTGCGGGTTGCTACGTCCAAGAGGGCAAAGCTGACCGCAAAAACTACCTCCGCGTTATTCGACAAGGCATCGTTGTCTTCCCAGTCAAAGAAAACCAATTGGGTACTTTGGCGTCCCTTAAACGCTTTAAGGACGACGTTAAGGAAGTCAAATTTGGCTTTGAGTGCGGCTTGATGATTGATAATTTCAACGATATTGAAGTCGGTGACTTTGTTGAAACGTACGAAATCATTGAAGTGAAACAGAAATTGGCAAAGCAATAAGCCTTAGTTTCTTATCCATAAAAAAGAATCCCGTCCCGAGAAAATCGGGATGGGATTTTTTTTGCTAAAAAAGGACCCCTCAGTATAAAAGCCATCCCGTTAGTTAACGGGATGGCTTTTATACTGAGGGGTCCTTTTTCAAAAAACGCAACGCTTCCGCTTCACACTGTTTCAAGCATAGATTGACAAGCCACGGAGCCACTAAAATGATTCATTTTAAATATGTAGCATTTCAATATTTTTACAAAAAAAGCGCTTTTAAGGAAAAAATTGTCTTCTTCTTTCAAAACACAGAGAGGATGTCATTAGGAAAAATCGAAATCAAATATACTATAAAATATATTCATAAAAAATTCATTCTCAACGCTTAATAAAAAGAATAATTGTTTACCTACTTTATATCCTTTTCCTAATCACTCATCCATTTAGTTTTTTTCCTTCAGACGCTCCTTAAATCCCTACCTTAGTGTTACCTTTACATATTGACAATTCACCAACCTAATTTTTATGTCGAAAAAATACATCTGCATCCACGGACATTTCTATCAACCGCCGCGTGAAAACGCTTGGTTAGAGGTCATCGAACAGCAAGAATCCGCCGCACCGTTTCACGATTGGAACGACCGTATTAACTTTGAATGTTATGCGACAAACACCGTGGCGCGTGTCTTGGACAGCGACAATCGCATCGTCAAAATTCAGAACAATTACAGTCGGATGAGTTTCAATTTTGGGGCAACGCTCCTCAGTTGGATGGAAAAAGCTGACCCCGAAACCTATCGGCTCGTTCAAGAAGGCGACCGTCAAAGCCGCAAACAATTCACGGGTCATGGCTCGGCGGTAGCGCAGGTTCATTCGCATTTGATTCTGCCTTTGGCGAATTTGCAAGACAAAATCACGCAAGTTTACTGGGGTTTACGCGATTTTGAGCATCGTTTTGGCCGAAAACCCGAAGGCATGTGGCTCGCTGAAACGGCGGCAAATACGGATACTTTGGAGGTTTTGGCGGATTATGGCATCAAATACACGATTCTCGCGCCGCGTCAAGCAAAGGCCATTCGCAAAATTGGCGGTGCTAATTTTGAAAATATTCACAACGAAAATATTGACACCCGCCGCCCGTATCTCTGCAAATTGCCGAGCGGAAAAGAGATTGCCTTGTTTTTTTACAACGGAAATGTCGCGCAAGGTGTCGCTTTTGAAGGTCTGTTGAACAGCGGAAAAGCGTTTGCAAATCGCTTGTTGGGGGCGTTTGATGGTTCCGATGAGCCGCAACTCGTTCACATTGCGACCGATGGCGAAAGTTATGGGCATCATCACCGTTTGGGCGAAATGGCTTTGGCGGATTGTTTGAATCATATTGAGGAAAAATCGTTTGCGAAGCTCACCAATTATGGTGAATACCTCGAAATGTTCCCCCCTCAGTATGAAGCCCAAATTCACGAAAATTCGTCGTGGTCTTGTGTGCATGGCGTCGAGCGCTGGCAGTCGGATTGCGGCTGCAACACGGGCGGCGGCTACGGGCGTTGGCACCAAAAATGGCGTGGACCCTTGCGTTTTGCGCTAAATTGGTTGCGCGATGAGTTGATTCCGATTTACGAAGCGGAAGCGGGAAAATACGTGAAAGACGTTTGGAAAGTCCGAAATGAATACATTGAAGTCCTGCTCGACCGCTCGGAAGAAAGCATTGACCGATTTATGATTAAACAAGCGAGTCGGGAATTGACAAAACGCGAAAAAGTGCATCTATTCCGTTTGTTGGAACTGCAACGCAACGCGATTTTAATGTTTTCGAGCTGCGGTTGGTTTTTTGATGAAATTTCAGGTTTAGAAAATGCCCAAATTTTGCAGTACGCTTGTCGGGCGATTCACTATGCGAAGCAAGTGGCGGACGTGGAATTGGAAGCTGAATTTATTTTTAGGCTGTCGCAAGCACCGAGTAATTTGCCCGAATACGGCGATGGCGGCGGTGTTTATGAGAAAAACGTGCGCCCTGCTTTCGTTGATTTGACGCGCGTGGGGATGCATTACGCGGCGAGTTCATTGTTTGAAAAATATCCTGAAAAACTCGATTTCTTCAATTATAGCGCAACAAGTGAGTTTTTTAAGCGCATTGAGGCGGGAAATCAGATGTTGGCAGTTGGTCGGACGGTCGTTCGGTCAAAAATTACGCACTCTGAAAAACATTTCAGCTTTGCCGTTTTGCATTTGGGTCAACTCAATTTGATTGGCAATATCTCGCTCAATATGGACAGGGCGGAGTTTGACGAAATGTACGAAAAAGTGAAAACGGCGTTTGAAAAAGTCGATTTGGCGGGCGTGATTAGCGCTTTTCAAAAGCATTTTGGACCCGAGAAATTCACGATTTGGGAGTTGTTCAAAGAAGAAAAACAGAAGATTATCAACCAAATCACGGAGAAAAACCTCCGCGACGTGGAGACGTCTTTCCGTAAAATTTATGAAAATAATTACCAATTGATGTCGGGTTTGTTGATGTCGGGCGTTGCCGTTCCTGATGCTTACAAAAGCGCGGTTCAGTACGTTTTGAACAACGATTTAAAGAATTTCTTTAGTCGTGAAGAGTTGGAAATCAACGACTTAAAACGTTTTTTGGATGAATTCAAAAAATGGACAATTGCTTTCACCGACGAAGGCACGTTTAAATTGGCAGCAAGTGAGCGCATTTTTGAGGAGTTGAAACGCGCCAAACGCGTGGGCATACCCCTCAGTAAATTGCAGTCTTTGAACGATATTTTGGCGATTTTGAACGACATGAAAGTGAAGCCAAACGTTTGGAAAAGTCAAAACTTGTACTTCGACATGATGCAACAATTCGGCGCGCGCAACCGCGCCTATCCGAGCGTGGAATGGAAAGAAGCGTTCGTTGAATTGGGTGATTTGCTGAATGTCAAAACGGAAAAAGCGGTGTTGGTGTAAAAAAGGGACCCCTCAGTATTTTTACAAAAAATGGCAGTTGTACACGCGTACAGCTGCCATTTTTGTTTGCCGTTTTCTCTTATTTATAACCATTTAATAAGTGTAAATAACCGTTTAAAAAAAATAGTTAATTAATGTCTCTTTGATGCTATGATTAATGCACGCAACTGCATTAAGCATTATTGGGTATTAAAATGCCCCTTTTTTTATTCTATAACAATACATCACCTTTGGAAATAAAACTATATTACGACATAAAGCCGATAATTCCGAATAGTTTTACAGACATTAACGTAACAGACCAACAGCATTTTTGAAACAACCTTGAAAAATTAACAACACCCCAGACAATCGCAGCACTTCTGCACCGTAAGCCCATTCAGTAACACGCAAAGTCTCATTTTAATCCATCAAAACGCTTTGAAAAAGGAATCATGCCATTGGCTTGATGGATTTTTTATTACCCAAAATCATCCTAATCCTACTTCAAACAAAAAAAAGGACCCCTCAGTATAAAACCCATTTTGACGCTCAAAATCTTGTTTTCAGTCATAAAATAACCCTAATTTATCCGTGTAAAAATGAAAAAAACAACCTTATTTGGACTCATCGCGTGGGCGTGCCTCTTTTCGACGCAACTCCGAGCGCAAGAAAAAACGGACGAACCGACCTTTTTTACGGGTTTGTCGCCCGTGATTTTAGCGCGCAATTCGGCAGAAATCAACCTTGTCAACAGCTTGACTTCCTACTGGATTGTTTCCAAACAATTTAATCCCGACAATCAAGCGGGTTTTCAGTTGGACCGACAACGCTTCACGCGCACCGAACACGTTTTGCGCGCGGCTTACGGCTTCTCGAAAAGCAAACGGTGGGATTTAGGCGCTGAATTGAAATTTGCGCAAGCGCGTTTAGACGAAGCCGCACGGAGTTCGCCGTTGCGCGTTTTTGGCAACGAAACGGAAACGGGTGCGAGTTATCGCGGGCTAACGGGCGTCGGTTTGCGTTTGCGCACGCAGCCTTTCAATAAAATACCCGAATTGACGCTGCAAGGAACCGTGACTTATCCGCAAAGCACTGCCTCGAGTACCGAAAACGAGCGGGCGCAATTGGACGTTCAGAGCCTTCAAGCGGGCATTGCGGCGACTTATTACGTGCAATCGGGCGAAAAAATGTTTTATTTCTTTCAAGCGGATTGGTCGATGCGGTTCAAAAATGCCGAAAACAAGCGCACTAAACATTTTCCGTCGTTGAGTACAACCGTCGTGGTCAAAACGTGGCAAGACCAATGGTTTTTGTTTGGCGGACTGAACTACGGCATGGGTTTGCAGCAATTTTCCGACGGTGGATTGTACCGTCTCAGCCAGGCTTTATTCGCTTCGGGCGGCGTTTTTTACCAACCGACGCCCAAATTTAGCGTGGTTTTTAGCGTTCAATTACCGCTTTTGTTTGAAAGCAATTTGCGCTCGGTGGAATTGGTGCGCGAGAGTTTTACGGGATTTACCTTGGGCATGAGGTCGCTTTTATAACGTTGGAGGGAAATTCATTTAGCCATAAATAATGCATTTATACAGCAAAACGCATGAAAAAAGAGATTATCACGGACTTAATTGAAGATAATCGGTTCAAAGAAGCAATTGACCTTTTGAAAAAAGAAGCGAAAGACACGTACTTATACAACCAAGTTATTTTGCTATCGGCGAGCTACGAAGATTATCTGAAATTAGAAATTACGGGGACGGAAGATTATTCGGTGCGGTCACAGCGACGCGCTCAACTTGTTAATGGACTTTTGCACGTTGTCGATAAAGTAGCGGAACTGAAACCGCCGACGGCACCGATAATGATGCCCAAAATAAAGCGGCCAAACATCGTTGTTCCGACGATTGAGTTGCCCAAAATAAATCTACCGACGATTGGGATTAAGCACGTGAAAATAGTGGGATTTAGCTTAACAATCGCGCTTTTATTGTTGTTTTTGTTCTATTTCACGAAAAATATTGACCGATTTTCGCCCGAACCCGCTCGGAAAGAAGCGTCTAAAATCGTTGACGTAGCGGTGCCAACCACGGCTTTTAGCGGCCGCCTCGTTCGATTTGATATGCAAGTGGTAAAAAATGCAACCTTGGATTTTGGCAACGGCATCGCCAAAGTAACGACGAATGACAAGGGCGAATACACGGTGAATTTACCCAGTAATATTGGTAATACGATTGAATTATCCATTTTTGAAGACAATAAACTCGTTATGAGTCGGCAAGTGATGGTAAATGATAAGGTGTTGAGTTTGCTGAAAATTTATTGAACGGACATTTTTCGCTCTAATTTTTTTAAAAGAGGACCCCTCAGTATAAAAAGGTTTTTTGACCATAATTTAATAAAACAACCAACTATGACGATGAAAAACACATTTATTTCCCTGTTTAGTCCGTTGCTTTTGGCGTTTTCGCCGCTTGCTGCGCAACAAACGCCCGTCGTCGAAGTGCGCGGTCGCGTCGTTGAAATGATTAACGGCAAAGCCGTCGGCATTCCCAAAGTGACCGTCGCGATTAGCAATACCGACTACGATATTACGGCGGCCGACGGCTCTTTCACGCTCTATTCTAAGTCGTCGAACCAAAAATTTGTGCGCATCGCCGTGACAAGCATGGACAATCGGCAATTATTGGCGCCGATTGAAGGCCTTATCAACATTCCGCCGTCAACAAATGTGGAAGTTTTGTTGTGTTCGCAGCAAAATGACGCCCTGAAAACAAAGGTTGCGGAACTCAACGGCAAAGTCAAATCGCTGCAATCAAAGTACAGTTTGAGCGCGCGACAAGTCCAAACGTTGCAAAGAGAAATGCTCGATACCATTTTGTTTTACGATGCGCGAATTCAAGCGATTCAGGCGATTTCTGCGCAACAAAACGCCGATTCAAAGGCCGCACTTCAAGAAAAAGACAATACTATCAAACGCCTTGAAGCCGATTTGCGGCAAACGATGCAGCAATTAATAGCGGCCAAAGGCGATTATTTTTTGCAAAAACAAGCCCATTTGCAAAGTATTTCGAGCGCCTTGCGACAATATTTAGACGCCCTCCACAATCTCCGTGATATGCTTTTACCCGACCGCGTGGCGACTTATTTTATGACCGAAGCGGCACTTAACCAATTGGGAAAAAGAATTAATGCCTATAATTCTGCGCGCGATACGCTGTTGTCGCGGCAAGATGCGCACCTCACGGCGGTGCAACACTACTGGCAGGACCCCTCAGTAAAAACGCAATTGGCCGCCACTTACACGTATATTTTGAGTGAAATTCACGATAAAACGGTTTATCCAGTCGAATTTACGGTGAACGAAACCGTCAAAAAATACTTAACGCGACAACTCGGTCGGCAGCAAGCGCAAAAAAAAGCGACCGAAGCCGCCAAAGAACCTTGCGCCCGCGTGACGATTCTGTTGCCCATTTTGGAAGAAAAAATAAACGCCACCCTCAATAGTTTGAAACAAGATTTCTAATCCATTAAAAAAATTAAACGATGAAAAATGCCTTAACTTTTGCGTGCAGCGTCGTCTTTATTGCGGCGGTCGCTTTTCTGTCCTCGAACTGCAATCCCAAATGCGACCCCGTGGGCAGCATTTCGCTTTCTTCAAATAACAATCCTGCGGAATATGAAATTTTGATTAAAGCCACGCCCGCCACGTCCCTTTTGGGTAAAACGATTTCTTTTGGCGACGCCGTAGTCGCGGACAGCGCCAAAAAATTTGTTGAAAACGTAGGCATGGTGGTCAAAATTCCCAAAAATGCGGCGGGTTCGACCAAATTGAAAATTCAAGATTTAGATTGTTCGGATGAAGTAGCCTTCGATTTTATCGTGAATTCAAAGGATTTTTACCTCAAAAATCCCAATTTTGTCTCGCCGATTATGCCCGACATCATCTTTCCGACCTTGGTCAACGTCTTCCCGCCGAGCATCGCTAAGGCGTGGGCGAGTCCCATAAATTCAGATTATTGCTTTTGGTTTGGAACAACCTTAGACAGTATATTGATTGAGACGGGTGCGACAGCTGCGCTCAACAAATATAAAAAATTTTTCACACTTAAAGACAAATCTTTCGAGAAAACGACGTGCGGTTTTGGCAGCGACCCGAATAAGATATATGCTCTAAATCCAATATACGGCTATTATGACACGACTTTGGTGCCGCGCAAAATATTTTTCACCGTCGATAGGTCGAGCAAAGGGGCGGGCATTGAAGAATATATCGCCGAATTTATAGATATGAAAGCAACGAATTACAACAAAACGGGTTTGATTAAAGTTCTGAATTGCAGCGTGGAACACAACGCCACGGGACATATGCTCTTGGTGACGTCCAAAAAAACGGGACGCCAAACGCTCGTTTTTCAGGCTTTGAGTTTGTAAGTAGGTGAGCGTAAATAAACGGAAAAATGAATTACACCCAAATAATTGATTATCAACGATTTACGGGTTAAAGTATTCCCGTTTATTTAAAGTTAACTACTTAATTATCAAATTCCGAAGCTCTACAAAACTGCAACGCCCGTTAATTACCCACTTTATTCACGAATGCACCCCCTCAGTATTTTCGATAAAAAAAGCGTTTCAAGCAGTCGGTTGACGGTTTGAAACGCTTTTTTTATGGTTAAACTAACGCATTAATTACCCACTTTGCCGACGAAGACCCCCCTCAGTATTTTTGCAAAAAAATGCCATTTTTCCGTCGATTCACGCCAAAAACTCGTCCGTGCGGGCGTTGCCGACGGCTGAGATTCGGTAGCATCTTCAACGAGTTCACCAACGGGTTTGCGGTTATGGACTTCTTTATGCTCTTCTAAAAAACCTTTGGAACGCATCCATTCGTCATTGTAAATTTTTCCAATATATCGACTGCCGTGGTCGTGACAAATGACAACAACGACGTCCGACGGCTTCAACAAATGCCGCATTTGTTTAATCGCCACCACCGCCGAACCCGATGAATGTCCGAGCCATAAACCTTCCTCGCGCACCAAACGGCGCCCCATCAAAGCGGCGTCGCGGTCGGACACTTTTTCAAATTTATCAATCAAACTCATGTCCATCGAGCCAGGAATAAACTCCCGTCCGACGCCTTCCATCGAGTATTCGTAGATTTCTTTTTCGTCAAAAACGCCCGTTTCATGAAATTTTTTAAGCACCGAACCATAGGCATCAACGCCCCAAACTTGAATATTTGGGTTCTTTTCCTTCAAAAACCGCGCAGTTCCACACAAACTACCGCCCGTTCCCGTCGGGGCAACGAGGTGCGTAATTTTCCCTTCGGTCGCTTCCCAAATCTCCGGACCCGTGCCTTCGTAGTGCGCAAACGGGTTCATCGGGTTCTCGTATTGATTGACCCAATAGCAATTCGGCGTGTCTTTTGAAATTTGTTCGGCCACGGAATAGTTGGAACGCGGGTCTTCGGGACGCACTTTCGACGGACAAACAATGACTTCCGCGCCCCAAGAACGAAGCATTTGAATTTTTTCTTTCGACTGTTTATCGTTGACCGTACAGATGATTTTGTAGCCTTTCACCGCCGCCACCATCGCCAAACCGATGCCTGTATTGCCGCTCGTACATTCGACAATCGTGCTGCCCGCGCGCAATCTGCCCGTCCGTTCGGCTTCTTCAACGATGCGAACGGCGATGCGGTCTTTGATGCTCAAACCCGGATTGTAGGTTTCAACTTTAGCTAAAATGAGCGCTGGAACGTCGGAAACGACGCGGTGAAGCCGAATGAGCGGTGTGTTGCCAACGGTTTCAAGTACAGAATTTAAGTATTTCATGTCTTTTTCTCGAACTATGGATTTGGACTGAGTTGGATTTTTTGTTATGCGTTCTAACGCGTGTCTTGACGTGATTCGGTAAGCAAAAAAGGCTTTGTTTGTTTTTTATTTTCTTCAAAAACGCGCAGCACAAACGAAAAACGAGTAGGTTTTAGGTTATTTTTACTATTTTATTGGGCAATATAGCCCGATAATTTGAGGATTTAACAAATTCTAAAAAAATGTCAAATCGACGATGTCGTTATCAGTAAGTACACACTATCTAAAGCATCCGTTGGCTCACTGCCAAAATCAAAAGCAGCTTTAGACACGTCGCTTCACTTAAAACTTGGCGCAAAGATATAAAAAAAGGGACCCCTCAGTATATTTGATAAAAAAATACGTTCACGGGTAGTCGGCAACCTCAGTTACCGCGATAACTTACGCGGCAACTAAAGTTACCGACTACGCGTGAATCAGACAAATTTATCCGCAATCATTTGGGCCAATTCCGCTAATTCCGCAGCCGACATATCTACTTTATTTTTAAAGCTATAATCGCCCATTTTATTCGCAGGAATCAGGTGCAAATGTGTATGCGGCACCTCCAAACCGATAGCCGAGACGAAGCACCGTTTGCACGGCACAACGGCTTCAATGGCCGCCGCAACGCGCTTCGCAAAGGGCAACAAAGCCG
>JAYUKJ010000624.1:0-11066 GCA_043764555.1 Saprospiraceae bacterium
TGGCGTAAGCATTTGGATTTTCAGCGTCAATTTGTGAAACTGTGCCGAGTATTTGTCCCCCATTTATTAGGTATGTTGCGTTGGTTAGCAAAACAACAATATCGGCATTCGTTGCATTACGCCTAAACGTAGCAGTAGTATTCGTTGAGAGTCTACCAACGTCGCCTTCAATATCTGTGCTTTCAACAAACCCAAATAATGGCTCAACGCCAACGCTAACTAATTGAGTGCCAACGGCTGTTACAGCGCTATTGTTCAATATGTTATTGTGGCTTGTGACGCTATTTATGGCAGTTTGAGATATACTCGGGTCAGTGTTGTTTGCTGCCGTCGTGTACAAAATCAAAACGGTGGTCGCTAAGGTAGTTTGGCAAGTTGTAATAAGTTCAGGTGTGGATGTAGGACTTGAGTTGACAGCTTGTTTATCATCCGAGTCGCCATTGCTTCCACATTCCATTTTGGCAATTTGTGAAATGTCTAATTCCAAAATTGCGCTCAAATGCTTGCCAATACCGTAGATGATGTACGATTTATCGGCACATCGCATCGTTCCAAAGACCAAACCTTTCTCTTTGTTGAGCATTAATTCGCTGAATTCACCTTCAACCATGCCCAAACCGTAAGCCGTGGATTTTTCGGCGTTAGTTATTTCGAGACGTTTAAGCCTTACGTTGATCTTAGTTTTGACGCCTTCGTCGGGGATGCTAAAACTCACATACCCGCGGTATTGGACCTTATCCACGTCGGCGATGTCCACGTAGGTAACTTTTTTGAGATTCGGATATTTTTCGATTTTAGCCACCATTTCTGCTTGGGCTATGGTCAGATTTTTAGGTAAATCTACAACGGTGAAAAGATTAGGTGAGGCTTTATTTTGTGCCATCAGGGTGACTTGTGTCGCGCTGAAAATCAGCAGAAAAAAGAAAAGGAGTGCGCGCTTGTGCGCGCTTGTGCGCGCTTGTGCGCGCTTGTGCCGTGTTACTGGATTTTTTCATGTTTTACGATGATTAGTTTAGTTAAAAAAATAGTTTTAAGTCATTTTGTAGCATAAAAGAAGGGTATTCGCATTAACTACCAAACAAAGATAAACTGCGATATTTTGAAAACAAAACTATTTTGAATATTAAATTAAAATTATTTTATATTTATAATTATCGTATTCGTTATCTTACAATATTTAACATGATTGGGGTATAAAAATAAGACCCCTCAGTATAAATGCCTAAACACCTTAACATTTTCTCAAGGCTATTTGCTTAACATTTTTCTTTTTTAAACAAATAATGGCGAATTTAAACTTTTTTTGCTAAATTATTTGTTTAGAATTCATTAACAATCTTACATTTACGGCGAAGTAACAGCATCTAAAATTCTCGACCGTATGAATCTCGCCGCCGCTCAAGTCGCGCTGAAAAAATATTTCGGCTACGACACGTTTCGCCCTTTGCAAGAAGACATCGTGCAAACCGTTTTTGATAAACGGGATTGTCTCGTTTTGATGCCCACAGGTGGCGGAAAATCCATCTGCTTTCAGATTCCTGCCGTCACGACTGAAGGCGTTGCCGTCGTCGTTTCGCCCCTGATTTCATTGATGAAAGACCAAGTTGAGGCGTTGCGCGCAAATGGTATTTCAGCCGCCTATCTCAACTCGTCGCAAAGCTACGGTGAAGCACAAATTATTGAAAATCAATTGTTTAGAAATGAATTAAAATTACTGTACGTCTCGCCCGAAAAGGCGGTGTCGCAAGGTTTTATTTCGCTTTTAAAAAGTCTCCCGTTGAGTTTAATTGCCATTGACGAAGCGCATTGCATCTCGTCTTGGGGTCACGATTTTCGCCCCGAATACACGCAATTGGGCTTTTTGAAACAACAATTTCCAACAATTCCAATCATTGCTTTGACCGCAACGGCGGATAAATTGACGCGCCGCGACATCGTTGAACAACTAAAATTGGCAGACCCCACCGTATTTTTGGCGTCTTTTGACCGACCAAATATCAGTCTCGACGTGCGGCCAGGTCAAAAACGCATTGAGCAAATTTTAGAATTTATCAAAAGCCGTCCGAATCAAGCGGGCATTGTGTATTGTTTGAGCCGAAAAAGTACGGAAGAACTCGCCGTCAAACTCAAGGCTGCGAACATCCGCGCGGAGGCTTATCACGCGCAAGTGCCGTCAAATAGCCGCTCAAAAGTACAAGAAGATTTTTTGAACGACAAAATTCAAGTCGTCTGTGCAACCGTCGCTTTTGGGATGGGCATCGATAAATCAAACGTCCGTTGGGTGATTCACTACAATTTGCCCAAAAATATTGAAGGGTATTACCAAGAAATCGGTCGAGCGGGACGCGACGGCTCGCCTGCGGACACGATGCTGTTTTTCAGTTTCGCCGACGTTAATACCTATCGAGATATGTTTGCGGAAGCGCCAAATGCGGAAATTCAGAACGCCAAACTCGACCGCATGATGCAATTTGCGGACGCTCAAATCTGTCGGCGGCGCATTTTACTCAATTATTTTTCCGAAAATTACGATAAAGATTGCGGCAATTGCGACGTCTGCCGAACGCCGCCGCAATATATGGATGGCACCAAAACCGCGCAAATGGCGCTGTCGGCGGTGACGCGGCTGAATCAAGACGTGAATATGGCACTTTTGGTGGATGTACTGAGGGGGTCTGCGCGCTTTGAAATTTTGGAACGCGGCTACGATAAAATCAAAACTTACGGCGCGGGTCGCAACGTTCCCGCGACCGAATGGCAATCCTACATCTGGCAATTAATTCAGATAGGTTTACTGGAAATTGCTTACGAAGACAAGCACAAATTGCGGCTCATGCCCGCGAGTCAAGACGTACTTTTCAAAGGTAAAGAAGTCCGTTTATTCCGTCCGTTGTCGGTCAAAGAGCGTCAAGAAATTGAGCGCAAAGCGAAGGAGCAAAAAGCGATGAAAGAGGCTGTTGCGCCGCGTTTACGCATCAAAAACGAGCTTTTCGAGTTCCTACGCGAGTTTCGCCGCAGCCTTGCCGTTGAGCGCGGCGTGCCACCGTACATTATTTTTTCTGATGCGACGTTGGGCGAAATGGCCGCCGTCGTGCCGCGTTCAAAAGCGGAAATGTTGCAAATTAGTGGCGTTGGTGAGCTGAAATTTGAGGCATTTGGCGAAGATTTTTTGACAAAAATCGAGACGTTTTTGAGCGAAAATCCCGATTTTATCGAGAGCGGTGCGGTCAATCAAGTCGTCGGCGGGGCGCCTTCGCCGCAGGAAAATTCGGTGAGTCCGCGCGATACAAGTGCGGCTGAAAACGTCCGAACCGTTTCGCCCGAAGAAATCAAACAGTTGAAACAGGTTGAAAAAGAGGCTAAAATCCACACGACGCAGATAACGTATAATTTTTATAAATCAGGTATGCACATCGAAGACATTGCCGTTCATCGGTTTTTGTCGCCCGTCACGATTAGTGGACACCTGATGCAACTCTACGAACAAGGCGAAGCGATTGACCCGTTTCAGTTCATTACGACTGACGAATTAGCGGAAATCTCTAACGGTTTGGACGTCTTCGAACCGCCTTATAAACTCCGTGAACTGCACGAGTTTTTCGGCGAAATGTTCGGTTACGATAAAATTCGGTGGGCGATTGCGTTGTATGAAAAAGACAAAACGGCGGCAACTATTGAAAAATAGGACCCCTCAGTATAAACGGCTTTTTTGACCTAAAAAAGCTGGTTTTTACGTAAAAATAAATGAAAAACCGCTTTACAGACGTAAGTTGCAAAGCGGTTTTTCGTTTATTTTTAAAGAATTAATTTAAACGAATCCTTTGTTTGAACAGTGTTTTGAAATCTTTATCACCCATTTTAAAATTAAAAAGCAGCTGTTGCGCATCGTCGGAACGGGGGAAATAAACGGTGCCAATGTGCGATTCTTTGGGTCCGATTTTTTGGGTAAACATTAGATTTTTTTCCAAACCGCGTATCGCTTCTTTTTTTGACAAATGGTTGTGAATCATGGCGTCAAAAAAGTTGAAGGATAAATCGGCCGTTAAATTGGTGAGCGTGTTTGCCGAAGAAAAATCCGAGCGCCGCACGCTTCTACTCGACGAAGTTTGGTCAATCGCAATGGCGGTCGCAATGACGGCTAAAACGATAATCGTGGTTTTGACATTTCGGTCTCTTCGACGCTCGTCCCATTTACGCGTGATGTCGGTGTAAGATTGTGCCGAAAAAGGTGGAGAAACCACCGTAGAATCGGTTGGCGAAACCGTTTGAAATGAGAAGTCTTGCGGCTCAACGACCAAGGAGTCGGCGCTGTTGTTTTTGACCGAGACTTCAAAAACCAAGTGGTCTTTGGTGCTGAATAAATAGCCAAAAGTGACGTCGAGACTATCTGATTTTTGCGTCGCAAACCCTTCTTTATCAAGGTATTGTGAAGGAATCTGGGGTTGTAAAACGGCAATGCGTTGCGTCTCGCAGGCGGTTAAGGAAATGGATAAAATAAGGCATAATTGTACAATCTTTTTCATGATGTTTTGAATTGAAAGGTGAAGGAATTAGGTACTAAGTCAGGGCCCAAAGTTAAGACGATATTTCGCCCTTATTTGTTACAATTTCGTTAAAATACTGAGGGGTCCTTCGTTTAATCAAAATCAAATCTAACTGATTTGGAAAACTTCGTTGAATGGTTTAATTTTGTTGATTTTTTTAATTAAAATGCATTTAAAAGTGGTTCAAGCAACTTTTAATGTTTCGTCAATTGATTTTGACCAACGCCTTTTTGATAAAATAAAATCATTTATCAAGGGAACGATTCTGAAATTCAGGTGCGGATTAAACGTGAAGAAAGCCGCGAGGAGATGCGCCGCCGCATAGAACAAGCAATTGAAGAAACGGAGCGTGGAGAAAATTTAATTTCGTTTACGGGAGAGGAATGTGAAACACGCGTTAAAAATCTGTCTAAAAAATGAGAAATGTGCAATTTCAAGAGCGCGCTTATCAAGAATTTGTGTAATGGGCAGAAAAAGATTTTGATATATTCTTGAAAATCGATAGGCTCATTAAAGACATTAGCCGCGACCCATTCAAGGGACTTGGAAAACCCGAGCCTTTGAGGCATCAATACAAGGGTTTTTGGTCAAGGCGTATCAATCAAGAGCATCGAATTATTTATCGCGTTGTTAGTGAATTGATTGTTATAGTTGCCTTTGATGGGCATTATGATGACTGAAATAGACCCCTCAGTATTTGGATAAAAAATCAAACATAGAAAGCCGCGTGATGCCTCATCGCGCGGCTTTTCATATTTGATTTTAATTGCTTTCAACGCGTTTATAAATCCGTCAATTGCCCATAAGTTTCGGGGCGACGGTCGCGGTAAAATTGCCAAATATTGCGCACGTCGTCAATCATATCGAGGTCAAATTCCGAAATGAGCAGCTCGTCATTGTCTTCGGAGGCTTGCGCAAAAATCTGTCCACGCGGGTCAACGAAGTAAGATGAGCCGTAAAATTTGCCCAAATTCCACGGTTTTTCGGTGCCTACGCGGTTGATGCAACCCATGAAATAACCGTTAGCGGCAGCGTGAGCGGGTTGCTCAAGTTGCCACAAATATTGCGATAAACCCGTCACCGTTGCCGACGGATTATAGACAATTTCGGCGCCATTTAAGCCGAGAATGCGCGCGCCATCGGGAAAATGACGGTCATAACAGATGTAAACGCCGATTTTAGCGTAAGCCGTTTGGAACGTCGGATAGCCCAAATTGCCGGGTTTGAAGAAGTATTTTTCGTAAAAACCTGACGTGTGCGGAATGTGATTTTTACGGTATTTGCCCAAATAAGTGCCGTCGGCGTCAATCACGGCGGCGGTGTTGTAAAAAACGCCCGCTTGCACTTTTTCGTAAATTGGGACGATAATGACCATTTTGTATTTTTTGGCGTATTCCGACATCAAATCGGTCGTCGGGCCAGGAATTGCTTCGGCCGAAGCGTACCATTTTGGGTCTTGGCCGGGGCAAAAATAGGGTGTGTTAAAAATCTCTTGAAGGCAGAGAATTTGCACGCCCGCTTCGCCCGCTTTGTCGATATAGGGCAAATGTTTTGCAAGCATTGCGGCTTTGATTTCATCAATTGTGCCTTCGCCTTCGGTCATAGGGAGGCTCATTTGAATGAGTCCAGATTTGATTTTTCTTGGCATGATGTGGTGGTTTTAATTGTTGAAAAATTGTAATTACTTACTCGCGATTAATTTTAGCTAAAAAGTCGTATGGCTGAGTCGTTACGTTGAAAAATTGATGTAAAATAGCCGCCTTTTCTTCGGGCGTATTGACGTTTTTCAGCGCGTCTAAATTTGGTGCATCCAATAAATGTGTGTTTGAATTAATCAACACTTTTCGCGGACAACTCACGCCTTGTGCCAAAAAAGACAGCAAAATCGGGTAGGCGCGCGGCTCCCAAATCGTGATTAAAGGCTCGGGAAAAGCGTCTTTTGAATCGGGACTTCTGAAAGCGGTCGCGATGGCCGACAAGTTTCGATTTTTAATTAAATAATTCAAAGTTTCGGCGTCTAAAAGTGGTAAATCACACGCAACGACCAACCACGCGGCGTTCGGGTCGTGCCGAAAAGCGGATAAAATGGCGCCAAATGGACCCAATTCTAAAAAAGTGTCGGTGACAATTGGCACGTCTTCGGCAGCTAAATCCATGATAAAATCAACGGCTTGTTCCGACCGACAACTCACGTGCGGCGCGACATTTAGACCCCTTAGTATATCGACCAAAAATTCGGTTTGCGGCTTGCCATGATAGCTCAAAATCGCTTTGTTGGCACCCATTCTTTGGCTTTTTCCGCCCGCCAAAATGAGCGATTTCAGGACTGGTTGAGTGATTTTTGACGCTAAATAATCGGCAATTAAATCAATCTCATTAATGTTGAAAACGGGAATATCCGACCACTTTTTTTCATTTTCGAGATTTGACAACTTTTTAAAAGTTGTCAAATCCGCACCATTATTGATGAACAAATCAACGTGCGTTAATCGGTCCAATTTTCGGCACAAGCTCTCCATTTTCTTAGGGTCAAGTACGACGATTTGCCGCGCGGCGGCGAAGTGATTACCGTTTACCAACACGACATTTACGTCGTTGAAAAGCGGTCGAAATTGAAAAGAACCGATGTCTTTTTGGTCAAAATCAAAACGATGAAACCCGATTTTATCCGTATATTCTGCTGAAAAAGGCGTGAAATCGTCGTTTTTATCGCCCGTTTTGTGGTCGGCATCGACGTAACCAACTTTATACTGAGGCGCTTGTCCCGATTCTTTTTCGGAAGTCCATTTTTCGGCAATTTTTTTTGCTAAACCTTGAATAACCCCGCAAGGCGTGCCGATAATTGCCCACTCCGAGCGCGCAAAACTGCCCGCATCCGAGCGCGTCAATTTGGGATGTTTCTGATGTTTTTCTTTCATCTATTTTTCTGTTAAAAAGGTAAAAATACGGCGGCTGTGCGAATTAAGCGTTTGATCAATCAAATTCAAAAGGAATGCCGTGAATTTTTTAAATTTCTATTTTTAGGACCCCTCAGTATATTTTCCTTTTTTAGGATAAAAAGCCTATTTTTGCGTAAAATTTTAAAGCAATGAAACAGGAAAAAATATTCAGAGAATGCCGCTTGGGTTGGTTAGAAAAAGCTTTTGGATTGGTACAAATCAAAATGCTACGAGTCTGAAAAGCTGGTTGGCATCGTCCGAAACGGTAACCGAGCGACAAAAGGGAACTTGTTGGACTTGCAAGAACTCTTGGATTTCAATGTCCGAAGTTAGAATGAACAAGAGCTGGACAGACATTTTATCGGTCCAATTTTATCCATGGTAAGCTACTCAACTTTGAAATATAATATTTATTCTGAATGCGTAGTTGAATCAATAGTAGGCGATTGGCGATTATACGGTAAGCCTGATTGCTTTTTGGCATCAGGACGCCGCGACCCTGAAATGCCTTATTTCACTTTTCAAGAATACAAAAAAATGACCGATCCCGATGGTGACCCCGCAGGACAAGCGCTCGCCGCAATGCTCGCGGGACAGGCTTTGAACGCCGACGGTTTGCCGATGTACGGTTGCCACGTCATTGGCGGCGATTGGTATTTTATGACTTTAGTTAGTAGGTAAAGAACACTCAATCAGTCGCGATTATTCCGCTTTGACGGATGAAGTTTTTGAAATATTTAAAACCTTGAAAGCCTTGAAAACGATTGTTGCGGCGCGCGTCAACTAAGCGTTGCTTTTTCTTGATTTTTGAAAAAAAAAGTATAGAATTACGTTAAAATGAAAAAAACATTCCTAATCGCTTTTCTTATTTCCATTTTTTTGGACCTCTCAGTATCGGCGCAAAATAAGCTCATTTCGGGGCCAATGCTCGGCTATATCGAACACCGCGAAGCCTTGATTTGGTTTGAAGCACCGCCGACTGTTGAGTCCGTGATGCTCAAATACCGCGTGAAAGGTAAACCTGAAACGGAAAAAGAAGCCCGTAATCTGCAAATGAGCGGCGCGAATTATCCGACCGTGAAAGTTGTGTTGGAGGAACTCGACATGAATACGGAGTACGAATACGATATTTATCTCAATGACCAAAAATTGGACTCCTCAGTACCAACGACTTTTAAGACCAAAAAACTGTGGGAATGGCGGGAACCCGCGCCCGATTTCTCGTTTTTACTCGGTTCTTGCTATTATATCAACGACCCAAAATACGACCGCCCGGGAAAACCTTACGGCAAAGACCCCAAAATTTTGGAGACAATGGGCAATATGCCTTCGGATTTTATGCTGTGGATGGGCGATAATGTGTATTTGAGGGAAGCTGATTATTCGTCCGCTTCGGGCATGGCGTACCGCTATTCTTTCAATTTTCGGTTGCCCGAAATGCAAAAACTGCGGGCAACGCGCGCTAATTACGCGATTTGGGACGACCACGACTACGGTCCAAATGATTCCGACGGGCGTTTTGAACTCAAGGAAGCGTCGTTAGATTTGTTCAAAAGTTATTGGGGCAACAAGACTTTTGGCGAACCCGATAATCAGGGAACGTATCATAAATTTAAGCAATCGGACTGTGATTTTTATTGCATGGACGACCGTTTTTACCGCTCCGCAAATGCCTTACCCGATTCAATTAACGACAAACCGAACCCATCAAAGGTCTTTTATGGTCGAAAACAATTGGATTGGTTGAAGAATAATTTGATTTCAACTAATGCCACATTTAAATTTATCGTAACGGGTGGACAGATGCTCAATCCGCTGGCCGACAAGGAATGTTTCTATTTTTATCCCGTGGAATTTCAAGAATTAACTAATTTTATCGTCGAAAACAATATTGCGGGCGTGATTTTCCTCACGGGCGACCGCCATTTTTCGGAACTCAACAAATGGCAACCGACGGGTTTTTATCCACTTTATGACTTCACTTGTTCTTCCGTCACGGCGGGTATTTCTAAACCTGAAAAAATAAATCCGCGCCGCGTGGAAGGGTCGCTTTTGGCGGAAAATAACTTTGGAAAAATAAGCATTTCAGGACCCAAAGGCGACCGCAAAGTGACGCTCGAAACCTACGATATTACGGGTAAAAAACGTTGGAATCACGTGATTTCGGAGAAAGAATTGCGCAAATAACGTGAAAATCGGCTTAAAATCGTCAAAATACTGAGGGGTCTTAAAAGCCTTTTTTTTATTATAAGTGCTTTTTTAACGAAAAACCGCCTTGCAAACGGGTGTTGCAAAGCGGTTTTTGATTGATTGAAATGATGAGCATTTAATTTATCCGCACCGTGAATTTTGCTTTATCAAAACGAATTGTGTCAGGATAAATAGCGCGCGTTCTTTCGGAAGTTCCGTCTGCGACAAATGTAATATCAAAGGTTCCTTTGATTTCTTTTGTATTGGCGTCGTAGGTTTCGATATTGATGAAACTGTTCGACTTTTTCAAGGTGACGTAATTTCCTATTAGAACATCACCATCACTTCCACTTATTGCGAATGTTGCCGTTGTGATATTATCACAAGGATTGTAATTATAGTCGGTGTATTGGATAGGTATATTGCCCGTTTTGTTGTAAGGAATGCCCGAAATGTTAATTTGTTCTCTCAATGAATCATTTTTTGCATGATGGTAAACAACCAAGTCGTATTTAGGCAACGGGCAATCTTTCCTTTTGTTGTCTAATGCCCAAATTACCAAATCGAAACCTTCACGCGGCATCAATCCGCCGTTTGCATAAAATGACCCAATTTGACCATCAATAGGTCTCGTTGTTGTCGGTGCAACCTCCTTTTTTTTGCAACTAAAAAGAAGAAGCAACCCGTAAATGAGAATGATATTTTTCATTTTATTTTTAATTTTTAAAATAGAAATAGTGTTCACTGCCAGTTTTCTTAGAGGTGAACACTACTTTTATCAGTGATTGATAACGATTTTTTTAGTCAGAGATTGATTGTCGGAAATGATTTGAAGAAAATATAAGCCCGAGTTTAATTCAGAAACATTGATTTCCTGTTTGTAATAACCTTTTTGCTTATTTTCGTTCACCACCGTTCTAACTATTTTTCCCAACCCGTCTAATAAAACTACTTTGAGATGGGTCGACTCAAGAAGATTGTAGCCAAATGAAGCAGTTGAGGATGTCGGGTTTGGAAAAATATCACTGAAGGAATTGATGTTCTTTGACGGAATAAAATTAGCCGTTTTGTCCGAACCTGTTGGTTCTCTTAATGCAGGTCCGTCTAAGTCAACCGAGATATTTTTAAAAGCAGTCGATGTGCTGCCGTCACAAGCCGTCACGGTCATTGTGATAGTTATCAGTCCTTGCTGCTGAATGCTTCCTGGATATACATAAATTACTATTGGCTCGTCATTAGCCGTCGTTTGCGTATAATTAACCCAACTATTGAAGTTTACGTTCCAAGTGGTTGTGTAAGGGGCACAACCGCAATTAATTGCGGGTTCAAAACTGAAGTAACCATACTGAAAAATGTGATTTACGCCTAAAATACCCGTGGTAAAAGCGGTAGA
>JAYUKJ010000625.1:0-3186 GCA_043764555.1 Saprospiraceae bacterium
TAAAACACGGACAACGCCCGACAATGACCGACCGACTGTTTATGAATCACACCGAAGGACCCCTCAGTATATTTACGAAAAATGAGCGTTTTTTGAAGCGTTGGAACCTGAAAATCGCTTCGGCATTGGGACGAATAATTAGTTAACAGTCAAATCGTAAAACAAACCCTCAAACACGATAAACACCTTCAAAAATCACTTAAAATGACAGACAAACCCGTTCTACTCAGCGTTTTAATCATCGCCTACAACCACGAAGCGTACATCGAACAAACGCTCGAAAGCGTCGTGACGCAGAAAACCGACTTCGCATTTGACATCGTGATTGGCGACGACGCAAGCACCGATAAAACGCGCGACATCTGCGCCGATTATGCCGAAAAATACCCGCATTTGATTCGGCTTTTGCCCGCCACGGCGAATCTCGGCGTTGTGCCAAATTACATCAGAACGTTAGCAGCCTGTCGCGGCACATACGTGGCGCATTTGGATGGCGACGATTATTGGATTGACGTCAATAAATTGCAAAAGCAAGTAAATAAGCTCGAAAACGACGAGGATTTAACGATATGTTACACCAGTCGCCGCGTTTTCAGAGAAGATTGGAACGGCGACGGCGACACTTTTTACGCCATAACGGACGGCGAAAGCAACAAAAAATATTACGCCGAAGATTTTGCCAACGACGCGTTTTTTCACCTGTCGACCATCGTTTTCAGACGCCCGACGGACAATAAAATCGCCCAACAATTGGCCACGTTCAAAAACATTGTCGATAGACCCCTCAGTATTATGTTGCTCGAAGAACTCGGCGGTTATGCCCTCAAAATTCCCGACGTTTGCATCGTTTTTCGGATGAACAGCAACAGCCTTTTTACGCCGACAGACGAGATAAAAAGGAGCCGAATGACCAATGAAATGTACACGCAACTCAGCAAATTATATCCACATTTGGCGAAATATTTTAACCACCATTTGAACGTTTCCGCTTATTTTGAACTCCGCGACGCGTATCGGAAAAAAGATAAAACGACCGTGCGCACCTTGGCAACGCAAATATTGGCGCGACCGACGCTTGTCAACGATTGGCGATTAAAATTTAAAACATTTTTACACTTACAACTTTCCAAAAGTTTGAAACTTCTGGAAAGTTATGTTTTATAAAAAACATTACCGCCCAAATGATTCTAATTACCGTCCTCATTCCCACGTACAACTACGCGCAATTCATCGAAGAAGCGATAAATCGGACGCTCGAACAAGCCAATAATGCGCTGAATATTGAAGTGATTGTGATTGATGACGGCTCGACCGACAACACGCAAGCCGTTTTACAGACATGGATTGACGCGAAGAAAATTCAATACGTTTACCAAAAAAACCAAGGCAAAGCCGCCGCAACCCGCGTCGGAATCGCTTTGGCAAAGGGCAAATACATTTTTAATCTCGACGCCGACGACTACTATTTACCGCATAAAATCAAGTCATTCGTCAACGTTTTTGAAAGTTACCCCTCAGTAATCCACGTCGGTTCGGCCGCTAAATTAATCGACAACAACGGTAAACATTTATCGACCGAAACCATCGCAACGGATTGGTCGGACAAACCCGTCAACGGTATTGAGTTGGCCACTTATTTTTTGAGAAACAATACGCTTTGGGCGGGTGGCACAACCTACGCAGCACGCGCCGAAATCCTTAAAACATTGGTCATTCCCGACGCCGTTGATATGTATTTGGATGAATATTTAATCTTAGGCATCTTGAGTCAAGGCGATTCTTTTTGTTTCAGCATACCCCTCAGTATTTGGCGCGTTCACGGCAATAATTACTCAAATACGACGCCCGAACAAGCGGAAAAAAAGAACAAACGCTCGCTCAAATCCTCCGAAGGCACGCTTGAAGCCTTAGTGAAATACAGTCATTTACCCGTTGAATTGTTTAAAATCTACGCATTTAAGCACCAAACGCGCGTGATTGCGGGTTTAGAAGACGCCAATCAAAAATCTATAAGCCACATCTGTAAATATGCGCAATTGATGTGGTCTATGAAATCCGAAGGCGCCGCTTTCTTCAAACGCTACACGGCTTTTAAACGCTTAATTCCGACGCGGCTTTTGCGATTTCTAAAAACTAAAATGGCGCGACTTTAAAGTCGCGTTACAACAAACGCAGCGCGACTTTAAAGTCGCGTTACAACGAACACAGCGCGATTTCAAGGTCGCGTTACGACTTTTTTCTCATCAATAAAAAAACGAACAAACGTTATGAACAGCAACCAAATGTACATTGACCTCTTAAAAAAGGTGCTGATTGACTACCCGCGTATTCAATACGACGAATACAAAACCCTGCGTGCTTTCAGTCCAAATTGGCGCATGAATCTCCTCATTCGGCTCGACAATCTTTTCAGAACGCGCAATTTTGCGATTTGCAAACGCATTGAACCCAAAGAAGAAGACCGACTCGTGGGCAAAGACTGGCCGATTTACGCCGATACGATGATTGGCATGAAACGCTTGGACAATATCGATTTTTGCCTCAATACCGTCATCGACGACAACATTCCCGGTGACGTCATCGAAACGGGCGTTTGGCGCGGCGGCGCGACGATTTTGATGAAAGCCATCCTCAAAGTCCGCAACGTGACCGACAAAACCGTTTGGGTTGCCGACTCTTTTGAAGGTTTGCCGAAGCCAAATGCTAAAAAATACGCCGCCGACACGGGCGATAAGCACCACGAAGCGCGTGAATTGGCGATTTCAAAGGAGATTGTAGAAGGCAATTTTAGAAAATATGGCTTACTTGATGAAAATGTTAAATTCTTAAAAGGTTGGTTCAAAGACACGCTGCCGACCGCGCCAATTAAGCAATTATCGCTCATTCGCTTGGACGGCGATATGTACGAATCCACGATGGATGGCATCACAAATCTCTATCCGAAGCTCGCAAAAGGTGGTTTTTTACTCGTTGACGACTTCGGCGGTTTGGAAGGTTGCCGAAAAGCGATTCTCGATTATCGAGAACTGCACGGCATCAAAGAGGAAATCAAAAAAGTCGATTGGACGGGCGTTTATTGGCGAAAAGAAAGTTAAGCAAGGGCGACCGTGAAGCAAGGGCGACCGTGAAGCAAGGGCGACCGTGAAGCAAGGGCGACCGTGAAGCAAGGGCGACCGTGAAGCAAGG
>JAYUKJ010000626.1:0-3185 GCA_043764555.1 Saprospiraceae bacterium
AGTGCAGATACTGCCTTCATTGCTCATTACAGTTACGCAGAAGGTGGACTTGTCTATCGCACTTACGACGGTGGGCTTAATTGGTCTAAAGTATTGGCAAGAGGGCGTGGTATGAGTTGGGTTCATTTTTGGAATCTGAAAAGTGGCATCGCGCTGTCTGCAAACGAATTCGGTAGTTTCGGTATCTTCAAAACAAACGATACTGGCGACAATTGGAGCCGTACACCGCCCGCTCAAATAGCTCCTGCTTTGTCAAGTGAAGTGCCATACGCAGGTGTTTATGCGGCTACGGGCAATACTGTTTTGTTTTCAACGAGCCAAAGACGCGTGTTTCGCTCAACGGATAAAGGCGATAATTGGACAATGACGCCGATGCCTTCTCCAACTCAAGAATTGAATTCTATAAGTTGTGATGGTAAAGGAAATTGTTTGATTTCGGGCGGTAACTACGCGGATAGCTTACAATTTACGGGGCGTTTTTACAGCAGCCAAGATACAGGTTTGACGTGGACGCCTTTACCGATAAATCAATTCTGTGGAACTGAAATAAAATACATCCCTAACACGAGCGTCGCAATTACGTCGGTTCGCAAAAATAACCGCCCCAAAGACGGTAAATTCACGACCATGATAACGGCTGACCACGGGCAAACGTGGCAAGTGATTGATACGACGACACGCATTTTTGCCTTCGGAATGGTCAACAGAACGACGGGTTTTGCGACCGAATATCAAAATGACACGACCGACGCCATGGTCTATCGCTACGTCGGTTCGCCGCTTTCAGGCTTGTGGCATACCGAAATACTGAGGGGTCAATTCGATATTTTCCCAAATCCCGTTGCAACCGATAAGCTTACCCTATCGCTCGAAGGCTTTGAAACGGGCAACTATATGCTGCTCGTCAACTCAATAAACGGCGCATTGATGCACCGTCAAAATATCCAACTCGATACCAAACAACAAATTATATTATCCACAATCAATTGGCAATCAGGTGTTTATACGCTCACCTTAACATCCGCCAAAGGTTCGGTCACGCGGAAGGTCGTGAAAACAAATTGACTTACTTTTTTTCAGACTAATCTTATTCGGCGGCGCGTAAGTGAGCGCGCCGCTTTTTGGGGACCCCTCAGTAAAAACACCATTTTAAAACCCTTTTACCTCATTTTTTAAAACAACATTTATGAAAAATCCCTTTATTTTCCTGTTTTCTTTTACGTGCGTCACTCTGTCTGCACAAACGACTTGGCAAATCGTCACGCCGTCCGTTGTTCCCGACGGCAACCTTATTTACACCATGTCCGCGCCCACAAAAGAGGTTGTTTGGGCCTCCACCATTAATTGGGTGAGTACCTTTGAATTGCATCCCCGTCAGACGGTCATTCGGACGGTAAACGGTGGAAGTTCTTGGACAACTTCGCAGTTTAGTGCCGATTCTACCGCAGTGCCTAACTCTATTTTTGCTTTGGACGGCCAAACAGCCTATCTTGCTTCGGTGAACGGCGATTATGTCAGTTCCGTTTACCGCACCCGAAACGGCGGAACAACGTGGACAAAACTCGACGTTGAGCATCCTGCGGGTTATTTTAACACGCTTCATTTTTGGGATAAAATGAACGGTATCGTTTTGGGCGACCCCGATTTTGACGCCGACGGACACGGCAATTACCTCATTTATACCACGCGAGACGGCGGCGACACGTGGGTAAAGTCGCAAAATACGCCTGCTGCAATTGGTGGATTCAACGAATATTCTTTTGTGGATGCTTACGGGGCTTTGGGGGCTAATACTTTGTTTTTCACATCGAGTAGCCCGTTTAATCGTATTTTCAAGAGCGATGACAGAGGTTTGACGTGGCGTGAAATCATGAATCCTTTGAAAAACGATACAACGTCGGTCGGGGGGAACTTTAGTAAAATGATGTTTTCAGACAATCACAACGGCTTAGTTGCCCAAAATTATAATCCAAATGCCGGGGCTGAGGGCGGTGAATTTCCCTTGCTACGCACAACCGACGGCGGCGAAACGTGGGCAAAAGTGTTGGGTACAAATTCAGCAACGCAGTCCGAAAAAGGAACGATAGAAGCCATAGAGGGTGCAGATTCCACTTACGTCATTGGGCATTACAATCAAGGGTCGTCTTACACAACAAATTTTGGACAATCTTACAGTTTCCACACTTTTGGCGGCAATAACGTCAAAATGTACTCACCTACTGAGGGGTGGATGTCGCAATTTGCGCTCGGTGGAACGCACGGACGATTGGGCAAATTTACGGGCAATCTCTCGCCTTCTACCATCAGAAATGTCACTTTCCAAGTAGATATGACGGGTCAAACAGTTTCTTCAAGTGGCGTTTTTGTTACGGGCGACTATTGGTCATGGCGACCTGATGCCTTGAAAATGACGCATTTAGGCAACAACGTTTATGAAGCAAAAGCCCAAATGCCACGCGGTACGGTATTGAAATACAAATTTATGAACGGCGGCAATTGGGGACAAAATGAACAAGTGTTAACGGGTTGTGGCACAAGCGATAACCGCACTTTGACCGTCGGACAATGGGATATGCACGTGCCAAAAGTCGCATTCAGCACGTGTACGGAAACAAAGAGAACGGACAAACCCGTTACGGAATCTCGTTGGTGTTCACGCGGCACAATGGCGTGCGATTATTTTGAAGGTTATGGCATGAACACTAAAATCGGTGTCAATAGCCCGCGTTGGAAGTCCATAAATGCCTACAAAGTCAACGGTACTGAGGGGGGCAATGACGACCCCGAAGTGGTGAGTTTTTGGAACGGCTTTACAAATTACAGTGGTGGTCGTGCTTTACGCATTAAAGAAGGCAATGATGTGGCGTGGCTTTTAGGCAATCAAACGACAGGCAGCTGGGATATTACGATGCGTTTGTACGTTCCAACAAATTATGAAGCGCATTTAATTGCTTTGAAGAATGAAAATGACCCTAATACACGCCTTTTTGATTATGTTTTGCAGACAAACAAAACGGCTTGGTCGGATGCAACCTACAAAACGTATAATCAAAATGAGTGGTTGGCAGTCAAATTGAATGTCAATCTCAACAACCGTTCATGGTCAGTTGTGGTCAACGGCACGACAGTTTATGCGGCTTCAAACAGTGATTTGACACAACTCGGTGCGCTTGAGTTTTTCTCCC
>JAYUKJ010000627.1:0-3183 GCA_043764555.1 Saprospiraceae bacterium
CTACACTGTTGAATACACGCTTTCCACGACGACCGTTGATTTATTACAATTCATCCGCTCGAAAGAATTGAGTGAAGATGCTAAATATAACCCATTCGCCGAACCCGTTATTTTGTATTCTAACATTAAAAATGGCTACGGAATTTTTTCGTTATCGACGTCTTCCACTTGGATTAAAAAGTATTAGCAAATATCCAACGTCGGCGAGGTTTTAAAACCTCGCCGACGTTTTTTAGGCTTAGAATGCCATTTATACTGAGGGGTCTTATTTTTGAATTTATTTTATAAACACTTCATAAACAATGACTTATCGCATTTTCATTTTCTTTCTTATCGCATTTTTAGGTATAAACAGCGGCTGCCACGATTTCAGTCCGCTTGACGATTTAGATGTGCCGATGCATCAGTCTAAATTGGTGGTCTTTGCGCATTTGAGAGCGTCAAAAGACAGCGTTCAAGGGATTTACGTTGGAAAAACGCGTAACGCACTTGATACGGCAAACGGCTTCGTGCGGAGAGCGGATTCCATTTTTCAAAATGGGATGTTATCAATTTACGGTAGTAGTGGCTTAGATACCGTAAATGCGACGGTTGAGTTATTTAAAAACAATCAACTATTTGCCACATTGACGCGCGACTCATCCTACCAAACAAATCTTAATTATTATTTTTTGGGAACAAAATTGGAAGCGGACGGCGCAACTTATGCGCTCCGAATTTCGGCAACGGGATTTAAAACCATTGAAAGTCAACAAGTTATGCCGCCGCTCGGAGCGCTTGATTCTGTAAAATTTATAAGGAAAGGTTGGATTTATAAAGATTTGAACGTTTATCCCGAAGCCTATGAATTTCTTTATTTTCTCAGAGATTCAATAGCAAACCCGAATTATTACTACGCAACAGGACGTAACCAACTCGGTTGGCATTACGAATTTTTCAACAATGACCCGACCATAAATTCTAATATATTAAGCGATAGAAATTTTAGTGGTAAGTCGTTTATTTGGCGCGTTTTCTATCAAAATAGAGAAAAATTTGGCTTGCGCAACGTCTATTTTCAGTTGAATAGCACGACCCGTGACGCCTACCTTTTCAACCAATCCTCAAGTCTCTATTTTGAAGCACACAACAACAAATTTGCCGAGCCAACAACCCTTTATTCTAACATCAAAAATGGCTACGGTATTTTCACCTTATCAGCCGTTTCTGAATTTTATTTGAAATTTTAGGACCCCTCAGTAGCCAGTGAAGTTAATACTGTCGGGTTTATTTTTAGATAATATCAACGAATTCAACGTCGGCGAGGTTTGAAACCTCGCCGACGTTTTTCAACCAAAAGCCGCGTTTCACCGTCGAAACGCGGCTTTTTTTGCTTTTATACTGAGGGGTCCTTTTTCCCAATAATCAGAATTTTTCAATCGGTCAAAAGCGTATTTCTAACAATTATAGTCCGCGCGTTTTTGTCACGTTTTCTTTACAATATGCCGTCATTTTATGTAAAAAATCAATGTTTAAAAAGCTGATTGAAGCGTATTTAATTCATCGAAAGGTGTTTGTTTTTTATTTTAAATAGAAAAGAATTGGTTATACAAACGCGCCCTAAGTCACAAAGGCAACAACAGTTTGACATTGTGGTGACATAAACCCTTACTTTTGGTTTATTGCTTTTTTATCTTAATAGCAGTTCAATCATAACCGTTTTCTTACACCATTTTAAATCCATTAATCATGAAATTAGCAGAAATCAAAGACATTCAATCGCTTAGCCCAGCGCAATCAACAACTTTGAAAGGCGGCGCGCGCGACACCCGCGGTGGAAAAACAACGTCCACTTCGACAATCAGAGACGACGGTACGACAGCAAGAAAGTAAAAAAAAGAGCCTAAATTTGGCGTGCTATCTATTTTTTCTTTGCTCAACCATCGTTTTTTTCAGGGATGTATAATAAACTAAAGTGTCAAATCTTATTTTGCAAAATATTGATAATCAATTAATTGCAATTTGATATTCAAGATTTAAAACATTCCTCACATTGGGATAACAGAACAAACGCGCGCGTTCGGATATGTTATCCCAATTCTTTTTTAGCAAATGACCTAACGCCCAGCTCACGCTAATTGTAATTCAAGATGAACAAAAAAAGATACTTCCTTTTAACGTTTTTTTGCGGTCTATACTGCCTAACAAATCTGGCGGCTCAAAAAATAGCGCAACCTAAACTCTCGCCTTCCGAGTGGTGGACGGCACCCTATTCAGACGTGTTCGAAGACGTGGACATTATCTGGGCGCTCAATCCGCAAAAAGCCTATCAAATCTTGGACATAGTTACCCAACGCGCAACAAATGAAGCACAAACGGAGGTTCTATACAAATCATATCAAACAAAAGGTTTATATTTAGAAAAACAATTAGCGTTTCAATCCGCGCTTGATTGTTATATTTTAGCGTCCAAAACGGCGGAAAATAAACACCGCGCCTTGTTCGCAGAAGTGCAAATTGACATCGCGATTACCTACCGAAATTTATACCGTTACAGCGACGCGCGCTCAACTTATTTTGCCTTGATTGAGCATTGCCTACAACATCGTGATAGTGCAAATTTATTAAATGCGTATGGTGGTTTGGGCGTCCTATTTTTTACGGTAAATGACTACGAAAATGCCATCCGTTACTACGATAAAGCGTTGCAAAAGTCGCGCGAAACGCATAACTATATTAACGAATGTATCTATCTCGACAACCTATCCGAGGCTTACGGCTGTCGCAAAGAATACAATAAGGCTTTTGACCATATCAAGACGGCTTGTGCGATTGCAGAGCGAGAAAAAGACATCGAATCGCAACTGCCTTTGTACGAGCGTTACGCCCGTTTGTACGCCGATGTGGGCGATTTTGACCGCGCTTTTGTTAAAATTGACGCAGCGTTGGACTTCTGCAAATCGGATGATTACATACGCGAACGCAACGATTTGACGATTGCAAAAGCGGAACTGTTTTTAAAACAAAACGACAACGAAGCAGCTCTGAGAACCTTTAAAACCATCAATGAAAAATTGATTAATGTCAACAGTTTGACGAAGGTTTACTTTGAATTGGGGAAATTATATGAGCAAAAAAAAGATTGGGTTTTGGCGGAAAGTTATTTTGAAAAAAGCCGCAAACTTGGGGATGAAAACAAATCAT
>JAYUKJ010000628.1:0-3178 GCA_043764555.1 Saprospiraceae bacterium
GCAAAATCATTTTGATAGGCGTTCAATAGATTTATTTGCGTTTTTCTAACAAGTTGAAAATCATCACTTTCCAGATAAATTTTCACAACTTCGGGCATACCACCTACATACATATATATTTTCAGAAGGTCGAGCAGCTTTGTATGAAATATTTGTATTAAAGCCCAATCGCTGTTCAAGATGGCTTCGGCGAGTTGTTCCTCATTATTAGCAGTCAGAAACTCAAGAAAAGTCATGGGCGTTAAATTCAAAAAATCAACTTTGCCTACTGGAAACGAACTCCCTTTGTGGTGAGCAATACCTAACATAGAACCCGCCGCAATCAGATGATACTCTGGAGCATTTTCATGAAAATATTTTAACGAAGTAATACCATTTTCAGCCGTTTGAATCTCGTCGAAAATAATCAGCGTATCAGGGGCATTTATCTTGATTCCGCTAAAAATTTCTAATACTTTTATGATTCGGGAAATGTTGAAGTCCGTCAAGAATATTTTTTTTAATGCTACTTGGTCTTCAAAATTCACATAGACGACTTGTTTATAATGTTCTGCGCCAAAAGCCTTCAAAAGCCAAGTTTTGCCTACTTGTCTTGCCCCCGTTAGTATCAACGGCTTTCTATATGGTGAATTTTTCCATACACTTAGTTCATTTATTTTATCTCTTTTCATTATTTTTACCTTTTGTTATTCGCATTAAAATGCAAATATAATTAATGAAGTCAATAAAAATGTAACATAATACATTTTTATCTCAATAAAAATGTAAATATTTTTATTAAAAGGAAAAAATACTGAGGGGTATAAAATATCAAAATAAGTTTAGGCGTTCAGCATTTTTTTCAATGTTCAATCATATCAAACGCTTTTAGGAGCATACACGCACCCGCTTTTGAACTTAAATACCTACCCAAAGTTGAGGCTTCAATTCGACAATTGACTAATGTGTCCGTCAAAGCCGTTTTTTTAACGCCGATTTTTATAGCATCAATAAAAAAATCTTTCACCATCACAAACTCGCCGCCGATAACGATTAGGTCAGGATTGAGCAAATTAACGACGTTGCCCAACGCTTGCCCCAAGATGTCACCTTGCTTTTGCAACAGTTGAATCGACAAAGCGTCTCCGTTCAAGGACGCATCTAAAATATCGTGATATTGGTAGTTTTGTGCGGTATCTGCCGCAAAATACAACGATTTTCCCCCATTTTGTAGGGCATCGTCCAAGTCATTTTTGAGCGCATCGCCCGCTATTTTTGTACCAAGACACCCCTTTTTTCCGCAACTGCACAAGCGTTCGCCGCCCTCAAATTGCGTGTGCGCAAAATTGCCCGAAAAACCCGTTGCGCCCACAATCGTCTTGCGATTTAAAATAATACTCAAACCCAAATTACGACTGACTTTAACAATTAAAACATTCTCTATGCCTTTTGCAATACCCAAAACTTGTTCAGCCGTGCCAATCGCCCTTGTGTCATTGTCCACAAAAACGGGGGCATCTAAACGACTTTCCAAAACCGTTTTAAAAGGCACTTTAAGGGTGTTAAAATAATTAATCGGTTCGCCCGTATGTCCGTTCACGCTGCCCGTCATGCCGACGCCGACGCCAATGATTTGATTGTCTTTTACGCCCGAATCCTTGATTGTCGTTTGAATAAAAGTCGTAATATAATTGAGACACCCCTCAGTATTTTCCAAAATAAATTGCCGATTAACCGCCTGAAAAACCGTTTCCATGTCAATCCGCACAACGCTGACGTGAATGAATTTAGCCAAAATTTCAACGCCCACGACGTAAAAATTTTTCAAATTGAGGGTGTAAACGGTCGGTCTTCTACCATTATCCGTTTCTCTTTTTCCTTCTTCCAACACATAGTTATTTTCCACCAACTCTCTAACCAATTTCGTTCCCGTTGGAATACTCGTTTTAATGAGTATAGCGATTTGCGGAATCGTCAACGGCTCATTCGATTTTGACAGCAGACGAACAATGTTCCGTTGTTGGCTCAATTGACGGTTTTGAAGATTGCTTTTTTTGTCTTTTGCTGAAAAACCTAATTTTTTCATTTCGTCATTAAAAGGATGTAAAATAAATAGAAGCATTTTTTTTGAAACACATAGACACATAGGACACATAGTTTTCTCTTTTTCTCTCTAAAATTGTGTGTCCTATCTGCTTATGTGTTCCCAAAATTAAGTCCTAAAAATCATTTGTTAGAATGTTGAAGATGTAAAATCATTTCAAAAGTCTGCCGCCATCAACGGGAATAATTGACCCCGTTGTAAACCTCAAATAAGTTGCCAAAGCGAAGACCGTATCCGCCACATCTTCGGGCGTTGCGAAGCGATTTAGGGGCGTTTTATCCAATTGCATTTGCAAAAAAGCGGGGTCGGCACCTTTGGCGTATTCGCCCAAAACCCAGCCGGGAGAGACCGATACCACGCGTATTTTCGGTGCCAATGCCCTTGCTAACGAACGGGTTATGCTGTCAACCGCCGCTTTTGAGGCGCAATAAGCGACGTTGCTGCCGATGCCCGAAATAGCGGCAACGGATGAAATATTCACCACAAGCCCCCCCTCAGTATCGAGCAAATTTTTACACGCCCGAACCATCGAAAACGTGCCTCTCACGTTGGTTTGCATGATTTTATCAATCCATTCGTCCGTCAAACCGTCCAAATCGTCGTGCGGCACGGGCGTTGTGATGCCTGCATTGTTGACCAAAATGTCGAGTTTACCGTATTCGTTTTTAATAAAATCGGACAAGGCGTTTAACCGCTCAAAGTCCGTCGTCGGTGCGTGAAAAACCGAATGTCGTTGCCCATTTTTGACATCCGACACCTCAAATCCAGCGTCCGAAGGACCCCTCAGTATAGCGCGCAAATTTTCAGCTTTTTCAGCATTTGAGTTGTAGGTAATGATAACCGACGCACCTTCCGAAGCCAATTTCTGACAAATGCCCGAGCCAATGCCGCCTGCCCCACCCGTTACGAGTGCCACTTTATTTTTCAATAATTCGCCCATTGCTTGCTACTCATTTTTTATTTCCGTAGGAAAATTGATTAAAACGCTTATTTTTATACCCCATATCCAATAAAATATCCAATAAAATATCCAATAAAATATCCAATAAAATATCCAATAAAATATCCAATAAAATATCCAATAAAATATCCAAT
>JAYUKJ010000629.1:0-3177 GCA_043764555.1 Saprospiraceae bacterium
ATAAATCATGTCTCAACAAGCCTTAGACCTCATTGCGATAGCTAAAAAAAACCGCGCAACCCGACTCGACATCGGCAACTGCAACCTCACAGAACTGCCAGAGGAACTGTTTGAATTGACGTGGTTGGAGGAGTTGATTGTGAGTGGTATATGGAGGAAAGATTCTTTCGAAACAGAGGAATAGGAAGTGTTTTATTCTCAAAACGAAGGCAAAGTCAATAATCTTGAATCAATCTCGCCAAAGATAAAATTATTGAGGGGTCTAAAAAAACTTATCGCAGGTGGTTGGGGTGTGTATTGGGATTTAAACGATTTAAGTCCTTTGACAAACTTAACATCTTTGCAACGACTTGACGTTTCTAGGACTCAAGTGAACGATTTAAGTCCATTAAAAAACTTGGCAGATTTGCAGCTACTTTACATAGACAATACAAAAGTGAAGAATTTAAATCCTCTGAAAAACTTTGTGACTTTGCAACAGCTTCATGTACACAATACCAAAGTGAGCGATTTAAGTCCTTTGAAAAACTTGGTAGCTTTGCAACGGCTTCACGTACATAATACAAAAGTGAGCGATTTAAGTCCTTTGAAAAACCTAACGGATTTGCAACTGCTTACTGTTTCCGATACAAAAGTTAGCGATTTAAGTCCTTTGAAAAACTTAACGGATTTGCAACTGCTTTACGTTTCCGATACAAAAGTTAGCGATTTAAGTCCTTTAAAAAAAATAATTGAAAAAGGTGTTGCTGTTGGAGGGAACGAATATGGTATCGGTATTAAGGTCGAAGACTGCCCCCTCACTAATCCTCCCAAAGAAATTGTAGAACAAGGCAACGCAGCGATACTCCGCTATTGGCAAGAACAAGACCGTGTCGGCTTAAAAAAAGTCAATGAAGCACGCTTACTACTCGTCGGAGAAGGAAATTCGGGCAAAACAACCCTAAAAGACAAACTCAAAGACCCCAATGCCGAAATGCCCGAACATGACGCCACAACAAGAGGCATTGACATCGAACGCCTCATGTGTACAAATCGCGCAGGCGAAGATTTCACCGTTCAAGTGTGGGATTTTGGCGGTCAAAACATTCAAAAATACGCGCATCAGTTTTTTATGTCGGATTCGGTGGTGTATGCGGTTTTATCGAATACGCGGGAACAGAATCAAAATTTTCAATATTGGCTCAATATTATTGAGTTATTGGGCAAAGACAGCCCGTTTTTTATTGTTCAAAATGAAAAAGACGGGCACGCCGAGGCATTGAAAGACATCTCGCAGATACAAGAGCGTTTTCCGACCACCTTTCAATCGGTGGAACACGTGAATCTCAAAAACGCGGCGACCGACAAACGTTTTGACGCCCTCCGACTCAAACTGTTTGAGGCAGCCACGCAATTGCCGCATACCCAAAAAGAGTATTTGGTGTCCTTCGTCAATGTCCGTCAACAATTGGCGCGGCTGTCGGAAACGGAACAAACCATCCCTTTCAAACAGTTTAAGCAACTCTGCAAAGCGGAAGGCATCGAAGACCCCGAATTGATGAACGACTATGCCCGCACCTTTACCCTTTTGGGCATTGCCTTACATTTTGAAGACGACCTTCATCTGTCGGCACAAGTCTTTTTGCGTCCGAAATGGATAATTGACGCCCTTTTTGCCGTCTTATACGCCGATATTGTCGCCCAACAACAGGGCAAATTCACCGCCGCCGATGCCAAAAAGATTTGGCAAGCCGAGATGTATGACGATATGCACGGCGTGTTGTTGCAACTGATGGTGAAGTTTCATCTGTGTTACGCCATTCCGAATAGCGAATCGTATATCGTCCCGCAACGATTGCCGACCCGTTCCAAAGAAGAAGCCTTTGTGCCGCCGCCCGACGCCACGCATCTCTTGTATCGCTACAAGTTTTTGCCAAGCGGCTTGTTAACCCAATTGACTTGCCGCTTGCACCAACGCATCGAAGGCGCGAAAGTGTGGAACGACGCCGTTCAATTCAGCACCAAAAACGGTGAAGGTCACGTCTTTGTCCGCGAAAACAGCGCGGACAATCACCTTGAACTCTTTGGTTTCGGTCGGGCAAAAACCGACCTCATTAATACGGTCGTGGATACCATTGACGCCATACACCAAAACAGCAAATTCGGCAATTTGAAAGTCGAGAAATTGGTGCCTTGCCCGTGTGCCGTCTGTGTGGACAAACGCAAGAAACAAGAAGACGCTTTCTTTTTTGAATACGATATATTAATCCAAGATTTACGCGACAAGCGGACGGAAAGTGATAGGTGTAAATTCAGCCGCCAAAGTTTTCCGATATTGGTTATTCTGCAAAATGCCTCTATTCGCTCGTTTAAAATCAAAGAGATAAAAGACCTTTTGGCGAATGATAAAATCGAAAAAGCACTCGATACACTAAGGGGTCCTTTTGGGAGCGATAACGAAGTGATTTTGCAATTGCAACAACTGTCGCACATCAATCGAGAACACAGAATGAATCAAATGACCGCCGCCGTTTATGCTGTGGAAAGAACGCGGCTTATTAAAGCGATTCTGGGGATGTTGACCGAATGGGACGATGATTGACGAACGTGCAACCTTTCCGAAAGTTAAAAACTTTCGGAAAGGTGAACACACAAAAAACAAGACCCCTCAGCATAAACGCCGTTTTTTGCTCATTTTGAGCAAAAAACGGCGTTTATACTGAGGGGTCCTCTGAGAAAATTATTTCATCAAAAACTCTTTGAAGAACAGTGCAATCGCCGCGTAGGTGTAATCGCTGTTTGCTTTTTTTGCCATGCCGTGACCTTCGTCTTTGGCACGAACATACCAAGTCGAAACGCCATTTTCTTTCAACGAGGTGAGCATTTGTTCCGATTCCGACAAAGGCACACGCGGGTCGTTTTCACCTTGATAAATAAACATCGGTTTTGTGATGTTTTTGATATTCGTCAACGGACTGATTTTTTGCAACACTTCCGCAATTTTAGGGTCGCGCTCGTCGCCGTATTCGACGCGGCGCAAATCCACGCGATAACCCGACGTATTCTTCAAAAACGTAACAAAATTGGAAATACCGAACAAATCCACGCCGCATTTAAAGCGTGCATTGTAGTTCGTCATGCAGGCAAGGCTCATGTAACCGCCGTAGCTGCCGCCAAAAACCGCCACTTTCGCCGCAT
>JAYUKJ010000630.1:0-3173 GCA_043764555.1 Saprospiraceae bacterium
AAGGACTCGCGTTATCTTGAACCACACCCACAATATTGCTCACGCCGACCAAAATCACCGATTTCAAGGAATGTTCCGTGCGCACCTGATAGACATTGCGAATAGAATGCAGAAATTGCCCGAAAAAATCGGGATTAATGCCTTCCACTTCGTCGATGATTAAGACGAGTTTTTGGTCTTTAAGCCTACTAATTGCGCTAAAAGTTTCTTGCAAATCTTTACCTTCAAAATCGATTCCCCAATGCATTGCAAGCCGCGCGTGAAATTCATTCAAAAAAGCAACCATCGTTGCTTCTTTATAATTTTCGAAATTAACGTGCGCTACCTTATAGTCTTCCGCTTGAAGGTTATCGGCGAGCAAGCGAAAATACGTACTTTTTCCCGTTTGGCGCGGCGCCCAAATCGTGAAATAACGGGATGCCCGTATTTTATTTAAACCTTCTAATACCAATTCAGGCCGCATTAATGTGTAATGCTCCTCTATAATATTCGGTCCTGATGTATTAAAACTGCGCATTATTTTATTATATTTTACGCAAAGATAGACAAAATGGGTTAATTATGGTCAAAAAATGCCAAAATACTGAGGGGTCCCTTTCGGCTAAATTTTCGTAGTTTTGCCGTCAAATTTCAATCAAGATAAAACTAAATTCTCTGTAATCAATGGAAAAAATCACGCCTTACACGCCTAAAAATAAAGTCCGCATTCTCACGGCGGGTTCGCTCTTCGACGGACACGACGCGGCTATCAATATCATGCGCCGCATTATCCAAAAATCGGGCGCCGAAGTCATTCACCTCGGGCATAATCGACCCGTGCATGAGATTGTCGATGCCGCGATTCAAGAGGATGTGCAAGCGATTGCGATAACGTCGTATCAAGGTGGACACAATGAATTTTTCAAGTACATTTACGATTTGCTGCGCGAACGCGGTGCCGACAATATTAAGATTTTTGGCGGCGGCGGTGGCACGATTTTACCCTTTGAAATAGACGCTTTGCAGGCTTATGGCATTGACCGAATTTACTCGCCCGACGACGGCCGAACGATGGGTTTGCAAGGGATGATTAATGATTTGTTGCAAAAGTGCGATTTCACAATTGGCGACAATTTGAACGGTCAATTGTCTAAAATTAGCGATAAAAACGGGTCTAAAAATACGGTCGCGATTGCGCGATTGATTACGGCTTTGGAGAATTTTCCCGAAGAAAACAAAGCGTGGGTTGATGATTTGAAACAGCAAGTAAAAACGTCAAGAACGCCCGTTTTAGGCATCACAGGCACGGGCGGCGCGGGAAAATCGAGCCTCGTTGACGAATTGGTGCAGCGTTTTTTGGCACAATATCCCGAAAAAACGTTGGGCATTATTTCCGTTGACCCGTCGAAAAGGAAAACGGGTGGCGCACTTTTGGGCGATAGAATCAGGATGAATTCGATTGCAAACGACCGCGTTTTTATGCGCTCACTCGCGACGCGGCAGTACAATTTGGCTTTGAATAAACACATCGACGGCACGATTTCGCTGCTGAAAGCGGCCAATTATGATTTGATTATATTAGAAACTTCGGGCATTGGTCAATCCGATTCTGAAATCGTTGACCACGCCGACATCTCCATGTACGTCATGACGCCTGAGTTTGGCGCGGCTTCGCAGTTAGAGAAAATTGATATGCTGGATTTTGCCGATATTATTGCCATAAATAAATGCGACAAACGCGGCTCACAGGACGCTTTGCGCGATGTCAAAAAGCAGTACCAACGCAATCACGAATTGTGGGACACGGACACCAACGAAATGCCCGTCTTTGGTTGCGTTGCGTCGCAATTCAATGATAATGGCGTTAATACGCTTTTCAATTTTTTATCAACTAAATTGTTTCCAAACGATACGTGGCGCGACTTTAAAGTCGCGTTACCTTCCGAATCCGAAAAGCAATATATTATTCCACCGTCGCGCGTCCGTTATTTGTCGGAAATTACGGAAGTTATTAAGGCTTACGATGCCGAAACCGACAAGCAATCAAACGTGGCGCGGCAACTGTTTAGCTTGAATAACACGTTGGAACTGATTAAAAATGGCGCACCAAATCATCCGACGGACCCCTCAGTATTCACCGCTTTAAACGCCGTTAAAACCAATTTGGAACGAGAATTTAAGGTCGAAAATCAGGCAATTATCGACAATTGGGCAGCAAAAAAACGAGCCTACGCCGATGAATATTTCGTGTATTCGGTTAGAAATAAAGACATTAAGATAGCGAATTACACGCAATCGTTGTCGCACAATAATATTCCAAAAGTTGCCTTGCCGCGCTACCGAGATTGGGGCGACATCGTGACTTGGACGCGCCAAGAAAACGTGCCAGGCCAGTTTCCTTACACGGCGGGCGTTTTTCCGTTCAAACGCAAAGGCGAAGACCCGACGCGGATGTTTGCGGGCGAAGGCGCACCCGAAAGGACGAACAAACGCTTCCATTATTTGTCGAAAGGAATGCCCGCCAAACGGCTCTCAACGGCCTTTGATTCCGTCACTTTGTACGGCGAAGACCCCGATTATCGCCCCGATATTTACGGAAAAGTTGGCAATTCGGGCGTCAATGTGGCGACGTTGAACGATGCTAAAAAACTGTATTCAGGCTTTGATTTATGCGACCCAATGACGTCGGTTTCGATGACAATCAACGGGCCAGCGGCGACGGTTTGCGCGTTTTTTATGAACGCCGCGATTGACCAACAATGCGAAATTTACATCAAAGCGCACCGTTTGGAACATTTGGTGGAAGCCAAATTCAAAGAAGTTTATGACGCTAAACATTTGGCACGACCGACCTACAACGGCGACATTCCCGACGGCAACAACGGTCTCGGACTGATGCTTTTAGGCTTGACGGGCGACCAAATTTTGGACCCCTCAGTATATAATGCCTTAAAAGTCAAAGCGTTGACCGCCGTTCGCGGAACGGTTCAAGCGGACATTTTGAAGGAAGACCAAGCGCAAAATACGTGCATTTATTCGACCGAATTTTCGTTGAAACTCATGGGCGATATGCAGCAATATTTTATCGACAACGCGATTCGCAACTTCTATTCGGTCTCGATTTCGGGCTATCACATTGCGGAAGCTGGCGCAAATCCGATAACGCAACTGGCTTTGACGCTCTCAAACGGCTT
>JAYUKJ010000631.1:0-10999 GCA_043764555.1 Saprospiraceae bacterium
GCTCGGGCATCGGCGTCAAAGTTGGTCCTTTGCGGATGTGCCACGTGATGCCGACGTCAAAAAAAGGAATGCCCAATATGTGGAAATAATTTTGACGGATTTCGATGTTAAATCCTTGGTTGGGGTTCTTAGACACGCCTAATTCAAAAGGTGTGTAGGATTTAATCCGAAAGTTATTTTTGCCGAAGATATACATATTGGTTATGAGCTATTGGATTAGAAAATTAGACGTTAAACGATGGTTCTATAACGATTTTTTATTCTGCAAAGTTACTTCATTGACATAATATTCAAAGCGAAAATGACCGATAAAAATGCGAATATTCAATTGTAACAGATTATAAAGTAAAATTTTACGCATAACAAAATAACTACCCAAATGTGTACCAAAAAAAATAAAACGCTGTTTTTAGGACCCCTCAGTATAAACGCGTTTTTTTTAGAAAAATGCGGCTTTTCACGTGCTTTCTGCAAATGAATTTGCAGGTACGGGTGCGAATGAATTCGCAAATACAACTATACAACTAAACGTTTAAAAAGAAAGCCGCTTCGTTGATGTAACGAAGCGGCTTTTTTAAAAGGCTATTTTTATGTTTTTCAAGAACGATTAATTGCCCACTTGCTGCATGATTTGCAAGGCTTGCTCGTTAGCGGGTTCGATAACCAATGCTTTTTGAGCAAATTCCTTGACTTTTACCAAGTCGTTTTGAACGCCAAAATAGCTCGCCATGTAAACGTAAGCTCTAACTGTGTAGCCCTTGCTGCGGTCGTCTGGCTTTGATTCGTGCAACGCGATGAGTTTTTCGTACGTCTCCTTCGCGCTCCAAGATGGTGCTGCCAATTTTGCATCATCCTCTATCTTACGCAAGCAAAGCGCTTTGTAATGGTAGCCATCCGAGCCAGCGGGGTTCATCTCAATGTATTTGTCGGCGTATTTGATGCCCGAAGCGTAATCTTTCGTTGCGTAGCCGTAATACATTGCGTAGAAATATTCGCCACCCGCAATTTTGCAACCTTTCGTTGCCTTAGAATCAAGCAAAGTAAAGGCTTCTTTGTACTTTTTTTGCTCATAATAGGCCTGAACCAACTCGCCATAAATGCTACAAGCAGTCGTTGAATCTAACTCTATTACCTTGTTATACATCGCCAAAGCCTCGTCCATATTGCCCAATTTCTGAGCCGATTTAGCGGCATATTGGTAGTCATAATACACCAAACGGTCGGCAGGAACGGCAAGCATCAACGCCTTAGACGCCTTGTTCGACTCTTCCAACAAGCCCTTCCAAGCGTCACCGTAAGGCGGCGTTTTCTTGCCCGCTTTGATGGAATCTTGCTCAATTTTCGACGCTTTTTCAAACGCAGACCACGCAATCCAACGGTTAGCGACCTTATAATCAGGTGCATCCACCATCAATTTTTTAGCTTCCGCAATCGACCGCGTGTAATCCTTCGCTTGATAGGCTAAGAATTTGCAAAAACGCAAACGCGCGTCAAAATCCTTACCCGCCAAAGGGATGTATTTTTCAAGAACGGCCGTCACGTCGTTGTATTTGCCAGAACTCATCAATACTTCAACTTTATCCTTGTAAAGTGGCGCAAAGCTCGGGTCGATTTTCAAACCTTTCTCGATTTCTTCCGCAGCCAAATCAAATTTGCTCGCCCGCATCCAAATCCGCGCTTTCTTTTGATACACCTCCGCGTTTGTTTTATCTTTATCAGCCGCACATTCGTAAGCGCTCATGGAAGCACCCGCGTCGCCTTTTTTCATTTGGGCATCACCCAAACGCAAGCAATATTTACCTCTTGTGGGGTCAATTTCACGCGCACGGCTGTAATTTGAGACCGCTTGCTCGTAGTTTTTTTGCGTACCACCCATGTAAGCGTCGCCGATATACATATAAATATCGGGATGCCCTTCCTTAAATTTTTTCACTTTTGACGAGCGAATTGCTTGGTCAAACGTTTTGACGGCTTCTTTTCCGTTTTTGGCATCGAGCAACAACTTACCCATACCCACCAAACAAGCGGCGTTACCTTTGTCAAGTGCCAAACCTTTGTCGTATTCAGCGCGTGATTTAGCCATCGCTTCCTGCGGATTTTCGTCAATCAAGTCGGTGTAATAGCTCTCTCCAAGCCAATAGTAAGCCTCTGCTTGGCGGCTTGGCTCTTTCTCGGTGGAGATGAAAGCGGTCAACATTTTACGGGCATCGCCGTAGTTTTCGTTGACAATTAATTTTTTAGCTTCGTCGAGCTGTGTTTGCGCTTGAATTGTGCAAGCGAATAAGAGCAATGCTGCAAGGATTTGAATTCTTTTCATCGTCCGACTATCGTGTGGGTAGTGATAAAAAATGGATTTCTAATTAGTAATAAAAAATATTGATTCACAAAAAAGGTACTCAATGAATATGTTCTAACGTAGAGACGCAAACCGAACAAAAAGTTTCTAATGATTTTAGTTAATAAAATATTAAAGGCTGAACCGTGGGATTTCACGATATTTAAAACGTGATTTTTCAGATTTGACAACTTTAAAAGACTGCCAACCAATCCGCTCGCTCCTACTCTACTTCCCTACTTTGCCCAACGGTTTTGTTTTAATTTCAATTTGACGCTCATCCTGATTTGCAGGATAAAGTCCCGCTTTTAGCATGATTAATTGACCAATTTCGCCGTGAATAAACGACGTAAAACCCGCCGCAATGCCCGAACGGCGCTCTCTTTGAATCATGAAAACTTCCCGTGCGAGGGGATATTTACCATTCGCCAAATTCAATTGGTACGGCTTAAAAAAATCTTTTTCACTTTTAGCCGCGACACTCATCAAGCGCGTTTTTTTCAAATATTGCTGCGCCGTCGGGTCGTCTGAATCCGACAACCAACTCCAACCGATAACACCAATCGCGTTTTCATGCGCAGCGACATAATCGACGACTTCCAAGTTAGATTTGGCGGCAAAAGCGTTTTTAGGCATCGCCGTCACGCCTGTTTTCGACAATAAATACGAGACCGTTCCTGAATTAGGATTATCAAAAACGAGCGTCACATCGCCTGAAGTACCAACGCCGAGTTGCGACCATTTTGTAAGTGACCCCCTCAGTATCCCCGCAATTTCGTCAGCTGTAATCGTCGTGTCGCGGTTTTTAGGATTAACCACAAACGCAATAGCATCCGTTGCAATCTTAATGTGAGGCGGTGTAAACGTAATGGACTTAAACGCCGATTTCTCTTTTTCGGTCAATTCGCGCCCAATCATAATCACTTGCGCGCTGTCGTTATAAAGGTCTTGAACGCAGTCATTTTCTGAGCGTTGTCGCATCGTTACCTTCGCTTTTGGGTACGTGTGCTGAAACATATCCGCTTCGGCTTCCGCAATCGGCCGCACGGTTTCATCGACCGAAATTGTGAATTTTCCCGCAGTTGGCGTGTCGATTTCTTCTTGTGGTTTGCCGCTTTGTTGATTGCTGCAAGCCATTGAAAAACACGCAATTACGCTTAATATAAAAAAATATCTTTTCATTTCTAAGTATTTTTTTTGTCGTTAGAGATTTGTCAACTTTTTAAAAACTGTCAAATCTGGAGACTTATAAACTTTAAAGTTCCCTATCAGGTGTGTCCCAATTTTTCGCAGCGCGGTACATCCGAAACAAGCCATAAACGGCACAAGCGGCCCCGAAAGCGTAGCCGTAATTTTGATTGCCCAATAAGTACAAACCCGCTTTTGTTGATATAAAAATGGCGGCAATGGCCAAGTAGCCAAGTCCTAAAAACATCCGAAAATAATACGGAATTGAACTCTTTCGAGCTTTGTTATTTCTGTCCATCCAAACGATTTTTGGCAAAAGTATAAATTGTCGGTAAAAAAAAGAGTGTTGTGATAAATTGAGCGGAATTAAATAGAATGCTTTAGACGAATTGCACAAATGAATACCAATTTTTTCTGCGTAAAATAGTTAGAAAAGTGCTTATTTTCACGTAAAATTAGCCTAAAAATGTGTCTTACACTGAGGGGTCCCTTTTTTTATAAACTTGAAAAATTTATTTCCCTAAAGGTAAAAAACGGGAAATAATTTTTTGGAAAATTCAAAAAACGCCGTTCCGTTGAAGTGGTGCGCCTCAACGGAACAGCGTTCTATTGCCCGTTAATTCAAAGCAAACTTAATCGGCAGCGTAAAAGCCACGTTGACGGACTTGCCGTTTTGGCGCCCTTCTTTCCAATTCGGCATCATCGTCACCACGCGAACGGCTTCATCATTACAACCGCCGCCGATGCCACGTTTGACCATCACATCGCGAATTTTACCATCTTTGCCTACCGTAAAACCAACGTAAACGGTGCCTTCAATGCCATTTTCACGCGCCAAAGCGGGATATTTGATGTTGTCCGACAAAAATCGAAACATCGCCTTCATGCCGTCCATGTACTCGGGCATTTGTTCGACGTAAATAAATATGGTTTCGGGCTTTTCAACCGCCTTCGTTGGCACATCAATCGGCGGCGCGATTTGTGGCACCTCAACCGTATTGACGAACGTCTCAACGTTGTCGCCTTTTTGCGTTTGCGTAGCGACATTGAGCGTAATGTCGTCGATTCTTGGCATCGGCGGCTCGATTTCCGCTTCTTCGGTCACAATTGGCGGCGAAAAACGCTGCGTCGCAATCTGCTTTGGTGCAGCGGGCGGCGGTGGCGGCGGCGGAACAACTGGCTTTTTGACATCATCGGGCAATTCCGCGTCGAAAATGGTGACAACAGTGTCCAAAGGCACTTTTTTCACTGCCATTCGGTCGGCAATCAACGGACTGCTAACGAGCAAAGCGAACAGCGACAAGCCGCCAATGATGCCTCTTTTCATCTGTTTGCCGTAAGATTGACGGAGCGCATAAGCGCCATAAGATTTGTTGCGCGACTCAAAAATGACGTCGTCCAATTGTACTTTTAAGAATTTACTCTCCATGATTTCTAAATTTTAGAATTTTGAAAAAATCAGATTTTAGCGCGGCAACGTTGCTATTTTAGGAGATGATACTGAGGGGGTGTTTTGGTGTGTCATAAATGCTTTTTATTTTTGACGTATTTTATTTGTTTCTGATTCTAACATCGAACCCAACCTTTCTAATCAAATCTACTGTCTGCATTGTCAAAGAAATTGATTTACAAATACGACTTATTTTTATTAAACTTCTAAATTAAACGTCATGTATAAACTACTAATTTTAACGTTTTTATCCGTCTTTTTTTCAAATTGCAAACACCACAGTTTGGAACAACAAACCATTGAAGCCTTGCACGGCAAATGGGAAGTTTGCGAGTTGCGCGACACCGACCCGCAAACGAACGCCGTTACAATCACGACCTCTCAAAGAGGCGATCGGTTGTCAATGCAGCTTCTTAGCCCGTGGTACGGCGGCGATTCGGGCATCAATTTCGTCAACAGCTCCGAAGTTATTGGTAAATTAGGCACCGATTGGACACGTTTTGACCAAACAACTTACACGCTCAAAGCACCAAACACGCTCGTTTTCACGCTTATTTGGGCAGATAACAAGCAACAATCAGCCGAAATAATTAAATTGGATGCTACGGAATTGTGGTTGAAAAAAACCAATCCATTTCCGCAAGGCGCAACAGAAATCAGATTGAAACGCGTTCAATAGGACCCCTCAGTAGTAGATTAAATAAATTGAAGCAATTAAAAAATAATTGCAATTTGTTGATTATCAACTTTTTACAACTTTCCGAAAGTTAAAAACTTTCGGAAAGTTTTTACCGAAATATATTTAATCTACCCCTCAGTATAAAACCGTTTTTTCGATAAAAAAAAGACGAATAAGAACAACCAAGTCCTTATTCGTCTTTTTTTATTGAACTAAAACGTAAGAATTAAACGCTATTTTTAATCCTTAATTTTTAATTTCCAGTCTCCCTTATTTCTGCAAATTGCTCGTTTTAGAGCTGTAAGCAAAATAGACCACCAAGCCGAGAGCCATCCAAATCATCGCTGCTTTCAAGGTGTTAAAATCCAAAGCGATAATCATACCGCCGCAAATAATAACGCCCATCGGCGCAACGAACCAAATCGCTGGCGCGCGGAAAGGACGCACCACATCGGGGTCGGTACGACGCATAATAAACACACCGATGCTCACCAAAACGAACGCCAACAAAGTGCCAAATGACGTCAAATCACCCGCCACGCTGCCAGGAATAAACGCCGCAAAAAGACCAACAAAAATGAACAAAATCCAGTTAGATTTATACGGCGTACGGTAAGTTGGGTGCAATTCTGAGAACACTTTTGGCAACAAACCATCGTTCGCCATCGAGTAAAAAACGCGCGATTGTCCCATCAACATGACCAAAATCACGGACGAAAAACCCGCCAAAATCGCCACCGTCACCGACGTTGCCAACCAATGATAACCCGTCATATAAGTCTCAATTGCGTAAGCAACCGACGCTTCCTTGCCCGCGCCGCCGAACTCAGACCAGTTCGCAACGCCCGTCAAAACGTGGGAAAACAAGACGTATAAAAACGTGCAAACGACCAACGAACCTAAGATGCCAATCGGCATATCTTTCGCGGGATTTTTCGCTTCTTGCGCCGCCGTCGAAACCGCGTCGAAACCAATAAATGCGAAGAAAACAATCGCCGCACCACCGACTATACCGCCGACCCCATGCTTAAAAAAGCCTTCGTGACCCGCCGTTCCCTCAGGAATCATGTACGGCGTATGGTTCGCAGGGTTTATAAATTGCCAGCCTAAAGCAATGAATAACAAGACAATACCGACTTTAATGGCTACGATGATGCCGTTGACCGTCGCTGACTCTTGCGTGCCTCTGATGAGCAAAAGCGTCAAAGCCAACAAAATAATGAGCGCGGGCGCATTCATGATGCCCGAAACGCCGCTTACGCTCGTTTCGAGCGGCGAATGCGACCATTCGTAGGGAATCGCGCCGCCTAAGAGTTTGTTCAGATATTCGCTCCACGCAATCGAAACGGTTGCCGCACCGAGCGCGTATTCCATAATCAACGCCCAGCCGATAATCCACGCTACCAATTCACCCATCGTCGCGTAAGCATACGTATAAGCGCTGCCCGCAATCGGAATCATCGCCGCAAATTCGGCGTAGCACAAGCCCGCAAAAGCGCAACCGACCGCCGCCAAAACAAATGAAAGTGTCACCGCTGCGCCCGCCGCCTCGTAGGAAGCCGCCGCTGTGCGGACAAAAAGGCCCGCGCCGATAATCGCGCCGATGCCCAATGCCACTAAATTCATCGCACCGAGTGTGCGTTTTAAGCCAGAATCACCGTTTGCGGCTTGCGCTAAAAGTTGAGCCAGTGGTTTTTTTACGAAAAGATTAGCCATAATACTTGGTTAGTTTTAAATTTTAAGTTTGACCTTGTTACACAAAAGTTAGTTTTTTCCAATGGAAATATTTCCAAGTGCCAAATGAAGTAATAAATAGTTGGTTAGCAAAATTTTATAGCTCATTTTACGCAAAAAGACAAATTTCAACGATTTGCAACCAAGATTTTAATCTCGCGAAGTATGCTAATAATTTTTTCTATGTCGTCTTTGCGCGTTGCGTCATACTTGCGGCTAACGCAATAATTTTTGTTAATTAAAGTCGTAAAACGCCAATCTGAACCAATCAGATAGCCACCATATATTGGTTTGTCATCGGCATTTGCGTGAGCCGCAATAATCATTGCCATGAGCATTTGTGCTTCGGGGTCGCGTTTTTCGCCCTTCGCTTTTTTGAATTCTTGCAGAAAAAAATACGGTTGCTGCGGCGCGTTGAAAGTAGAAGGTGTTGCAACAAGACAATCGCAAATAACGGAAAGACTGTATTTGCCAATAATTGCGGAAAGTGGGCGCTCATAAAAAACCCGAATTCGATTTTTCTCATTCACCCGCGCAACGTAAAAAACAGAGCCGACAAATTGAATTTTCAATTCTTCTTCATTCCAGTAGTCACCGACGGTTGACATTTCTTCATGCAAATCATTGGCAATAATCTGTTCAAATTCCGTTAATACATAACTCGCTGAAAGCCAATTGTTTAAAACTTCACAATCTTGCTTTTTCTCAATATCAAAAGCTCGACTCAACTCATCAAGGTCAAAACCTATTTCAATTGGTTCATCCATTTTATTTAACTTTTAACTTATGTTATCAAAAAATCAGACCGCTAAAATAAGCAATTAATGTCTTGATGTATCAATTTTCACCACTTCTCTCAAAACATTCGCATAAACACTGTCAAACGCCACGGGATTGCGGCTATAAACGGCCAATGTCGAATCAAAATCCGCTTTTGAAACACCGTGCTTTTGCAAAATTTGGGGATAATAAACCCGTAAAATGCTGTCCTTGGTCGTCGTAAATTCACCTTCCGCAGCGGCTTCGGCGATGTGCATATCGGACAAAATATGGGTCAACGTTCCCCCAGAAATGGGCGCTTTTCCGTCGTTTTGACAGCTTGATATTAGAAGAAATAAAAGCACAATGGCTCCTAAATTAAGTCTCATTTTTTAATTAATTTTAATCGCATTCTGAACTATGATTTTTATGATTTTCGTAACCATTTATGACGTTTTGTAAGTAGTTTCGATGTTTTAATCCTTTGAAATCCGACACATCCTGATGCTAAAAATCAAATCGTTTTAGGGTACCAAAAGCCTTTAACTTCGGCGGTTTTTGGATTAAATTTCTCCCAAGAAGACCCCTCAGTATTTGACTGAATTTGGACGATTCCGCAGGTCGGAACGTTCTCAAAATGGGCATTTTTCGCGTAGCTATCTGCTACATACGTAAACGTCGGATTGTGTCCGAATAAGAAGACGGTGTCCGCTTCTTCAGGCAATTCTCGAATGATGTGCGCAATAGTTTGCTCGTCGGATTCATATATATCTTGTTGGCAATCAATATTTTGTGCGGGAATATTGAATTCTTTTGCAAAATATTCGGCCGTGGTTCGAGCGCGCACTGCTGGACTCGAAACAAGCGCATCGGGCGTAAAACCGAGCTTTTTTAGATGCTTCGCCATGCGGGGCGCGTCGTTGTGTCCGCGTTGTTCGAGCGTTCGGTCAAAGTCGCGTAAACCGATGGTTGCCCAACTCGATTTGGCGTGGCGAATGAGAAAAATAGTTTTCATACAATAGCGTATTTTTTATGTAAAATTAAAGCTTTTTTGCACTTTATACTGAGGGGTCCTTAACACGTTTTTTTAAACACATAGGCACAGTAGGACACATAGTTTTTTTCTCTTTTTTTTGTCTAAGAACTATGTGTTCTACTGTGCCTGTGTGTTTAAAAAAAATATGTTCCCTTAAATTAATCGCGCCATAAATAGGGAAATAAAATAAAGCATAAAGCCAATAAAATAGCGTCGATGGACACCAACGTTTGGATGTCATTTGCGACGGTTGTTTCGGTTAGTTTTAACGCATTTTTTGACAAACGAACGAGCGTAATAAGTATCGGTAAAACGACGGGAAAACTTAAAATGGCCATCAACGCCGCCGAATTATTTGCCTTCGCCGCAATGGCCGATATAAACGTAAACGTTATGGAAAAACCAACGCTGCCCAGCACAATTGCCGTCCAATACTGAGGGGTATCACGCGTGGGATTCCCAACCATCAAACCCATCATCAGGTACGTTAAACCATTGATTATCAATAAGATAAATATATTGTATAAAATCTTAGAGACGATAATCGCCGTCGGATTCGCCAGTTGGTAGTAGTACAATTGACGCGCTGAATTCTCTTGAATAAAACTTTTCACCACCGCATTCACGGAGGCAAAGAGCGCCACTATCCAAAACAAAGCGTTCCAAACGTCGGGCAGCACCTTGACAAAGGACAGAAAAATAACGAAAACCGTGGACGTTACATAGAGTAAAATGCCGCCGATTGCGTATTTCTGCCGCCATTCGAGGCGCATTTCTTTTTGAATTAAAAAAGTTATTTCTTGAATTAAGGTCATTTATTTTAATGGATAATGGTTAATCGATAATGGTTAACGATTAATAGACTTGTTGTTAGTTGTTAGTTGATAATCAATGATTTATGAAATGTGTTGACTCTACGAGTCAAATATTGAGGGTCGTAATTGGTGCTGTTACAAATATGTTGAGCCTAACGGCTCAATTAGACGCCTGCTAATTGAGCCGTTAGGCTCAACATATTTGTAACACACGCGCAAAACGTTTTCTACTTGACTCGTAGAGTCAACACATTTCATAAATCATTGATTATCAACTAACAACAATTCATAACTCATAATTAATCGGGCGATTGATGCTTTCTTGCAACGAGATAAACGTTTCCGTGCGTTGAATGCCGTTTATTTGTTGGATTTTATCGTGCAGAATCTCTTTCAGATGAGCGGTGTCGCGGCAAATAATTTTGGCAAAAATGCTGTAAATACCCGTCGTGTAATGCGCCGACACGACTTCGGGAATCCGCGCTAATTGGTCGGACACTTCGTCGTACAAGGAGCTTTTATCGAGATAAATGCCCAAAAAAGCGCTAATATCGTAGCCCAATTTGGTGTAATCAATCGTCAAAGTTGCGCCCGTTACGATGCCGAGTTGTTCCAATTTGTTCATCCGCACGTGAACCGTGCCGCCCGACACATGAACCGTTTTTGCAATGTCCGTGTAAGGTGTTTTAGCGTTTTTCATTAAAATCGCTAAAATTTGTTTATCTACTTCATCGAGTTCCATTATTTTACTCATGGTCTTCCGTCTTTTTTTAGCATATTTTCAAAAAAATATTGGGTTCATTGCGTATTCCGCAACAAAGATGTATTAAGTATCTTTGGGCGTTGCGTTTTTCATAAAAAAAATTACGGTAAATGTTCTATACAAAAAGGGCGACCGTGAAGCGCAAAAAGCAAAAAGGGCGACCGTGAAGCGCAAAAAGGGCGACCGTGAAGCGCAAAAAGGGCGACCGTGAAGCGCAAAAAGGGCGACCGTGAAGCGCAA
>JAYUKJ010000632.1:0-10982 GCA_043764555.1 Saprospiraceae bacterium
ATTGCGTTGAGCAACTAAATAATTTTTAATAAAAAGCATTCAATTGATTATTTTTCATTACTTGTTAGTTATTGACGCTCAATGTATAGCGGCGTAATAAACAACGAGCAATAAGCAATAATCAGTCGAATTAGCGTTTCGAGAATTGGAAACGAGCGCGCGCTTTTGGACGACCGAATTTTTTACGTTCAACCGCACGTGGGTCACGTGTCAACATTTTCTTGACTTTCAACGGTTTACGCAATTCTTCGTTCATCTGAACGAGTGCGCGGGCAATGCCCATACGAGCTGCTTCGGCTTGACCTTTGAAACCACCGCCTTTGACATTAACCATAATATCGTAAGCAGTTGCCAAATCCACCATCTTAGTGGGTTCAGTGATGACCTCTGTGACGTGCATCGCTGTAAAATATTCGCGGTAGTCCTTACCATTCACGGTAATTTTACCTTCACCTTTTCGGACGAACACCCGCGCAATAGCGGCTTTTCTGCGTCCTACGGTAACTATTTGTTCCATTTTTATCAATTGAAACTCGGCTTACGCCAAGGTTGATTTTAAAAGTTTGAAGTTTGAAGTTTAAAGTTTGAAGGAAATTCACGACGAACTAAAAACACAGGCTTCAATTTTTCATTTCTTTTTAACCAATTTTTAAGCGAAACTTTTGAGTCGAAATATTAAAATAGGCAGGCGCTAAATCCTTCAAACTTCAAATTTCAAACTTCAAATTATTACGCTAACGGCTCTGGTTTTTGTGCCGCGTGTGGGTGTTCCGCAGTAGAATAGAGGAACAATTTTTTGTACATTGCGCGTCCCAATTTGGTCTTAGGCAACATACCTTTTATCGCTTCTTCGAGAATATAATGCGGCTTGCGCACCAATACATCCTTCGCCAAAACTGATTTTTGACCGCCCGGATAAAGCGAAAATGTCAAATATTGTTTTTGCGCCATTTTCTTACCCGTGAAACGGATTTTGTCAGCGTTAACAACAATCACGTAATCGCCCGTGTCAACGTGTGGCGTATAAGTGGGCTTATTTTTACCCCTCAGTACGCTGGCGATTTTTGTGCAAAGACGACCGACGGACTCTCCCTCAGCGTCAACGACGTACCATTTTCGCATCGCAGGAGCGTCCTGTGCGCGGATGGATACCGTCTTATAACTCATCAACTTGTGCATTTCTGTACGAATTAAATTATATCTAAATATTTTTTCTAAAAAATTGCTACCCAAAAGACGAACCCTTTGAAAGCGGCGGCAAAAGTATAATTTCTATGTCATCTAACCAAGCATTTTGAAAAATTATTTTCAAAAAAAATAGATAACTGATTGATAATCAGCTTTTTTTTGGCACAAGAATTTTGCGACGCGCAGAAATAGGCAATTGTTTTTCGTTTTTTAGGTTCAAAATAACGAAAATACTGAGGGGTCCTTTTTTTATTCCAATTTGAATTTAATCGGCAAGGTATAAGCGATCCGAACGAGTTCCCCATCTTGTTTTCCCGCTTTCCATTTGGGCATTGCTTTCACGACGCGCAAGGCTTATTTATCCAAGAACTCATTGACACCGCGTTTAATTTTCACCTCCACGATGTCGCCTAATTTGTTGATGACAAAGCCGACGTAAACGGTTCCTGTAATATCTTTTTTAAGCGCTTTTCGAGGATAATCAATATTATCCGCTAAAAATTGGAACATTTCACGCTGCCCACCTTTAAATTCGGGTCGCCCATAATACGGAAAATGAGTGATTTCTGTGCTGTCAATTGCATAACAATGCGCTTCCCGAAGGGTATCAATATAATACGTATCATTGCGTTTCAACGCACCATTTGGGTAATAGGTCTTTAAATCATCGTGCAAACGGTCGAAGATATAATTCGATGTTCGGGTTTTTGATGATATTTTTCAAGAAAACAGAGGCGTTCGTAGCCATTTAAAGGGAAAATAGTGTGCAGATTAGGCGCAGTTGTCATACGGTGTTGGTTTTTAATAAATAAAAAGATAGATTGGACTGATATGTGTCAAAAAGAGTTGTTTCAAAAACAGCAGGCAATATTATGGGGTTAAAGCCAAACATTCGGCGTTTTAACACATCTAATTGTCTATATATTTTCAAAAAACGAATAATTTTGCGCGTTTTTTAAGCAAATACTCGTTTAAGGTGTTGTAAGTTTGCGCCGAAAATAGAAAAACATTTCCGTTTCCATTGATTTCAAATTTCAGCAGTTCTAAATCTAAATTTTACGCGATTTTAGTTCAGAAAGGGACCCCTCAGTATAAACCCGTTTTTGCGCTTAAAATTTGAAATTATTTGACATCAACTTCAACTGACTACTATTCAACTAAAAAAAATTGAATTATGGCATTCGACATTAAAATGATTAAGGCGTTCTATAAAGACTACGCCGACAAAGTAGCTGCCGCACGGACAAAACTCAACCGTCCGTTGACGCTCTCCGAAAAAATCCTTTACGCCCATTTGGACAAAGACACGGCAACTGCCGACTTTAAACGTGGTGGCGATTACGTTTTCTTCGCACCCGACCGCGTCGCTATGCAAGACGCAACGGCGCAAATGGCACTCCTCCAATTCACAACTTGCGGACGCAAAAAAGTTGCTGTTCCTTCAACCGTGCATTGCGACCACTTGATTCAAGCCCGCACGGGCGCTGCGGCGGATTTAGCCTCTTCAAAAACTGAAAACTCAGAAGTTTTTAACTTCCTCAGCGACGTGTCGAGTAAATATGGTATCGGATTTTGGAAGCCGGGCGCGGGTATTATTCACCAAATTGTCCTTGAAAACTACGCTTTTCCGGGCGGCATGATGATTGGAACCGACTCACACACCGTAAATGCGGGTGGTTTGGGTATGTTGGCAATCGGTGTCGGCGGTGCTGACGCGGTTGACGTGATGGTTGGTTTGCCGTGGGAATTGAAGATGCCAAAATTGATTGGCGTGAAATTGACGGGCAAAATGAAAGGCTGGACATCCGCCAAAGACGTGATTTTGAAAGTTGCAGGCATCCTCACTGTGAAAGGTGGAACGGGCGCGATTGTCGAATATTTTGGTCCCGGTGCTGCCTCAATGAGCTGCACGGGCAAAGGCACAATTTGCAACATGGGTGCAGAAATTGGCGCAACAACGTCAACTTTTGGTTACGATAAGTCCATGGAACGCTACTTGAAAGCGACAGGACGTAAGGACGTGGCAAGTTTGGCGAACAAAGTAAAAGCTGATTTGACGGGCGATGCAGATTGCTACGAAAATCCAGAAAAATATTTCGACCAAGTGATTGAAATCAATTTGTCGAAATTGGAACCACACATCAACGGACCATTTACGCCAGATTTGGCTTGGCCAATTTCGCAATTTGCGAAGGCAGTTAAGAAAAATGGCTACCCACAAAAATTGTCGGTTGGTTTGATTGGTTCTTGCACCAATTCGAGCTACGAAGATTTGGACCGCTCGGCATCTTTGGCAAACCAAGCGGTGGCTAAAGGTTTGATTGCGGGTTCTGAATTTACGATTACGCCAGGCTCTGAGCAAATCCGTTTCACAGTTCAACGTGATGGTTTGTTGGATTCTTTTGAGAAAATCGGTGGCGTCGTTTTGGCGAATGCTTGCGGACCATGTATCGGTCAGTGGGCGCGTCATGGTGCTGAAAAACAAGAGAAAAACTCGATTATCACGTCGTTTAACCGCAATTTCTCGAAACGCGCAGACGGCAACCCAAATACCTTCTCATTTGTGGCATCGCCTGAAATCGTTACGGCAATGGCAATCGGCGGTAGTTTGTTGTTCAATCCGTTGAAAGATACGTTGACCAATAATAAAGGTGAGCAAGTGAAACTCGACCCGCCGAAAGGTGCTGAGTTGCCGCCAAAAGGTTTTGCGGTTGAAGACGCAGGCTACCAAGAACCAGCAAAAAGCGGTTCAAAAATCAAGATTTCGGTTGACAAAAAGTCAAAACGAATTCAATTATTGAAGCCTTTTGTGCCAACAACTGAGGCAGATATTACGAATATGCGTTTGCTCATCAAGGCAAAAGGCAAGTGTACAACTGACCATATTTCGATGGCAGGTCCGTGGTTGGAATTCCGCGGTCATTTGGAAAATATTTCTAATAACTGCTTGATTGGCGCGATGAACAACTTCAATGGCGAAGCGAATAAAGTGTTGAATCTTTCGACGGGTAAATACCACGCCGTTCCAGATTCGGCGCGGGCTTACCAAAAAGCGGGCGTTGGCTCAATTGTTTTTGGTGAAGAAAACTACGGTGAAGGTTCAAGCCGCGAACACGCAGCGATGGAGCCGCGTTTCTTGGGCGTTCGGGCAATTGTGGTGAAGTCGTTTGCGCGGATTCATGAGACAAACTTGAAAAAACAAGGAATGTTGGGTTTGACATTTGCCGATGTTGCGGATTACGATAAAGTCCGTCAAGACGACACAATCAGCATCGAAGGCTTGGCAACGTTTGCACCAAACAAAAATTTGGTCATCGTTTTGAACCATGCCGACGGCACGAAAGAAAAATTTGACGTCAAACACACGTACAATGCCCAGCAAATTGGTTGGTTCCGTGCGGGTTCGGCTTTGAATCAGATTCGCGTTGATTTGGGGATGAAGTAGGATTCCAAATTTCAGATTTCAAATTCCAAAGAATACTAAACAATTTATTTTCAATTCGTTATTGTTTGGGATTTGAAATTCTGAAGTTTAAAATATAAAAAGCCCAACGTTGCGAGACGTTGGGCTTTTGTTTTTTTTGAAAAAAGGGACCCCTCAGTATAAAACACCAAAAGCCTTGAAAATCACAGTTTTCAAGGCTTTTAGCGTTTAGAATATCCCATTAAGCACATACTTCAGTGTGTTCACGAACTTGATTTAATGCCGATAGCTGCGTCCATTTCTCAATGATAGTATGCGTCATTTTTGACACTAAATCAGCCGAAAGATTGTCGAGAAAATGAGCCATCACTTTGGTAACTACCATTTTAAGTGACATTTCGGGGTTTTTGCGCCATAATTTCACAACGTGAGTTTCCGCAACATCAAGCATGGATAATTCATAATGTTGAGGGAAAATATCGTTGTGCGACCTATTTTGAAGCAAGTGAATCGCTTCATGGAAATGAATTAAAGAAGGGTTTTGCAGCACTTCTTCGTAAGTCATTGATGGATTTTTTTTAATTTCTTTCATTAGATTATTCTGCGTTTTAATTTAAAAACATCATACACTTTACCCATTGAATAAGGTTCTTCTATTCCATTTTTAAGGCCAATAATTTGAAATGTGGCATTAATAACGGCATAATGCCTACGAAATACGTGATTATAGAGTTTTTTACGCTTTTCATCAACGGGCTTTATATGGATATTTCTTAAAGGAAATGTGGCTGAAAATTCATACGTAATTTTGGCAACAGTGCCAATGATTTTTAATAAATCGTGATTGTTAGAAATAATAGACCCGTCAAAATTGCCTTTATTAACATCGCCAAAAGCTAAGTTCCAAAGATTATCTTCCAAAAGTGTGAAAGAAACAATTTTTATGATGGTGCCTTGTTTTCCCTTGCTTGCAAAAAGAAATTCTATCTTATCTTTAATGTCAATATAGTTGTAATAGTCGGTTATCATGTGCTGTTTTTTTTTAGTACGTTTCTCTTTCAAAGTTCAAATATAGCGGTTAACTTTTATCATTTTCAATTTATACGCTCAATTTCGAGCTATTTTATCGTTTTTTGAGATTTGAAACTTTTTTTTGAACTTCTACGCGATGATTACTAAAATATATTTAATGCTCTAAATCCTGTATAAAACAAAAACCCAACGTTGCGAGACGTTGGGCTTTTGTTTTTTTTTGAAAAATAAGACCCCTCAGTATAAACGTCAAAAAGCCTTAAAAACTGACGTTTTCAAGGCTTTTTGACGTTTATACTGAGGGGCCCTTTAAGCAGGAACCAATTCACTTCGTTTTTTCTCCCACTCCCAAGCCGAGCGCATGATGTCTTCGATGCTGCGTTCGGGTTTCCAACCTAAGCGGGTAACGGCTTTGTCGTTATTGGCGTAAATCGCGACGACATCGCCTGGCCGCCTTTGGCCGATGCGGTAGCGGAATTTAAGATTATTGGCTTTTTCAAACGCGTGAACGGCTTCCAAAACGGAGACGCCTTCGCCAATGCCGAGATTAAACAACTCATAATTTTCGTCATTACGCGACTGTATGGTGTATCGCAAAGCCAAAACGTGCGCGCGTGCCAAATCCATCACATGAATATAATCTCTGATGCAAGAGCCGTCGCGGGTTGGATAATCATCCCCAAAAATGACGACTTCGTTGCGTTTTCCGATGGCTGTTTCGGTGATTACGGGAACGAGATTGCTCGCCACATTGCTCGAAGATTCACCAATAAGTGCCGATTCATGCGCGCCAGCGGGGTTGAAATAGCGTAAAGCGACCAAATTTGTCGTCGGATTCATCAGCGCAAAATCTTTCAGAATGTCTTCGCCAATTTGTTTTGTACGCGCGTAGGGGCTTTCGGCTTCTTGGCGTTGCGTGGCTTCGGTGACGGGCAGTTCTTTGGCGTTGCCATAGACGGAACAAGACGACGAAAAGATGAGATGCTGCACCTTGAACTCCTCCATACACGCCAAAATGTTGAGCAAACTGTTGAGATTGTTTTTGTAATAAAACAAAGGTTGTTCAACCGATTCTCCAACTGATTTGAGCGCAGCGAAGTGAATAATGCCTTTAATATCGGGATTTTCGATAAAAATACGGCGTGTTTTGGCAAAATCACACAGATCGGTTTCGTAATTATGAACGGATTTGCCCGTAATGCCTTTAATGCCTTCTAATACTGAGGGGTCCGCGTTGTGAAGATTATCGACGGAAATAACGTCGAAACCATTGTCTATCAAATCGACAATCGTGTGGCTACCTATGAAACCGCAGCCGCCTGTTACAAGAACTTTGCTCATGTTTTTTGATGTGTGTCGTTAAAAAAAGTTGGTGGAAGTTATTGTTAAAAATACGGACAAATCTAACTGCTTAGTAAGCAATAATCCTATAATTAAATTGTGTAAATTTTTAAATGTTAAAAAAAAAGTGCATATTTTCTGACTTACGACAAAAAAAGGTTGCCCAAATGAATGGACAACCTCTTTTCTACCCGTTTTTACGCTTCTACCTTTTCATTAACGGCTTGAAAATGTTTCAAATACTTGAGCAATGTGTTCGTCAAGGTGTGTACTTCCCCTTGCGAAATTGTTCCCGTATCGACCAAGTTTTCGTAATAGACAACAATATTGTCAAGTACATATTGGCGTAAACTTTCCCCTTTTGGCGTCAGCTTGACGACAATGAAACGACTGTCGGCGGAATTTGGCATGACTTCAACGCAACCTTCGGCCGCTGCATCTTTGACTAATTTACTCATCGCCTGCTTAGAAATAGTGGCATTCTGCGCCAATTGTACAACATTTGACCCTTCAATGGGGTCTATGTTTTCAAATACTTGCAGATGTCGAGCCGTCAAAGGTGCGTAGCCCTGTTGTTCGAGCATTTTTCCAATGCGCGTGGATGTGTGCCGTTCGACCAAGCGGATCAAACGCACGAGATTTCTCTCTGTGAATTGCGAACTCATATTAAAGCGTGTTTTGTTTAGCCCAATTTGGGCAGAGTTAAGTTTAAGTGATTAAGAGATGGGAGGCAAATACAGTCTCGGTGATTACGTCTATGGGAGTAGAACACGTTTAAAATAATAGTAATATCGCTGGTAGTGGTAATGGAATAAATGTCAAAAGTTGAGAATTTATTTAGCTTGGCGAGCGTCATAGATTAGAGTTGGATGGCTAATTGTCTGATTGCTTTGAGACTCAATTTTAGGGATTTATTTGTTGTGAAAAAAGATTTTTGTGAATAAAAAAATAAAAAAAACGTCCGACGGCAGTAACAAGCCGTTTTATGCTTATTTTAAGGCTTTTTGAGATTCGTGACCGCATTTTTAGCACGCAAGGACATTAAAAAAAATCCCCTTTTAAGCGCGCTTCGGACACGCAAGAAAGGGGATTTATTCAGTCAATAAATGCGACTAATTGACAATTTATGACATAATTAAACGCATTTTCAGTAAAAAAAACGCTATTCGTTAGTTCAAATTTATTTCAAAACGTCCCGCAAAACCGACCGTTTCAAAGTGATTCAACAGCTTTGTAAAGGTATTGTTTGCTTGTGCGATTTCCTCCTTTGTGACAACATTACTTGACAACAATTCATCGCAGCGGCGGGACGTTGCGCGGCGAATATCGACGATAAGTTCGGCGCCTTTTTTCGTCACGTTGACCAACTGAACCCGATTGTCGCGGTCGTCGGTGATGACATTGACGAAGCCTTCTTGGGCCACTTCTTTAACCATTTTGCTCATGGCTTGTTTGGAAATACCCGCCCGTTGTGCCAATTGAATAATGCTGACCCCCTCAGTATCGAGGTGTTCAAACACTTGCAAATGTCTTGCGCTGACTGAATGATAGCCATGAACTTGAAGCTCGCGGCTGATTTGATTGGTGATGTGACGTTCAACGGTGCGGACTAAGCGCGCTAAGTTGTTGTCATTAAAACGACGGTACTTTTCTAAAACGAGATTGATTTCACTTCTCATTATTAAATTAAAATTAAGTTTAGTTTAAAAAATATAGCTTTTGATTTACGTGTGATTGCTTATTGTAGCTCTCACACTTTCAGACGTTAGGATGCAAAAAAGTATCACCTTAGAATTGTTAATTAGACTCAAATTTGTCCCAATTTTAGATTATCAATTGTGCATCTACAATAAAATTATATTTTTTTAACAAAACGAATTCAGTATTTTATTCTCTGAAACACTCTTTTACACGCAATTCAACAATATAAAATTTTGTTTTCCTTATTTTATTGCCCATTTTAGCGTATCGGGTAAAATTTAATTTTCACGCTTAATTGCGGTCAAACAGCCCCATTTTTTCTATTCCTTTTTTGTAAAAAAAATAATCTTTTTTTACAAAAAATTAAGGTTATTTTTAAGCATTGATTAGAATCAAATGTTCGTATTTCTCTTATTGATTTGAATCAATGAGAAAAATATCCACTGTGATATATTTCGTTGTGACAAATCTAAATTTATAACAATATGCTCTTTTCTTTGAATCTTGATGCAACGATATACACAAGGAACCCCAAAATCTAAAGAAATACTGAGGGGTATAAAATTGAGGAATGTAAAATAACGTGTCCATTCTAATGTCGCTGATTATCTTCACCTCTCGAATTTCATACTTCACATTTCATACTTAATACATGGCTCTTATTTCAATTGAAGGCATGCGCTTTCGCGCTTTTCACGGTTTATATCCTGAAGAACAAATTTTGGGAACGGATTTTCTGCTCGATGTTTGGATTGACACCGACATTAGTAAAGCGACGACGGTCGTTGAACACGAAACCGAAAAATTGGACAATACGGTGAATTATCAGACGATTTTTGACATCTGCAAGATTGAGATGCGGCAACCGCAAAAACTCCTTGAAACCGTCGTGGAAAATATTCTATTTCGTTTCAAATATCAGTTTCCCCGAATGAATGAGGCGCGCTTGCGGGTGCGGAAATTGAATCCGCCCGTCGGTGGACAAGTGGAGTGGGCATCGGTTTTGGACGTTAAAAACTTTAGAGAATCGTGCGGGCGTTGCGGCGACAACATGATTTGCTACAAGTTCAGAGGTGGCAGAGGCGGCGTGCAACGCGACGGAACCTGTTGGTGCGAACAACCAAACAGTCACCGCGACCAGGTGCATCCACGGACGCTCGAAATGTTGGAAGGACAACACAAGGGCTGTATGTGTCCATCGTGTTTAAAAGAATTTGCGGGATAAGAAAATTATAAGTGAAAAGTGAAGAGTGAAAAAAAGGGACCCCTCAGTATAAAAGCAGTTTTTTGTGCCAAAATGGGCAAAAACTATAAGGCTACAATGCAAACATTGCAATGAATCTAACAGAATTCGCTATCGATTCATATGTATTAGCACTACCGCGTACTCAACCAAAAACAAGACTGCACCCACAGTGGTCAGGCCCATATAGGGTACTGGAAAATGACGCAGGCAAATACAAAGTAAAAGATCTTATCACTGATAAAGATAAGTGGTACCATGTCACACAACTGAAACAATTTCAGTATGACCCGACCAAAACGAATCCAACCGATATCGCGAGACGCGATAATCAGGAACACTACGTCGAACGAATCATTTCGATGGCGGGAGACAAAACAAAAGTATCCTCACTTACATTCCTAGTTAAATGGCTAGGATATGACGACATAGATAACACATACGAACCATGGAACGGTATGAAGGACAACATAAAACTTCACGAATTCCTTATCGAGAAAAACTTAAGACATTTAATTCCAAGGAAATATTTATTAAGTTCATCTGCATCAGCAACAGCATCAAGCAAAGCACTTGATGACTCAGAAAATTGAAATTTTCTATAAAAAAAAAAAAAAGAAAAATTGGAGGGGGCAATGTAGCCGTATACGGTACACCCGGTATACACGGTCTACGGTATACCGCTACGGCTTGCTACACCGGACACTGGTAGCCTGAGGACACGCCACCTCCACCCGATACAAAGCACAACACGGAGCATCCAGATTGTTATTCTGCCATGTTGATGTAGTAGCTTACTAGATTACTCCTTGTAGCCTCTGGCACAACTCATTGTAACCTAAACTACAATCCCCATCACTGCACAACAACCGATCTCGCCCCTTACCGTTCCAGCCTTCTCCAGCCTCGAACCCGGCACGATCACAATAAGCTTATTAGCGATCCTATAGATCGTCGAGACCTACAGAAAATTTTCAAAAGATTAGTCATGGCTTCGAACAACGAAGCCACTGCGACAGCAGGACATATGACGCTAACGCATTCGAACAACGA
>JAYUKJ010000633.1:0-3164 GCA_043764555.1 Saprospiraceae bacterium
GGTGTGGTATTACGCACCGTTTGTTCCAAAGAGATTGCCGAACAAGTCATCCAAGATACATTTACTAAAATTTGGTACAATGCTGCGTCTTATGATGCATCAAAAGGGCGATTATATACCTGGATGTTGAGTATTGCCCGTAATACTGCGATAGATGCGACCCGTAACAGTCATTTTTATAATCAAAAAAACACAAAAGAGATTGGAGTTTTGGCAGATACTTTTGGTGGTGATTGTCTCAATCTCGAAACTGTTGGATTAAGAGAAATTGTGAAGCAATTAGAGGGGAAATACACGATTTTGATTGACTTAATTTATTTCAATCAATACACGCATCAAGAAGCCGCCGACACGCTGAATCTTCCACTTGGAACGGTCAAAACTCGGGTTCGGTATGCACTTTCTGAACTCCGAAAAGCCTTTGCGTTGTAAGAAAATCTCTGAATTCCTTTTTTAGGACCCCTCAGTATAGGGCGTCTTTTCGGCATCCCGACTCTTCTTCGGGAAACGCCCTTTTTTGATGTTTTAACATCAAAAAGAGCATTTTTCCCATAGAATACGCCCTAAACGTCTGAATCATGCAAGTTTTTTAAAAAGTTGTGTAACATTTATGGATTTAGAGGCTGGACTGGAATCAGGCGCATTGCATGATGAGTTCGGCAAAAGCGACGGTGGACTGTGTGCGCTCATTTTCGGAAACGGATTTCAGAAAGGATGTGCCGAAAATTGACGTTCCGACCTTAATCATTCACGGTGACGCCGACAAAACGGTGCCGATTGATGTGTCGGGCAACAAAACTGCCGCTTTATTGCCTCACGCAAGTTATATCGTTTACGGAGACGCACCTTAATTTGATTAATTCGGGTGGCGAATCAAAGGGAAAATCCGATTTAATGGAAGCCGTAAAAGCCGCAATTGTCAATAAACGGGCGGACGGTGCAGGCTTAATTATGGGCAGAAAAGCGTTTCAACGCCCGTTTAATGAAGGCGTAGAATTGATAAATGCGGTGCAAAAAGTGTATTTGGCGACAGACATTACGATTGCGTGTTAAAAAACGTGTTAGGGGACCCCTCAGTATAAAAGCCATTTTATCGTTTTAATGTTCAATTTTTAACTATTTATGACAACTACTAACACCTCCGTAATTAAAAAACTGCTTTTAATATTTCTCGTAATTGCGGGTTTATTTTTTGCGAAAGCATTTCTAATTCCTCTGTTCATCGGCGGCATTTTGGCGACGCTGTTTCTGCCTTTTAGCCAATTTATGGAGCGCAGAAAAATACCGAAAGGATTGGCTGCTTTTATATGCGTTTTAACTTTATTGGGCATCACGACCACGCTTTTTTATCTTTTAGGTTGGAAAGTTTCAGGATTAATAACCGACGTAACGCTCATAAAGCAAAAAGGAATTGAGACAATTACGCAGACGCAGGATTATATTTTCAACAATTTAGGCATCTCCGCCGAGCAACAAGCGCAAATAATCGAAGGCGAAAAACCGTCAATTAGTGGCATCATGCAAACGCTTTTAGGGTCATTGAGCGCGCTTTTTACGAACTTTATTTTAGTGATGGCTTATGTTTTATTTCTATTATATTACCGCAGTCACATTAAAAAATTCCTTCTTAAATTAACGATGCCTACTCAACGCGATGAAATGGAAAAAATCATTTCGGGTTGTACCATTATATCGCAACAATATTTGCTCGGCATGGCTAAAATGATTGGTTGTTTGTGGATTATGTACGGCATTGGTTTTAGCGTTATTGGCGTCGAAAATGCCATTTTCTTCGCTGTTTTATGCGGTTTATTTGAAATTGTACCGTTTATCGGCAATATTGTGGGAACAACTTTAACCGTTTTAGTCACGGCTTTGCACGGTGGCAATCCGACCGTACTCATCGGAATTGTGGTAACTTACGGCGTTGTTCAGTTCATTCAAGGTTGGGTTTTAGAGCCATTTATTGTCGGTTCGCAAGTGAAAATAAACGCTTTGTTTACGATAATTGCGTTGGTGATTGGCGAATTAGTTTGGGGTATTTCGGGCATTATTCTCGCCATTCCTCTGCTCGCCATTTTCAAAATTCTGTGCGACCATATTGAGCCTTTGAAGTCTTACGGTTTTTTAATCGGTGAAATAGAAACGAAGAAATCAGAGAAAAGAATTGTGGAAAAGGTGAAAAATATTTTCAAATAAGACCGCCCAAACGGAACGGGCGATTGTGATGGGTTTGAGTGCCACGCTTTTTGAAGAAGTGAGCATTAAAGACGGAAAAGTTACACCGAATAAACTCGGTTATTACTCCATTGCGCTCATGTGGGATGCACCCGAAATTGATGTCGTTTTATTGTCCAGTGGCGACATCCCACGCGGCGTCGGCGAGCCACAAATTGGTCTTATTGCGGCAGCCATTGCTAATGCAGTATTTCGTTTGATGGGCAAACACATCAATCGGTTGCCGTTGAATAAGCATTTGGATTTGTCATAAATCGTTGATTTTGACGGTTATACTGAGGGGGTCCTAAAATCACAAACGCTTGACTGTCAAACAGATAGTCAAGCGTTTGTGCGTTAAAAAAGCCATTTATACTGAGGGGGTGCTGAAATAAGTTTTATTACCTAAATTTGCCTTTATAAAATATCAATCATAATGTCCAATTATCTCGACAAAATAGACGCTTACATCCAACGATTAGACACCGAAAGTTTAGTGGCTTTGGCGCGTATTTCTACGAAAAAAACGTTTAGAAAAGGTGATTTCCTCTTGCGTCAAAATCAAAATTGCTCAAAATCATACCTCATTGAAAACGGTGTGGTGCGGAAGTTTTATTGGAATGACGGTAAAGAAATAACCACCGAATTGTTATTTGAAAACGACATTGCCATTTCATTTCAAAGTTACACGTTGCAGCAACCTTGTCGGGAAATGCTGCAAGCCTTGACGGACGTAAATGTGTCCGCAACGGACTATGAAGCGTTTCAAAAAGCGAAAAAAAACTACCCTAAATTGGTCGTTTTGGATTTAATGATGACCGAATATTACACAATTTGGTTGGAAGAGCGACTTTTTCAATTTCATACTTTGAGTGCCACAGACCGTTATTTAATGTTGATAAAAGAGCATCCTCACTTCATTCAGCACGTGTCACTTACCCACATCG
>JAYUKJ010000634.1:0-3161 GCA_043764555.1 Saprospiraceae bacterium
TTGAAATTTTTGAAATAAAGAAAAAATGCAATCAGATAAAACGGCTAAAATTCGGGCGGGTGAAGAACTCGATACTGAAAAACTCAACGCCTATTTAACAGCGCATTTGCCCGAAGTTGGCAGCGTTGCCGAAGTCCATCAATTCCCAGGCGGTTTTTCCAATTTGACGTATTTAATTCGTACCGAAAATGCGGAGTTGGTCTTGCGCCGACCGCCTTTTGGGGCAACTATTAAAAGTGGTCACGACATGGGACGCGAGTTTCGGGTGCTGTCGGCGTTACAAAAAAGTGGTTTTACGAAAATTCCAGGACCCCTCAGTATAGACACCGATGGAACGCTTTTGGGCGCTCCTTTTTACATCATGGAACGCTTAAATGGCGTAATTTTGCGCGCAAAAGACGGTCAAAACCCCGATTTGACGCTCGAAGTCATGCAACATTTATCTGAAAAATTGGTCGAAAATCTCGCCGATTTGCACAGTCTCGACATCGAAAACACGGATTTAGGCGCCCTTGGAAAGCCCGAAGGTTATGTGAAAAGACAAGTGGAAGGTTGGATTCAGCGCTATCGAAACAGTCAAACCGACGATGTGCCAAACATGGAAGCTGCTGCCGCTTGGCTCACCGAACAGACGCCGCGACCGCAAAAACCGACTTTTTTGCACAACGATTATAAGTTCGACAATGTGGTTTGGAACGCCGAAATGACCGAAATTATCGGTGTTTTGGATTGGGAAATGTCAACCGTTGGCGACCCTTTGATGGATTTAGGCGCCGCTTTGGCGTATTGGTGCGAAGAGAATGACAGCGAATTTTCAAAAATGTTCAACCTCACTTGGCGCTCGGGTTGCCCGAATCGCCGTTTTATTGCCGACCGATATGCCGCATTAACGGGGCGCGATTTGACGGATATTGCGTTTTATTACGTCTTCGGACTCTTTAAAAATGCCGTCATTATGCAACAAATTTATGCCCGTTGGAAAAAAGGATTGACCAAAGACCCGCGCTTTGAAGGCTTAATTACAGGTGTTTTTGAATTATCCAAAATGGCTAAAAAAACGATTAAATCAGGTGATATTTGATTGAAATAGACTAATAAATCAAAGTGTTCAGTCTAAAAAAAATAGAGTGTGTAACAAATTGTCTTTTAGATGTCAACTTTCCAAAAATTTTCAACTTTTGGAAAGTTATTTAACGATAAAAGGTGAATTTGTTATACACTCAAAAAATATCAAATCTAAATCTCTAAATTTGCTTCTATGACAACGACACAACTTAACCAGCCTTTTCCGACTACTATGACGTTGGAAAACTACTTCGCGCCATTTCGCGAGAACATCATCGGACAAAACCAAACGTTTCAAGGTCCGAACGGTCACCGCCGCATTTTGTACGCCGATTGGACGGCCAGCGGACGGCAATATCGCCCAATTGAAACGCGATTGTTGACCGACTTTGCGCCATTTGTGGCCAATACGCATACCGAAACAAACGTATGTGGCACGTCCATGACGCTCGCTTATCACCACGCACGGCACATCATTAAGCGACACGTCAACGCCGCCAAAACGGATTGCCTCATCAGCTACGGCTCGGGCATGACGGGCGTGATTAATAAGTTCCAACGCATTTTAGGCTTGAAAATTCCCGAAAAACGCCGCGCCGAGTTCAAAATCAAGCCGTCCGAGCGTCCCGTCGTCTTCGTGACGCACATGGAACACCATTCAAATCAAACGTCTTGGATAGAAACTATTTGTGATGTGGTCGTCATTGCGCCCAATGTTGAAGGGTTGGTCGATGTCAATAATTTAGCCATTTTGTTGGAAAAATACGCCGACCGACCGATGAAAATTGCCGCTATTACGGCGTGTTCAAACGTCACGGGCATCGAAACGCCGTACCACGAAATGGCTGCAATGATGCACAAAGCGGGCGGTTTGTGCTTTGTGGATTTTGCCTGTTCGGCGCCTTATGTTGCCATCGATATGCATCCCGAAGGCATCGAACACGGCGATTTAGACGCCATTTACTTCTCGCCACATAAGTTTCTCGGCGGGCCGGGCTCGGCGGGCATTCTGATTTTCAACGCTAAACTTTACGACAATCTTGTGCCTGATAATCCCGGTGGTGGCACTGTGAAATGGACAAATCCGTGGGACCAACACGCTTTTGTCGATGACATAGAAGAACGCGAAGATGGTGGAACACCGCCGTTTTTGCAGACAATTCGGACGGCACTCTGCGTGAAATTAAAGGAAGATATGGGCATTGATAATATCTTAAACCGTGAACACGAGTTAGTTGCGTTGATTTTTGATAAATTGACGGCTCAAAAAAGCATTCACGTTCTCGCCGATGCACAACAACACCGTTTGGGCGTTGTGTCGTTTTATTTGGACAATTTACACTTCAATTTGGCCGTCAAATTGCTCAATGACCGTTTCGGGATTCAAGTCCGCGGCGGTTGCTCTTGCGCTGGAACGTATGGTCATTATTTGTTGGAAGTCAATCAAACCGTTTCTCAAATTTTGACCGACCAAATTTCGCGCGGTGATTTGACGGGCAAACCCGGTTGGATTCGCCTGAGCGTTCATCCGACTATGACGAATGTGGAAGTTGAATTTTTATGCGATGCCTTGATTGAATTGTCCGAAAAGCACCCGATTTGGAGCAAAGATTACCGCTACAACGCCAAAACAAACGAGTTTAAGCACATCTATTTTGAGGACAAACGACACCATTTGGTAGAAAGTTGGTTCGATTTGGCGTAAATTTTACAGAAATAAACGGGGTAAAACCCCGTTTATTTCTGTCTTGCCTATTCAGCAAAATCGAAAATAAATCATTCTTTCAAAAGCGTGTCGATATCTTTCATAAATCTATCCACGTCTTTTTCATCCGTTCCGTCGCAAAACGACCGCACGCGCCGCCGCTTATCCACCAAAATCAAACGCCCCGAATGGTCGAAACCGCCTGGCGATTTGGGGTCTTCTTTGGCAATGCTAAAATAATCGTCCGCGATGGCATAAACCGAATCCTGCGCGCCCGTAACGAAGTGCCATTTAGGCGCTTTGACGCCCAATTTGTCCGCATAATCGCGCAATCTACCGACAGAATCCCGTTTCGGGTCAATCGAATGTGCCAACAAACCAACCGAAGCCG
>JAYUKJ010000635.1:0-10950 GCA_043764555.1 Saprospiraceae bacterium
GCTCGCGCAAAAAGCGCTTTCGGCTAAGTAATTACAAAAAATCAATAAAAAGATTGTCTCATGGTTAATTTAGGAAAAAAGATAAAATCGCACCAAAAAGCTTTGACAAATTATGTTGAACAATTGGCACAAGAAAGGAACGAATCACTTGGCTCAACGGGTGGTTATCAAGCTATTACAGATGTAAAACACAATCAATTTCAATTGATTCACATAGCTTGGCACGAACGGCAGTTCTATTTTAAAGTGTTGCTCCATTTCAGTATTCATCCTGAAACGGGTAATATTTGGGTACAGCAAAATAATACAGAAATCCCTTTAGATACTGATTTTCACGAAATGGGTATTCCAAAATCTAATCTTGTTTTGGGTTTTCGACCTGCGGATATGCGCGAATTGTCGGACTTTGCAGTTATGTAAAGGCATTTATACTGAGGGGTCCCCTCACAAACGGAAAGCGCTGTAAATCATTGATTTACAGCGCTTTCTGTTTTTATTTTCAAAAGAAATTATCCAAAAATTTCGTTCAATAAACCCGCCAATCGGACGCCACCTTTTAGCAATTGCTGATTCAGCGTTTCGATATTGTCGTAATTATACCGATAGCTCAATTTCTGATTTGGTTGCGTGATGGCTGCGTACAGCTTGTCGGCAATTTGGTAGGATTCAAAAAGCCACTCTTGCATTGGTTGTTTCTGCCAATCTTGGCGCTGCTGTTTGTTCGTGAAATTAATACTTGTGGTGTATTCTGTGTAGCTCAATCTTTGAAAAGTAATCAATTTTTCGTCCCAAACGGCGTGCAGATTTGTCGGTTCGCTGAACCACAAAACGCTGATTTTATTGCCGCCCAAATCTTCTTTACGTCCAACGTGCATCGGCTGATGAATGTCGCCGATGATGTGAATCAGCAACTTTAAATAAAACTGTTTCTTCTCGAATGGTGTTTTTTTATTCTTTAATTCACTGATTAAATAATTCGTTTTTGTGAACGCATCGACGATGGTGTCGCGTTGCAAATAAGCTGCAAAATCAGTGTAATTCATACCCGATTTGACGTTGATATAATGCCATGGGTCGAGGTAATTCATGGCGGAATCAGATTTGATAAAATCGGCAAAATTGCTCGAAATTGCGATAGATTCGTTGCCCAACAAGCGTTTTATGCGTTTTTTTGCGCGACAAGTCAAATGCGAATAAGCAACTTCACCAACGACGCGATGCCCAATTTGGCTCCAAGTTGACGACTCAGGAGCCGCCGCTTCGGGTTTTACAGGACGTGCATTTATGGTCAAATTGGATAATAAAAAAAATGTCAAAAATAGACTAAATTGAATCGTCTTTTTCATGAAAAGTGAATTATTGAGATGAATAAATAAAATAATAAGCTCGTAGTTAATCGTATCGCGACTTTAAAGTCGCGTTACATTCAAACCGTCAAAAATGGGTTTTATACTGAGGGGTCCCTTGAAAGTGCCGCAAAGGTAAAACGGTTTAACAATCAAAACAAAACCTTGGAAATCTTAACCAACTGCGCGTGATTGAACCGCTATCCAATTGAATGTCAATGCATTAAAAGCAGCGTAAAACTACGCGAAAGCGTCTTACTGGTAGTTATTTTTTCTTTATTTTCTTCTTTTCATTACTTCAACCGTTGCTTGCAACTTAAATCATCACGTCAACATGAAAAAAACGCTTTTAACAACGCTCGCCTCATTGGGTTTCATCCTTCTTTTTGGACAAAAAACGGAATTTAAAGTGCAATTAAATTCGGGTTTATTCTCATTTGTCGGTGCATCGGCCGTGCATTCCACATTTATTAATGGCGCCGATTCGCCGAATTCAGGTTACACAAACAATCCTTATGGCGCCAAATACGGCTTGTGTTACGGCGCATCGGCAACCGTCACGCGGGTAACGCGGCGCAAATTTCTTTTGGGACTTGACGTGGGTTACGAAATTCTGAAAAGTAAAGTATCAATTGAAAGCGTTAACGGCAGAGACAGTAGGTCAAGTTTTGATTTGCCCGCCACGGGGCAAACATTTTTAAATTTTAGTTTTCTTAATATTTATCCGCATATCGGTCAACGATTTATCATCAAAAATGTCGTATTTGACATTACGGGCGGCCTTGATATTGGCCGCTGTTTCAAAGCCGTTGAACAAGGCGAAGCAACGACGACGGACGGACAAACATTCACAACTTCGAGAAACCGAACGACACTAAGCAACGACATCCGCCCGAGAATTCAATTGGCTACCACTTATGGAACAATCGGAATATACGTTGGTTACGCCGAAGGCATTCCAAACTACTTATCGGGCTACGTAGGCGGAACAAATGAGAGCCGTTCAAGACTCATTCGGTTCGGTTTATCTTATCGAATTAAATAATATTTCGACACCATTTAGCCGTATGGCGACCTTAAAGATTGGGCAATTTTTTTGAAGTTACCCAATCTGAAACACCGAATCGCTTGCCGTCAAGTTTACCTTTTTTGTCGAAACAAACCACTGAACCGCGTAATTTCTCGTTTCTTCGCGCAAAAATAACTCAATATTGTCATGAAGATTAGAAAAATCGACGCCACTTACCTCTTAATGAGTGCCTTAACCGCATTCATTTTCCCCATTTTTGCTCAAAACAGTACGAACAAAACGGACTTTCAAATCCACATAAAAAAAGCCACATCACCGCTCAGAATCGACGGTGATTTGTCGGATGCCGCTTGGTCAAATGCCGAGAAAGTACGCAGTTTTCGCGTGCATTATCCGCAAAATGGCGACTCTACGAAGCTCGCAACGGAAGCGCAATTAACTTACGACGACCACTTTATTTACATCGGTTTCACGGCTTTTGACGACGGTAAATACATTGTGCAGTCCCTCAAACGCGACGTTGATTACTGGTCAAGCGACGCGATGGCCGTGATGTTCGACCCGATTGAAGCGCAGGCAAACGGTGTTCTTTTTGGCGTCAATACTGAGGGGGTCCAAAGTGAAGGCATTTTGGCGGGCGAAGACCCCGATTGGGCGTGGGACAATAAATGGTTTTCGGAAGTCCGAAAAGCCGCCGACCGATTTACGATTGAAATTGCTGTGCCTTTCAAATCACTGCGTTATGACCCTAAAAAGACGACTTGGAGCATCAATTTTGCGCGCAATGCCATCGAAAACGGCGGGCAATATTACACGTGGACGAAGGTGCCGCAGCAATTTGATGGCATCAGCCTCGCCTACATGGGGACGCTCGTGTGGGACGCGCCGCCGCCCGCCGAGAAGTCGAATGTTGCTTTTACGCCCTACGTTGGCGGCGGCGTTTCTAAGGATTATTTGGCAAAAACGGGTGTTGAAACCGTTAAAAATGCGGGCATTGACGCGAAGGTGGCTTTGACGGCTTCGCTGAATTTGGACGCGACGATAAATCCCGATTTTTCTCAAATAGAAGTGGATGAGCAAGTAACAAACTTGACGCGTTTCAACGTGATTTTCCCCGAAAGACGGACGTTTTTTCTCGAAAACAGCGACGTTTTGAACGAATTTGGCATTCCGCCCGCGCGTCCTTTTTTCTCGCGGCGCATTGGTTTGGACGCCGACAATCAGACGGTTCCGATTGCTTACGGCGTGCGATTGAGCGGCAATTTGACGCCCTCGGTGCGCGTTAATGCGTTCAATATGCACACCAAAACGGCGGGAACAAATGAAGGAAATAATTATACAGCGGCAGCCGTTCAAAAGACATTTTGGGGACGTTCTTACGTGAAAGCTGGTTTTTTGAACCGTCAAGCGTTCAATAAATTTGAGCCGAGCAAAACGGATTACGGACGAAATTTACTGCTCACTTACGTCTTGCGGTCGAGCAATAATAAATGGGAAACTTGGGGCGAATTTCACAATGCATTCAAAAAAGACATAAAAGATAAAAATCAATACGGGTCGATTGGCGTTCAATACAGCGACAATAATTGGCGTTTTATTCAAGATTTGACGACTATTGGCACCAATTATTACGCCGATATGGGCAATGTGGTGAGAATTGAGAACTACGATGCGGTGCGCGATACGGTCATTCGGTTGGGCTTTCAGCACAGTTACAGCAACCTTCAATACGTCACGCGTCCCAAAAAAGGAGTGGTTACGGAACATCAAATTGAAATCGAAAACTACGTCGCGTGGAATCCAAATTGGTCGTTGAACCAAAGATTTAATCAATTAGAATACAATTTGACGTTTAAAAACACGGCAGAACTGGGTATGAGTGTCGAAAGGCAAGTTGAAAATGTGCCTTATCCGTTCTCGTTTTCGGACGACAACACGCTGATTTTGGGCAAATACACGTATATGTCCGCCAATATTGATTATTCAACCGACAGTCGGCAAGCGTTTTCGAGCAGAATACGCGGCACAACGGGCGGGTTTTACGACGGCAGCAAGATCGGCTTGAGCGTCTCGGCAACTTATCGGATTCAGCCGTGGGGAAAATTCACGTTGAAACTCGATTGGAACCAAATAAAATTGCCACCAAAGGACCCCTCAGTATCGGGCATCACGCAGCTCATTTTATTGAGTCCAAAATCGGAAATTAGCTTCAACCGCAATCTGCATTGGACGACTTTTTTCCAATTCAACACACAGTCGAATAACTTCAATATCAACAGCCGTTTGCAATACCGTTTCCGACCGATGAGTGATTTCTTTTTGGTCTATACCGACAATTATTTTACGAACGACGAACGCGATTCAGCGCGCAATCTTTTGCATTCGGCCTTCGACCGAAAAAATCAGGCGTTGGTGTGCAAAATGACGTATTGGTTCAATGAATTGCCGCGCGGTCGGCGCTGAAATTTTAATTGTCGTTGACAAAAAAGACCCCCTCAGTATAAAAGCCATTTTTCAACTATTTTCGCCTAAATTTTCTCAATTCCTTTTTTTACTCAATCGAAAAAGCTATTTTTGCGCGTCTTTTTCAGGGAAAGACCTTAGTTGAACATTTTTTTCAATTTTTCAAGCTATCAATTCGATGGAAAGTATCAAAATCGACGGCGGAACACGCGCAGGTTTGGGTAAAGTTGGTTCAAAAACCGACCGCTCAAACAAGACAATTCCGTGCGTTTTGTATGGTGGTAGTGAAAATGTACACTTCACGACAACGTGGAATGATGTACGCCACCTTATCTATACGGCAGATTTTAAATTGGCAGACATTACTGTCAATGGAAAAACGTATTCTGCAATCGTAAAAGAAGTGCAATTTCACCCAGTTCATGAGGCAATTTTGCACATCGACTTTTTGGTGTTGACACCGGGAACACCCATCAAGGTAAACTTGCCGTTGCGCATCATCGGTCAATCGCCGGGCGTAAAAGCGGGTGGTAAATTGCTCCAAAGTATGCGGAAAATCAAAGTAAAAGTGTTGCCAGAAAATTTGGTCAACGAATTGAGCTTGGATGTTTCTAAATTAGATTTGGGTCAATCGGCACGAGTACGCGATATTATCGCCGTTTCGGGTGTTGAAGTGACCATGTCGCCGAGTATTCCAGTTGTGTCTATCGAAATTCCGCGTGCATTGCGTGCAGCAGCCGCAGCAGAAGCGAAAGCAGCAGCAGGTCCAAAAAAGAAGAAGTAATTTCCTTTTTCAAAATAAGAAGACTGGTCGGTATCAGTTTTCACACAAAGCGTCCCGATGTTGTCGGGACGCTTTTTTTTGCGGAAATAAAAGAATTAGGTTATTACGATTAATTAAACTAAATTATTATGATAAAATATAAAAACGTCTATCAAATTGTGGAAAAAATCACGAAAAACGATGTTTTACGCACGTTTTTTATCCTCTATTTGATGAATGAAGGCAACAGTCGTGCAGCTATTGAAAGCCAGTTTTGGAACGATATGGATACCTTATCGGCTCCCGAAAAAGATATTTTAACAGGTGAGTTTCGTGAATCTTTCTTTAAATTACCCAATTTAATAAAAGACATTCGCTCAGAAGCGCTGACTTTAAAAATGGAATTACTTACCAAAGCAGCCTGATTTCTCATAAAATAAAAATTACATATTCTCAATAAAAAAAGCCTTTTCGCACCAACGAAAAGGCTTTTTTACTGAGGGGTCCTATTTCTTCTCAATCAACTTTTCATTATTTTCCACGCGTTAATCAACCCATTTGTTGAACTATCAAACGCATCAACCACCTTGTTGTCCTTCAATTCAGGCAAAATATTATTCGCCAATTGCTTACCCAATTCCACGCCCCATTGGTCAAAACTGAAAATATTCCAAATGACACCTTGAACGAAAATTTTATGCTCATACATGGCTACCAAACTACCTAAAACGCGTGGTGTCAATTGTTTAAATAGAATAGAATTCGTTGGACGATTGCCTTTGAAGACTTTGAAAGGCACGAGTTTTTCATAATCAGCCGATTTTTTTCCCGATTTTTCAAACTCAGCAGTCACCTGTTCAGCCGTTTTTCCAGTCATCAAAGCCTGGGTTTGCGCGAAAAAATTGGACATCAACAGCGTGTGGTGTTCATTCATCGGATTGTGGCTCACGGCGGGTGCCAAAAAATCGCAAGGAATCAACCGCGTGCCTTGATGAATGAGCTGATAAAACGCGTGTTGCCCGTTTGTGCCAGGCTCGCCCCAGATAATCGGACCCGTTTGATAACTCACTTCGGCGCCATTTCTGTCCACGTATTTACCGTTACTTTCCATATTTCCTTGCTGAAAATAGGCGGCAAAACGGTGCATATATTGGTCATAAGGCAGAATAGCTTCCGATTCGGCACCGTGAAAATTGACGTACCAAATGCCAATTAATGCCAACAAAACGGGCATATTTTTCTCTAAAGGCGTTTTTTCAAAATGCTTATCCATGGCGTAAAAACCGTCCAGCAATTCTTTAAAATGTTGAAAACCAACGCTTAACGCAATCGACAAACCAATCGCCGACGTCAACGAGTAACGACCGCCGACCCAATCCCAAAAACCGAACATATTGTTGGCATCAATGCCGAAAGCAACGGCCGCTTTTTCGTTAGTCGAAAGGGCGACAAAATGCTTGGCTACAAAGGCGTCATTTTTAGCTTTTTCCAAAAATAATTGACGCGCCGAATGCGCATTTGCCATCGTTTCTTGCGTCGTAAAAGTTTTGGAAGCGATGATAAACAACGTCGTTTCAAAGTCAATCGACTTCAAAACTTCCGCCAAATGCGTCGCATCAACGTTGGAAACAAAATGGATTTTAAGGTGGTTGGCGTAAGGTTTTAAGGCTTCCGTAACCATAACTGGACCTAAATCGGAGCCACCGATGCCGATGTTCACCACGTCCGTGATGGCTTTTCCCGTGTAACCTTTCCAACTTCCCGAGATGATTTTGCTGCAAAAACCTTCCATTTTCTTCAAAACCGCCTTCACATCAGGCATCACATCTTTACCGTCAACAATAACGGATTTGTTGCCGCGATTGCGTAAAGCAGTATGCAAAACGGCGCGATTTTCCGTTTCGTTGATAATTTCGCCGTTAAATTGCGCATCAATTGCGGCTTTCAAACCACACTCTTTTGCCAATTTTATTAACAGTGGCAATGTTTCGTCCGTCAAGATATTTTTAGAATAATCAAGCAAAATATCCTCAAAACGCGTGGAAAACGCGTCAAAACGGTTGGGATTCGCGGCAAAAAGCACTTTCATTTCGACGCCTTTGGTGTCTTTATAGTGCTTAGTCAATTTACGCCAAGCCTTGGTGGTGGTCGGATTTACTTTTGGAAACATTTAAGTTGAATTAAAAACTGAAAATTAAGAATAAAACAGTTGGGTCGCTAAAATAAGTGATGAATTTGAGGGCGAATGTAGAAAAAAAGTTTGTTTGAACGAAGAAAAAGAAGCCCTCAGTATAAAACCTTAAAATGCCTTGCAGATGATTCATTTGCAAGGCATTTTAATTAAAAAAGACGCGGAATAAAAAAGAATTCATTCCGCCAACTTTTGCGACAACGGAAACGATATTGCCGTCTATCTAAAATAAAAATTATCGTTTAAATTAATAAAATAAAAACTTGCAAATGAAAAATAATCTTTTACTTTTGGAGAAAATTTGAAAAATGGGGGTAACAATTCATTATAGAGGCAAACTCAAATCGCCCGATATGGTAACGGGTTTGATGCACGAAGTGGAAGATATTTGCATCGCAAATGATTGGAAACACAACCTGTTTACGGACGAAAAACCGCATGGTGACCACGATTTTTCGGACGACGACGACGATGACGATTTTGACGACCTCATCAACGGAATCAACCATAATTTGATGCCAAACAGCCGCAAAAAACCTGATTTAGGTCTGCGTGGCATTACTTTTCAACCACACGAGGAGTGCGAAACCATCACTTTTCTATTCGATACTGAGGGGGTACTTCAATCGGTTTTTTCCATGATTTTTGGCAATCCCGACGCTCGAATAAAATATCCGCACATCTTCGTTAAAACCCAATTTTCGGGCATTGAAACCCATATAAAAATCATTAATTTGTTGACCTATTTGAAGAAAAAATACTTCAAAGTGCTGCATATTACGGACGAAGGTGGTTATTATCCTAAAAAAGACTTAGAGGCACTGAGCGGACGTATGACATTTATTGGCAATGCCATAGACACCATTCGCGATGTTTTTGAAAATGCCGAATTTGACGGTTCACCCGAAGAAGTAATGAATCAGATGCGCGAAGCCTTGTCAAGGTCACTCAAAGGCGCACACATTCGCATCATAAAATTTCAAATAGGCGAATCACCCGAAGAGATTTTCCCTAAAAATGAAAAAAATGAAGATGCACCAGATGAGCCGCCGATTGATGGTTTTCCGTTTTAAATTCTTCCCAAAACAAAGTCGTCTCGGTAGCATCAGCCTATCGAGACGACTTTGTTTTGGAGAGGAAAAGATTTAGTTTTCTATATATTTTGCGTCTTAAAAATTAAGTTCTACTTTCGCTAATAATATCGACAATTAATAAACTAAAATTGCGAATATCAGCTCATTACACATTCTAAATTAATTACAATAAACCTAACAGGAAACCTAAATTTATTTTAACAGCAACACATCTATATGTATTAGACTATTTTCAAGACCATGATAAAGACGCATTTTAGTGAAAGTTTTTTAAACAATGGTACCGAAAAACTCCGTGCTATTGCTCATCCAATTCGGATTTGCATCATTGATTTATTGCACCGCAATAAACAAATGACAGTTACTGAGATATTTGACCAACTCAAAATTGACCAAGCAGTGGCGTCACATCATTTACGCATTATGAAAAATCAAGATATTGTTGAAGTGCGCCGCGATGGGAAAAATAGTATTTACGCTTTGACGAGCGATGAGTATTTCACGATAGTCGAAGTGCTAACCAAAGTTGTGTAATCAACTTATAAAAGCAATTAAAAATGAAAAAAGCAGTGTCTTTTCTACGTTTATCAATAACGCTTATTGCGTTGATTTCTATGAATTCTTGCGCAATAAACGCCCAAAATGCCCTCGAACCCGCCGCTTTTGAAGCCAAAATAGGCACGCTAAGTGTTCAACTTGTGGATGTTAGAACGCCTCAAGAATTTGCAAACGGGCATTTAGAAAATGCTAAAAATGTAAATTTTAATGACCCAGAATTTAAGCAAAAAATAGCTTTACTGGATAAATCAAAACCAATTGCCGTCTATTGTGGCGTTGGTGGCAGAAGCGGAAAAGCATCAAAAATGCTTGTAGAGCTGGGTTTCAAGGACATTTCAGACCTCGCGGGCGGCATGACGGCTTGGGCAGCAGCGCGTAAGAAAGTTGTTAAATAAAGAATTTCTTTCTTCAAATGACCCCAATGACGTCCAAAAACGCATTTATACTGAGGGGTCCTTTTTTTTTGAAAATTTAGAATCCATTGTTGTTAAAATAATTAAAAATCTTAATCAATCCATAATATTTTATGAAGAAAAATGAAGTCGCTAAAAGCTCCCTTTTAATTCAAAAAGAAAAAGAATTAAAAGACATTCAAAAGAAGAAAGAAAAGGTGTCCATCACCATTAGAACGACTAAAACAAAACTTTCGGACTTGCAAACCGATATTGAACGGTATTCCAAAGATATGATTAACGGGATGTCGCGGACGGCTGATTTGAGCAAATTGGCAAAAGAGACAAAGATTTTGATGGCTGAATTGAAGAAAAAGGTCAAGTTGAGCAAAAAAGACAAAAGCGATATTGACAGTGTTCTCGGTGATGCCGTTTTAGATGACATTACGAAAACAGTTGATGGACTATTCGGGCAGGCAGGATTTGGCAATGCCGACGACTTCAGTTCGGGTAACTTCGGCGACCCCGAATCAAATACGGATGAGTTTAATCGACAGCGCCGCACCGAGATGTTCGGACAATTTACGGTTAAATTGGACGAAGAAGAACAGCAAAAAATTCGGAAAGTTTTCCTCGAATTAGCCAATCGTTTTCACCCCGACAAAGCGACAAATGAGCAAGAACTCAAATTGTTTAATGACGTCATGCAAAGCATTAACGGCGCGTACCAAAGTGGAGATTTGCAAGAATTATTGGACATTAAAGAGCGTTTCAAGTCCTATCAAACGTCTGATGCCTCTGCCGATTACGACATTCCCGTTTTGGATGTTTTAGAATCACACATTGCAAAGAATCGCAACGAACTAAATCTGCTTGAAAACCAGTTGGAAAGGTTGAAAGAAGAGTTGAAAAACTTGAAGAATTCAGACCTCGGCGATATGGTTAAACAGAATAAAAAAATGGCAAAACAAGGTGGCGCCACTGATGAATTCAACGAACAAACAAAAAATCTGTTTGATTTGATGGTAGAAATGAAAAAAATCTTCGTCGAATGGACAGAAACGGGTAAAAGACCTGCGGTGTTCGCTCAAATTGTTGACGGCACGCATCCGA
>JAYUKJ010000636.1:0-10940 GCA_043764555.1 Saprospiraceae bacterium
TCTTCCGCAAGTCACAAAACGAATTGTCATTTTTCGCCAAACTCTGTCATTTTTCTTTGGTGATTTGTGACTTCGGCTTCTTCGGTCGTCAAGACGGAGATTGTTCATACATTTTCATTAACAAAAATTAACTGAGCATTTACGAAATCTTACTTTTTGCCTTTAAAACGCCGCACTCACCACTAATTTTTGTTAATCTGCTGCCCAATCGTCACGTGCTAATTTTTTCTTTATTACCGCTTTTCCGCTGTGCCTTTGCTGTTTTTTTTTGAATGGCGAAGGTGGCGGGAAGGCAACAAAAAGACGGTTGAGACATTTCTTCTCAAAAAATTATAGTTACAATATTACTTGTTCTGTTGTTTTCGCGAACGCGGCGCTCCTGAAGCTGCCGGGTTCGCGCTTTTTATACCCCTCAGTATAAAACGCCTTTTTTGCAAAATTTTACGTGAACATTGAACAGAAAACCTATTTTTGCGGCGACAATCAGTCTTTTTTCAAAATATAAAATAAATCAACGATGCAAGACATAACGGTAAATGAGCTTAAAAAACGCCTCGATTCAGGAGAAAATGACTTTATTTTCATCGACGTGCGCGAGCCCTACGAATACGAAGCGTTTAATTTGGGCGCAAAACTCATCCCGCTCGGAACGATTATTCAAGCAGCAAGTACGGAATTAGCGGACAATAAAGACGCTGAAATCATCATACATTGCCGAAGCGGTGCGCGCTCAGGACAAGCCAAAATGATTCTAACGAATATGGGTTTTCCTAATGTGCGCAACGTGGAAGGTGGCGTTTTGGCGTGGCAACAGATGTGATAGTTATTAAAACGTCGTCGAGTTTTGAAACCTCGACGACGTTGAATTTTTTCAATCTTTCATCATCCCGTAGCGGTCTTTGAACTTCTTTTTCATCGCAAACAACTCGTCGCGGAACTGCGCGGCGGAGATAAAATCGAGTTCTTTTGCCGCTTCTTTCATCTTTTTCTCGGTCTGATTGAGCAATTTCTCGAATTGTTCTTTGCTCATATAATCCACAATCGGGTCCGCAGCCATCGCCAAATCTTCGGGTTCCACGTACATTTTCGACTTGCCGCGGATGTCCAAAATCGAACTCGATTTCAAAATTTCCTCGCGCGTCCGTGCCACCGTTCTCGGCGTAATGTCGTTCGCTTCGTTGAACGACTCTTGAATCGCCCGACGCCGCGACGTTTCGTCCATCGTTCGCCGCATGGAATCCGTAATTTTATCGGCGTAAAAAATAACCAAACCGTTTGAATTACGCGCCGCTCGACCCGCCGTTTGCGTGAGCGAACGTTCATTTCTCAAAAAACCTTCTTTGTCGGCGTCCAAAATCGCGACGAGCGACACTTCTGGTAAATCCAAACCTTCGCGCAACAAATTCACGCCAACCAAGACGTCAAAATCACCTAATTGCAAATCGCGCAAAATTTCCATCCGCTCCATCGTATCGACTTCGGAGTGAATGTAGCGCACTTTGACGTTCAATTTTGCCAAATATTTCGCCAATTCCTCCGACATTCTTTTCGTCAAAGTTGTGACTAAAACGCGCTCATTCACGGCAATACGCTTTTGAATTTCTTCTAATAAATCATCCACTTGCGTAATTGACGGACGGACATCAATCGGCGGGTCAAGCAGTCCCGTCGGTCGAACAATCTGCTCAACAACGGACCCCTCAGTGCTTGCGAGTTCATAATCGGCGGGTGTCGCCGAAACGAAAACGACTTGATTTATCATGCTTTCAAACTCCGCAAAACTCAACGGACGGTTGTCCATCGCGCTCGGCAATCGGAAACCAAAACTTACCAAACTCTGCTTGCGCGCGCGGTCGCCGCCCCACATTCCGCGAATTTGAGGAATCGTCGCGTGGCTTTCGTCAATAAACATCACGTAGTCGTCGGGAAAATAATCGAGCAAACAGAACGGTCGGGCGCCCATTTCTCGGCGGTCAAAAAAGCGCGAATAGTTCTCAATACCCGAGCAATAACCCAATTCTTTAATCATTTCGAGGTCAAAATTCGTCCGTTCGTTGATGCGATTTGCTTCCAAGAGCTTGCCTTCACGCTTGAAATACTGCACTTGTTCGTAGGCTTCGTCTTGAATTTCGCGGACAATTTCATGAATTCTATCGCGCGGTGCGATGTACAGATTTGCGGGATAAATCGCAGCATCGTCCAAAGATTCGGCACGGCGTCCCGTTTCGACGTCAATCACGTCAATGGACTCGATTTCGTCGCCAAAAAAAGTAATGCGGTAGCCAAAATCCACGTAAGGCAAGTTAATATCTACCGTATCGCCGCGGACTCTGAAACTCGCGCGCCCAAATTCCGCCTCCGTCCGCGAGTATAAAATTTCGACCAAGGAGTACAGAAACGTATTGCGCGAAATCACCATACCTTTGTGAATCCGAATAATGCCCGTCTTGTAATCTTCGGGATTGCCCATACCATAAATGCACGACACCGACGCCACAACAATAATATCGCGCCGCCCCGACAAGACCGAACTCGTTGCTCGAAGGCGTAACTTATCCACTTCTTCATTAATCTGTAAATCCTTTTCGATGTACGTATCGCTGACCGAAATATAGGCTTCGGGTTGATAATAATCGTAATACGACACAAAGTATTCCACCGCATTTTCGGGGAAAAATTGCTTAAATTCCGCGTACAATTGCGCTGTTAAGGTCTTATTGTGCGTCAAAATCAAGGTTGGACGATTCAATTGCTGAATCACATTGGCCATCGTAAACGTCTTGCCCGAACCCGTCACGCCGAGCAAAACTTGCGCTTTGTCGCCACGCGCAATGCCTTCCGCGAGTTGCGCAATCGCCTGTGGTTGGTCGCCCGTTGGGACGTAGTTGGAAACGAGTTTGAAATCCATGTCGTTGTTTTTTCAAAAAATTAAGCCTCAAATTTACGTTAGTATTTCAAACTTTTTGTTAAAAATTGTTATAAAAATAAAAAATAGGACCCCTCAGTATCAGCGCCTTTGAAATGCCAAATTTGACGTTTTAATGCGTAAAAATTCCTTTAAACTTTATATGTCAAACAATAGGGCTCCTCAGTATAAAAGCCATTTTTGACGTTTGTTCAACATTTTTTCATCGAAAATCCCCAAGCGGAAATTGCGGAAACGACGTATCTACTCAATCCAATTTATTGACAATCAATTACTTACAAGCTGTTAATTTTTAATTTTTAATTTTTAATTTCCTCTTCGTAATTTTGGGCATTCATTTCAAAAAGAAAAAACGACATGGCTTATACTTACGACTATCCGCGCCCGTCTCTCACGGTTGACTGCGTGATTTTTGGACTCGACGAATCGGCAAGGCTGAAAGTGTTATTGATTCAACGCGGACACGCGCCGTTTGAAGGTGGTTGGGCGTTACCGGGCGGTTTTGTTGACATGAATGAGCCGTTGGAAGAAGCCGCGTTGAGGGAATTAAAGGAAGAAACGGGCGTGGCAAACGTCTTTATCGAGCAACTCTACACCTTCGGAACGCCCGACCGTGACCCGCGCGGCCGCGTCATAACGGTCGTTTATTACGCCTTAATTAACTTGGCATCGTACCAAATTGCCGCCGAATCGGACGCCAAAGACGTTGGCTGGTTCGCCATCGACGACTTGCCCGAATTGGCTTTTGACCACGCCGACATCTTGGAAACGGCCATTCAACGGTTGCGCAGCAAAGTCCGTTATCAGCCGATTGGCTTTGAATTATTGCCCAATTTGTTCACCTTGACGCAGTTGCAACGCCTCTACGAAACCATTTTGGGTTTGCCAAAAGACGGACTGAATAAACGAAATTTCAGAACGAAATTTTTAAAAATGAACATCCTCAAAGAAGTGTCCATACTGAGGGGTGTTGCGCACCGTCCTGCGCAATTGTACGCGTTTGATACGGAAATGTACGCGGAATACGTGCGTGGCGGCTTCAATTTTGAAATAATTGAGCCGCGGCCGACGAAAGGATGAATGTCAAACAAAGACCCCTCAGTATAAAACGTCCAAAGCCTTACAAACGAGTGTGTGCAGGGCTTTGGACGTTTTATACTGAGGGGTCTTTATTTTTTTACATGAAATCAAAAGGCGTATGGATTTAAAAATAGTTTTGAAATAAATAAAAATACACATATCCTTCTTATATTTGGGCGTACTTGATTGATACCTTTCAAACTAAAACGACCACGATATGAAAATACTCCTGCACAATGACCTGAATCCAAATCCCGTGAAGCGGCAATTTGACAAAGTCATCGACCACCTACAAAAAGGCGACTTCCAATCAGTCGATGTTAAAAAAATGGGCGGAACGGTGTATTACCGCGCCAAATTAGGCGATGCCCACCGCTTGCTGTTCCAATTTGGGCGCTACGACGGACAAACGTATTTGCTCATCTTAGAAATTATCCTCAATCATGACTACGCCCATTCGCGTTTTTTGCGCGGTGCTGCCGTCGATGAACACAAATTGACGGCTCTTGTCTGCGAAAAAGACATTCAAGACGACCATCTCGCCATCAGCCACGTCAATACCCAAACGGGACGGTTTCATCTGCTTGACAAAATTTTATCTTTCGACAACGTGCAAGATGAAGTCTATCAAATGCCCTTGCCCATCATCATGATTGGCTCGGCGGGTTCGGGAAAAACGGCGTTGACGCTTGAAAAAATGAAATTATTGTCGGGCAATATTCTCTACGTCACGCTCTCCGATTTTTTGAAAGACAATGCCCGCAAACTCTATTACAGCTTCGAGTACAACAACGAACAACAAAATGCCGCCTTTTTGTCCTTCAAAGACTACGTGTCCACGATTCAAGTCGTGGAGGGAAAAGAAATGACCTATCGGCTGTTCGACGAATGGATTAACAAATACAAACACATCCATAAAGTACGGAATACCTATAAAGTCTTTGAAGAATTTAAAGGCGTTATCACGGGTTCGACCGTCGAAAAACCGTATTTGGAGCGCGCTGAATACGTCCACCTCGGCATCAAGCAATCCGTTTTTTTGACCGAAGAAAGGGAGAGCATCTACGATTTATTCCTAAAATACCGCGCGTTTCTGAAAGAAAATGGCTATTATGACCTCAATATCGAAGCCTTTCACCGCCTATCGAAAGCCGAACCAACGTACGATTACGTCGTCATTGACGAAGTGCAAGACTTGACCAACGTTCAGTTGTTTTTGATTCTCAAATCGTTGAAAACGGTCGGACAATTTATTTTATGCGGCGACGCCAACCAAATTGTGCATCCCAATTTTTTCTCTTGGACGCGCATCAAAACCTTGTTTTATCAACAACACACCGCTTGCCATACGGATATTGTCCGCATTCTCAGCACCAATTACCGCAACACACCCGAGGTCACGGCCATCGCAAACCAATTGTTGTTGGTCAAAAACGCGCGTTTTGGCTCCATCGACCGCGAAAGTACGTATTTGGTGGAAGCCAATTCCGCAGCAAAAGGTGAAACTTTATTTTATGAAGACACCCCCTCAGTAAAAAAGGAGTTGAACCAACAAACGCGGCAATCGACGAAGTTCGCCGTCTTGGTGATGCGGCAAGAAGACAAAGCGGCGGCCAGTCAATACTTCGATACGCCCCTTATTTTTTCGGTTCAAGAAGCCAAAGGATTAGAATACGACAATATTATTCTCTACAATATTATTTCCAACGACGAAAAAGCGTTCAAAGAGTTGACAATTGGCGTGACGAAAGAAGATTTGAAGCAAGATTTAATGTATCACCGCAACCGCGACAAATCGGATAAGTCGCTCGAAGTCTATAAATTTTACATCAATTCGCTCTATGTGGCCGTCACCCGCGCCGTCAAAAACCTCTACGTTGTCGAGAAAGCCAAGAAGCACGCCTTGCTGGAATTGTTGGATTTAACCGATTTTAAGCAATCCGTACAGATGCGCAACCACAGTTCGTCGCTTGAAGATTGGCAGAAAGAAGCCCAAAAATTGGACAAACAAGGGCGACAAGACCAAGCCGAAGCCATCCGCAAATCCATCTTGAATCAGCAAGAAGTGACGGGTGACATCATTACCCTTGAGCGATTGCCGAGCTTGAAGACGGAAGCCTTAAATCCCGACATCTATCACAAAAAAGCCAAAGACCAGCTGTTCGAGTTCGCCGCTTTCTACGATGATGTTTTTTGGATGCCCGCATTGGCCAACTTAAAATACAACCATGCGCAAAAAAACGCCTTCGCGCGGGCGCAAAAAGCCTTCTTGCGCCACACGCTCAACGACTATTACCACGACAATTTGCCCGCTTTATTGCCCATTTATCAACAATACGGCGTGAATTTTCGCAATCCTGCCAACCTGACGCCGCTGATGTTGGCAACAATAACGGGCGCCGAAAAAGTGGCGGCTCATTTGGTGGCCAACGGTGCCGACCTCACGGCGGTCGATACTTTTGGGCGCACAGCTTTTCAATTGGCCTTGTATTATGCCACCACCGACCCGCAGTATGCCAAAACGCATTTGGAGAAAATGTATCCTTTGGTGAAACCCTTGACGCTCAAAATCGGCGTGTTTGGTAGCAATCTAATCACCTTAGACGATAAAGACGGCTTGTTTTTTATTCTTAATTTTATGATTGCTACTTTACGCTATCGGTTAACAAGAGCAGTTAGAGGAAATTATCCCTTTTTTACAACGGACGATTTTGTCAACGCTTTAAAATCTTTTCCACCGTCAACGGTTAGCGCGCATCGCCGTCAACGCGGCTATATAAACAGTCTTTTGAGTAAAAACGACGTAAATAGTCCTCACGAAAAAACGTGTAGAATCTTTTCGCGTACCAAAAAAGGTATGTATTTCCTTAATCCGTTTATCGACATCGACGTGAAAAATGATGAATGGATGAGTGTTTATATGGCAGCAGGTCTTGAAGACTTGGCTTTAAACCCAAACGGAATAAATCATGAACGGGGCGTCCTCGTGGCAAATTTGATAAACGAATTACAAAAATTTTCTAACATTGATCAGGATTTAATGGTACCCACGATAGAAAGTACAGACGCCGAAAAGACTGATGGAACGGATAACAGCAGCCGCTAAACTGTCGTTGTGATGTCGGTATCAAATCAAAAAACGCCAACGTCGGCGCGGTCTCTCATCCGCGCCGACGTTGGCGTTTTGGGCAGCGGCATTTTTGACGCTTTAATCCTTATAAAACATCCATTTTGCCAATTCTTTAAACGTTACTTTTTTGCCGTACATCAAAATGCCGACGCGATAAATGCGCGCTGCCAAGGCTATCAAACCAATCACCGTCGCTACCAAAAGCGTAATCGATAGCGCGACTTGCCACATCGGCGGACCAAAAGGCAACCGCGCAGGCATGACAATCGGCGAAAACAGCGGGAAAATGCTCGACCAAACCGCCAAACTACTCTCGGGCGCTTGAACCGCCGCAAACATGATGTAAATAGCGAGAATAATGGGAATCATGATGGGCAAAGTCAATGATTGCGCTTCGCCTTGGTCGTCGCCAACCGCCGAGCCAACCGCCGCGTACATTGCCGCGTACATGAAATATCCCAAAATAAAAAATATGAAGAAAAGAGGCAACATCGTCCCCCAATTTTGATTCTGAAATTCCGCAATTAGATTCGCCGTTTCTCCCGAGGCTTGGGCGTCTTTCATCGCTTCCATGCCCGGCCCGCGTGCCATTTGCATTTGTTGGCTTGAAGTGGCCATATTTTGAGCTGCATCACTACCAACAGTCGCCGCAATGCCCGACACAATCAAAGTCGCCAGCACAATCCAAATAATGATTTGCGTAAAGCCAACGGCACCAACGCCAATAATTTTGCCCATCATCAACTGAAAAGGGCGCACCGACGAAATCATGACCTCCACAATCCGCGTCGTTTTTTCTTCCATCACCGAACGGAAAATCATCATACCATAAATCAAAACGACCAAGTACATCACGATGCCCATCAAAAAACCAATCGCAATACCGACCTTCCCAGAGATGGAAGACGCATTGTTGGAACCCGCAATTGGGTCGGGGTCGATTTCAATACGCGTTTTGAGCGCCGCAATCTTGGACGTGTCCAACTGCAAGGCATTTATTTTGTACTTTTTGATAGATTCCCCAACTTTATCTTCGATATCACCCGTCATACTACCGCCGAGTTTTTCGTCGGAATAGTATTTAAGTGTAAACTTTTTAGACATCGGGTCCGTCACTGGTGGAATGACCAAAACACCATCGTATTTCTTCGCCAAAACCTGCGTTTTCAAATCATCCAACCCTTCTTTGGTCAGCGTAAAATTGATATTTGCTTGATTCTCAGGCGCTTGCGTCAAAATGCCACTCTCGTCGCGGACGGCAATGTTTTGAGCATTGTCGTCTTTATACATTGCCAGTTTGACATTCACGAAAATCAAAGTACCGATGCCAAGCGGCGTCAGAATTGTGCCGAGTATGAAAGCGCGACGGACAACCCGTGAAAGGTATTCACGCTTAATGATAAGCCATAATTTATTCATAATCTTGAATTTTTAATTGAATCACGGACTTTCGTCCGCGAATATTTAATTAATTCACGGACGAAAGCCCGTGATACCATTAATTCGTTTCGCCAACTTGTCGGATAAAAATTTCGTTCAGCGTCGGAAGAATTTCATTAAACGCAGTTACGCGCGTTCCAAAATCGAGCAAATGCCTCAAAACACCGTTGGAATCGATGCCTTCGTTCAATTTGAGCGTCAGATACTGAGGGGTCCTTTCGACGAACGCAATGTCGCTGTTCATGTCGGGCAAAATGCCTTCGTAGTCAATGCGAAAGAGGTTCTCTTTAAAGTTTTGTTTAATCTCTTTGACCGTACCAAAAAGTACATTTTTTCCTTTGTTTATCAACACAATTTTGTCGCAAATCTCCTCAACTTGCTCCATGCGGTGCGTCGAAAAAATGATGCTTGTGCCGTTTTTATGCAATTCGTAGATTTCGTTTTTCAACAAATCGGCGTTCAACGGGTCGAGTCCCGAGAATGGCTCATCCAAAATGAGCAAGCGTGGTTTGTGAATAACGGTCGAGACAAACTGCACTTTTTGCTGCATTCCTTTCGAGAGTTCTTCCACTTTTTTGTCCCACCAATCCGTAATGTCGAGTTTAACAAACCACTTTCGGACTTCCGTTCGAGCATCGTTGTGGGACAAGCCTTTCAGTTGCGCCAAATAGAGCATATGTTCGCCGACTTTCATCTTTTTGTACAAGCCGCGCTCTTCGGGCATATAGCCGATTTGCTCGGGATGTCGGCTGTTGAGCGGCTCGTTGGCGAAGAAAATTTTGCCAGAATCGGGGCGTGTAATCGTTGTTATCATCCGAATCAACGAGCTTTTTCCCGCACCGTTTGGTCCGAGCATTCCGAAAATGCAGTCTTCGGGCATATCGAAGGAGACGTGATTAACGGCGATGTGTTTGTCGTAAGTTTTTACGACGTCTTCAATTCTTAAAATATTCATTACAAAATTGATTGTTTTAAAAAAAAAGGGACCCCTCAGTATAAAACGTGTTTTGTTCAACTTTTAACGTCGTCGAGGTTTGAAACCTCGACGACGTTTTACGAAATATCACCGACGTTTGTGGAACAAGATTATAAATTAAAACGGGAATGGGAACTAAATTTTCTATTAAAAAACCAAATTGACAGACTAACGCTTAATTTCGCCCCCGAATATCAATTTATCTTTATTAGAATTGGAAAATAAAACAAGCAAAACCCCGAGCCAAAACGCTTGGCTCATCGTCGCTAATCCCGCAAGCGGCGGCGGCAAAGTCCGCAAACGCTGGGCAGAAATCGAACGGAAATTGACCGAAAACGGCGTCCTTTTCACGGCTCATTTCACAAAAAAGCGCGGCGATGCCACAGAAATCGTCAAAAATGCCCTGCGTACTGAGGGGTCCCAAAACATCATTGGCCTCGGCGGCGACGGCACTTTGAACGAGATTATCAACGGCATTTTTCAACAAACGGCAGTCCCGCCAAGCAGCATCCGCTTCACGATGTTTGCCGCAGGTACGGGCAACGATTGGGTAAAAATGCACGCGATTCCTTCCAATTTAGACGCTTTTATTGAGATGATAAAGGCCGAAAAAACGGCTTTTCAAGACATCGGACAAATAGATTATCTCGACGCGCAAGGTGACAAACGGCAGCATTACTTCGGCAACGCGGGTGGTTTGGGCTACGATTCTTACGTTGTAAAGTCCGTCGAAAGCGTTCGTTTCCGCTTTTTTCCAAAGAAAATGTCGTATATGTTGCACATGATGAAATGCCTCTGGTCCTACAAACCCGAGCGCATTCGGATTCACCACGACGGCGAAACGACGGAAGATTTGTTTTACACCATCAATTTTGGCATCAATAAATTTTCGGGCGCGGGGATGCAAGTCACGCCGCAAGCGATTAAGGACGACGGACTGTTGGGTTTCACGATGATTCGCGATTTGCCGCGTTGGAAAGTCATTTCTTATATGCCACTTTTATACACAGGCAGCATCGGTCGCGCGCGCGAAGTGACGCTTTCGCAGGTCAAAAACATCCGCATTGAGAGCCTTGGCGCACCCGTTTTTTGCGAAACCGACGGCGAATTAGTCGGTATGTCGCCCACCGAAATTTCGGTCTTGGAGAAGGCGCTGCGCGTGGTTGTCCCTTAGTCTTAAACGGTATTTGGCTATAAAAACATTGGGGTATTACGTTGATAATCAACGTAATACCCCAATGTTTTTATAGCCAAATACCGCCTTTTATTGTTTCACAAACTTCACTTGTTCCAATCCCACCCGCACGATGTAAGCCCCGTTTAGCAGGCTGTTGACGTCCACGCTTTGATTCAAAGGACCCCTCAGTATAATTTGCCCTAAAAGGTTG
>JAYUKJ010000637.1:0-10897 GCA_043764555.1 Saprospiraceae bacterium
CGGTCGCCCTTCTTCACGGTCGCCCTTTTCACGGTCGCCCTTTTCACGGTCGCCCTTTTCACGGTCGCCCTTTTCACGGTCGCCTTTTTCACGGTCGCCCTTTTCACGGTCGCCTTTTTCACGGTCGCCCTTTTTCATCGTTAAAATGATTTACAGGAAGTAAAATGGGGTCAAAATCGCTTTTATACTGAGGGGTCCCTTTTTTCTAATTTATAACACGTAGAAATTGAAAACAAACAAACTAACCCATTTCGGCTTGTAATTAATTGGTAATCAGCCGTTTGCAAATTCATCATTTATCACTTCAGCAATTTCCGCTTTGGGATTCACGGGCGAATAAATTCGCCCGTTATTGATAAAAAACATCAGAATCATGGTTTTAAAGCACCGTTTTGTTGGCAAAATTAATAACGGGCGAATTTATTCGCCCGTCCAAAAAGCCAAAGCGGAAATTGCTGTTATCACTTATCATTCATCATTTTCTTAATCATCGGCTTATGAAAAAGATTTTCATTTCAGCATTAGCATTTTTAGTTTGCAATATAGCCAATGCTCAATTGGTTGTTTATTCAAACCTTAATCAGCAAGGCACTTCCGCCACTTGCGCGACGCAAACAATTTATGTCGGCGCAGACGTCCCAAATGGTCTCAATGATGGCATTAAATCCATGACTTTGAGCAAAGGTTATATGGCTACTTTGGCGGCGAACGAAGATGGCTCGGGCGAAGGGTTTTGTTATGTTGCTTCGGTGAGCAATTTGACGGTCAACTTGGCGACGGTTTTGCAAAATAAAGTGTCGTTTATTCGGGTGCTGCCCATTACGGATGTCAAAAAGAAAGGCGGCGGTTTGCAAGACAATGTTTTAGCGACCAATATGAATGTCAATTGGTTGTACGATTGGGGCCCTAACGACGTGTCCATATTGAATAGAGAATATGTGCCGATGGCATGGGGAGCTGGCGGGGCAAGCGATGCCAATATTAGTACGTACATTGCTAAAACGGGGATTACGAGTTTCTTAGCCTTCAATGAACCCGATAATGTGGGTCAATCAAACGTTAATTTTAATACCGCCGTGCCTTTGTACAAGAAACTATTGCGGACAGGCTATCGCATGGGGTCGCCCGCAACGACTGAAAATCAATACCGATTTTGGTTGAAAAACTTTACGGATGTAGCAGACGCCGATACGGTAAGGATTGATTTTGTGGCCGTTCATTGGTACGATTGGGGCAATTGGTCGGCGACGCCTAACCCTAATCCTGATGTAAATGCGCTTTTCAATAGGTTTAAAAATTACATTACGGCTGTTTATGCGCTATACGGCAAACCCATCTGGATTACCGAATTTAACGCCAATCCAAACCGTGTTTCTGCCACCCACGAAGCGTTTATGGCTCTGGCATTGCCTTGGTTGGAAACCGACCCACGCGTGGAACGGTATGCTTATTTTTTTCCAACGAGCGTTCCTGCTCTTTCTGGCGGGGTCTTAACACCCGTAGGAACGATATACAAAAATCATGTCTCAACATCGGCTAATCCGACAAATATCGTTGACAAACGGGCGGGTGCAACGACTGCGATTGATGAAAATTATGACGCTTCTTTTATGGTCTATCCAAGTGTTTCGACAGGCAATAAAATTGAAGTTGTCTTCAAAAACGTGTCGGATTCTGCCCAAATAAAGATATTCAACATGACGGGTCAATTGATAAGCACGCGTAATTTGAAGACGGGTGCAAGCTCTGAAACCATTGATATTGCCCATTTTACTGAGGGGTCTTATTTGTTGATGCTGCAAGATAAAGGGCGTAGTCAAAGTAGGAAGTTTGTGAAGCAATGATGAATGATGAATTGACAATCAATTGATTGTCAATTTATTACGAACTTAACTTGACCGCTTCATTCTTATTGACAACTTAGAAATTCGTAAGTAAATTGATTGCCAATGCTTATTCGATTTCTAAAACAGTAGCGTTTAATTCAAAAAATGAACCCATAGAATTTTAAAAATACAAGTCTAAAAATGGCTAAAACAAATAATGAATACGATAGCGGCGAAGTGCCTTTGGAAGAAACCGCCCAAGAAGTAGAAAAAACAAAAAAGATAGTTGACCTAAAAGTGATTGTTCTTTACTTTTTGTTGATTGCTTTATTCGTAACCATCGTGTTTTTTCTTTGAAATAATACGTGTTTTGATAAATCGAATGCGTTTTGGAATACATTAGCGGATAAATTGACTATTTAATTGACGCAGACAAAAATCATGTTGAGATATTCCTATATCCTTCACTTACTATTAAGTTTACTGCCTTTTTGTGGGTTTTCCCAACAAATTGGGGCATCTATTGGGATTAACGATGGTTTGATTAACAATGAAGTAACGGCAATTATTCAAGATAAAAATGGGTTTTTGTGGTTCGGTACGCGCGGCGGTTTGCAGCAGTACGATGGTTACGAAATGAAGCTACTCAAAAACGATATTGGCGACGGCGAGAACCTCAAAAGCCAATCCATCGAAGTGCTGAAAAATGGGATAGACAATAACATTTGGATAGGGACGAAATCGGGTGGATTGAGTAGTTATGATTTCAAAACGGGTCATATTATCAACCATACCACCACCACACCACCACTCGCTGGCTTCAATAGCGACTACATTCTCTCTATTTTAGACACCAAAAGCGACAAACTACTGGTCGGCACTTGGAAAGGTTTTCAATATTTTAATAAAAAAACGGGGCAATTCACCATCATCAATAATATTTGGAAAACCTTTGATATTCAACCAGATGAACAGGATGGTTATTGGTTGGCAACGAACAGTGGTTTGCTTCATTTAACGAATGATTTAGTGAATGATAAACGTTTCAATTTTGGTCTTCCCGACTTAAATATCAGCTCAATTGCTTACGATAAAGTGCGAAAATGCCTGTGGTTATGCACGTGGAAACGTGGGGTGATTCGTTTTGATTTGGCAACCAATGCATTCAAGAAATACTTACCAATACCCGATAATAGCCAATCATTAAGCGGTGAAAATGCCTACAAAGTCTTCATAGACAGCAAAAATACGGTTTGGATAGGCACGTGGGGAAAAGGACTCAATCGGTTCAACAACACAACCGAAACCTTTGAACGCATCTCGCTCGATGTACCCGGTCTTTACACGAGCAATAACAACATTATTTTGAATATTATGGAAGACCGTTCTGGTCTTTTGTGGGTCTGTACGGACGGGGCAGGGGTGTTTAAATTGGATTTGAATAAAAAACAATTTTCAAATATTGTCTATGACGAATCCCGAAAAACATTGATGGGCAGTACCCACGTTATTTCAGTTTTGGTGGATAAATCAAGTAGGTTGTGGTTGGGTACTAAAAACAGCGGCATTAGATATTCCTTGGATTGGAAAAACTTTAAAGATTTAGATTTGTCTAAACTCAAATTCCCAAATAATTCCATAAAATCAACAACGTCAAGAAATTTTTTGGAAGATAACAATACGCTTTGGGTCGCTTCTGATGCTGGACTCATTCGGGTTTATAATTCAAAAGATAAAATTCAGCCACAGGATATAGCTGTGCCTAATTCAAAAGATAAAAATGCGATAAGTGGTGCAAAATTAACCGCCATCGTAAAAGAGGACAATGGCACGCTTTGGGTCGGCACACAAGAAAATGGACTCAATAAAATCATCGGTTATGACGCGCAAAACAAGCCCATTTTTAAAAAATATCCATACGCACAAGGCACGCAAGGCGCGTTGCAAAATGAGCGCGTAAGCTGTCTGCTGATAGACAATAAAAAGAGATTGTGGGTCGGCACATACAAGGGTTTGCATCTCTACCTACCCGAACAAGATAATTTTAAATGCTTTTTGCAAACCGATGAACCCGAACTAAGCATCAGCAACAACACGATTTTGAGCCTCACCGAAGACGCACAAGGCAATATATGGGCGGGTACGCAATTTGGTTTGAATAAGATTACCGTTGATGACAACCGCAACATAAAAGTTAAAACTTATACCGTAAAAGACGGATTATCAAGCGATTACATCCACGCCATTCGGACGGATGAAAAGGGTCAAATTTGGGCGAGTACCAACAAAGGCATCAACAGACTCAACAAAGCCGTCCCTTCTTTTGCCGTATTTGATAAAAGAGATGGCTTGCAATCGAGCGTTTTTTCAGAAAATACGTCTTTCAAAACCAAAGAAGGTCTCCTGTTTTTTGGTGGTGTGGAAGGCGTGACCTATTTCTCGCCCGACAGCATAAAAATCAACAATTTTGTGCCGCCGCTTTATTTTACCAACCTCAAAATCAACAATTTAGACTACCAATTTGGTAAAAAACAACCCCTCAGTATTTTGCTCGAAAAACCGTTCTACGAGACGGAAAGTATCGCGCTTGACTACGAAAAAAACATTTTTTCCATTGATTTCTCGTCTATGGACTTTCACGCACCCGACAAAAATGAGTATATGTACATGCTCGAAGGCTTCAATAAAGATTGGGTCTATGCCAGCACCAAACGAAGTGTCACTTATACGAATTTGTCGGCGGGTACGTATTTTTTGAAGGTAAAAGCGACGAATAGTGATAAAATATGGTCGGAAAAACCGCATTTACTCAAAATTACGATACTGCCGCCACCCTGGAAAACGTGGTGGGCGTACAGTATTTATGTCCTACTTTTTGGCTTTTTGTTGTGGGCAACCCGTTATTATGGATTGAAACAGACCAATTTAGAAAGCCAATTGCGCCTCTCAAAAGTAGGTCGTCAAAAAGAGAAAGAACTGTCCGATTTTAAAGAAAAATTGTTTACCAATATCTCGCATGAATTCAGAACACCGTTGACCTTGATTTTGGGACCTTTGGATGATTTGCTGCATCGGGCAACACTTGATAATGCCGTCGCCAAGAGCCTAAAACAGATTCAGAAACAGTCAAAACGAATGCTTCGCATGGTTACTTTGTTGTTAGACCATCAAAAATCGGAGTCAGGGAGTTTAAAATTGAATCCGTCGGAAGGTGAAGCAGTGTCGTTTTGTCAAGACATTTTTTCGATTTTTAGCGATGAAGCGGAAAGAAGGCAAATTGATTATACATTTATACCCGAAGACAAGTTTATTTCATTGACTTTTGATGCCGATAAACTTGAAATTATTTTGTTCAATATCTTATCGAATGCCTTTAAATTCTCGGATGAAGGAGATGCTATTACCTTTGAAATCAAAAAACGCGGCGGGGTTTGCGTCTTTTCGATTCAAGATTCGGGCGTAGGTATTGAAGCCAATGACATTGATAAAATATTTGATAGATTTTATAGAGGCAGACAAACGGATGCGTTCAATATTTCGGGTTCGGGTATCGGGCTTTCTTTCGTAAAAGAACTCACCGAACTGCACAATGGGAAAATTTACGCCGTAAGTGAACTCGGAAAGGGGAGTGTGTTTACAGTTGAGATACCCCTCAGTAATTTAAGCCAAAATAGCTTAAATACAGCATCAGATTTGATACTTTTGAGTGAAAATAATAAAAACAACAAGGAACTTAACGTTGATACAATGAAATCAGACAATGAAATAGCCGATAATAAAATCGAGCTGCCCATTATTTTGGTCGTCGAAGACGACGCCGACGTGCAGAACTATATATGCGATATTTTGTCGCCAAACTATCACGTCATAACGGCAGACAATGGCAGAAAAGGCTTAGAAAAAGCATTGGAATTGATTCCCGACATCATCGTCAGTGACGTTATGATGCCCGAAATGAGTGGCATAGAATTGTGCAGCAAAGCCAAATCTGACCAACGGACGTCGCACATTCCTATCATTTTGCTCACTGCCTTAACGGATATAACGCACCAAGTACAAGGCATCAGAGAAGGGGCAGATGTGTATTTACCAAAGCCTTTTAACTCACAATTGTTGTTGGTTCACATCCATAATTTGTTGAAGTCGCGCCAAAATCTAAGGGAATTGTATTCTCAAAAGGTCTATCTTGAACTGAACAATCAAGAAATTACGCGTTTTGAAGAGACCTTTTTGAACAACGCGATGGGCATTGTCGAAGCCAATATTTCAAATGAAGATTTTAATACCGACGAACTTGCCTCACTGATGTACCTCAGCAAATCTACTTTTTACCGCAAACTCAAAGCCGTTACGGGTATTTCGGGCGCAGAATTTATCCGTTCTGCCCGCTTGAAATTTGCCGCCAAACTGCTGTTAAGTGGCAATTACAACGTCGTCGAAGCCGCCGAAGAATCGGGATTTAAGGATGTAAAATATTTCCGAAAGTGTTTTCAAGAACAATTCGGCGTAAATCCGTCTGATTACCGAAAATCGTGAGAAAAAGGGACCCCTCAGTATAAATGGGCTTTCAACGCTTAATTCGCATAAAAATCACTTAAAATGAACGCTTTTGCAAGAATAACGCTCTTTATTTTGTTTGTTACCGATAACGCATGGGCGCAATTAAATGCTGAATTTGAACCTGGCGCAATTTGGAACGATACCGAAGGCAATGCCATAAATGCTCACGGTGGCGGCATGATAAAGCATTCAGATACGTATTATTGGTTTGGTGAAATAAAAGAAAATAACGCAAGTGGCGCGGCACTGAAAGGTGTAAGCTGTTATGCGTCCAAAGATTTATACAATTGGAAAAACGAAGGTGTCGCGCTTAAAGTCATTCAAGACACGACAAGCCTGCTTCAAGCGGGCTGTACTATCGAGCGACCTAAGGTTATTTATAATGCCAAGACCAAAAAATTTGTGATGTGGTTTCACCACGAATTGAAAGGGCGAGGTTATGCCGCCGCATTAGCGGGTTGTGCCGTTGCCGATACGATTACGGGACCTTATACCTATCTTTTTAGTAAGAGAATAAATGCGGGTGTTTGGCCCGTTGGCACGCCCAAAAAGATGAAACGCGATACAATTCAAGATAAAAATCTAAAAAAATGGTCGGAAGCATGGAAACTTGCGGTAGTAAATGGGTTGTTTTTGCGGCGTGATTTTAAAGGCGGACAAATGTCAAGAGACATGACCCTTTTTGTGGACGATGATAAAAAAGGGTATTTAATTACTGCTTCCGAAGAGAATCAAACGCTGCATTTTCATGAATTATCCAAAGATTACCTCGGATTTACGGGCAAATTTTACCGTGTATTTCCCGGTGGACAAAACGAAGGCCCCGCCATATTCAAGAAAGACGGCGTTTATTATATGTTTACCTCGGGCTTAACGGGTTGGAAACCCAATCCCGGAAAAAGCGCAAAAGCCAAATCAATTACGGGCGAATGGACGGCGTTAGGCAATCCGTGCAGAGGTTCGGATGAAGAAAACAGCACCACATTTTGGTCTCAAAGTACCTTTGTACTACCGATTGAAGGAAAATATATCTTCTTAGCCGACCGTTGGAAAAGCGCCGACCTAAAAGACAGCCGATACATTTGGCTGCCAATTGAATTCGACCAAGGAAAACCGATTTTGAAATGGAAAAACAAATGGACAATAAAATGAGGATAGTAACAGATAAATAATAACATGGTCTAATTTAAGGTTTTTCTTTTTAACACATAGTCACATAGGACACATAGAGCTTATGCGTAAAACGTTCCAAAATAATCTGTTAAAAGAAAAACTATGTGTTAAGAAAAAAAATGTGATTTTATTTATTTCACGCCTCCTTATTCTCTTCTGAAAGAAAGGTTACAATGAATTATTCTACAAAAAAATGCGCTATATCGGGCTGTAAGTATGTATATTTGCATAGTTACAGCCCGATATAGCGCATTTTTTTAAATTTGCATTTAGCATTTCGGGCTATCACCTATTTAATTTTAGCAGGATGATGATTAAAAACTTTATTGGAAGAGAACGTGAGCAAGCTGTTTTACGGGCTACATTAGACTCAGATGAAGCTGAAATGGTTGCTGTCATCGGCAGACGGCGGGTCGGTAAAACATTTTTGATAAAAAATGCTTACGCAGACCGCATTGCCTTTGAAGTGACAGGCGTACAAAATGCTGAAATGGCGGAACAATTACAGAATTTTGCTTTTCGTATCAATAAGTTATTTTACGAAGGCAAAGCTAAATTGAAGCCTAAAAATTGGCTTGATGTCTTTCAAATGCTCATTTTAGCCTTAGAAAAGCAAAATTATAACCAAAAAATGGTTGTTTTTTTGGATGAACTCCCGTGGTTCGATTCCCGAAAATCGGGTTTTTTGCGTGCATTGGGCTTCTTTTGGAACAGTTGGTGCGTGGACCAAAATGTTGTTGTCGTGATTTGTGGCTCGGCGGCTTCTTGGATGATTGAACAAGTCGTGAATGACAAAGGTGGTTTGCACAATCGCATTACCCGCCGCGTGGATTTGCAACCCTTCACATTATATGAAACCGAGCAATATTTCAAAAGCCGCAATGTCCGACTTGATACCTACCAAATCTTACAAATTTACATGGTTTTCGGCGGCATTCCGCACTATCTCAAAGAGATACTGTCGGGTAAAAGTGCCATCGAAAACATCGGCGCCATTTGTTTCTCTTCCGCAAGTACTTTGGCTAATGAATTTCAAAATTTGTACCCCGCTCTTTTTGAAAATTCGGCCAATCACAGTGCTATCATTCGTGCTTTGTCGCAAAAATGGAAGGGTATGTCTCGTAAAGAAATATTGGAAACATCGGGACTACCTGATGGCGGCAATACGTCCGTGGTTTTGCAGGAATTGCTGTATTCAGGTTTTATCACACAATACTATCCTTATGGTAAAATTAAAAGAGAATTGTTGTACCGATTAACCGATGAATATTCTTTGTTTTATCTCAATTTCATCGAAAACAGCACGTGGCAGGGCAACGAATGGTGGCAAGCCTTGAGTCAAACCGCCCGATTTAAAGGTTGGTGCGGCTATGCTTTTGAAAATATCTGTCTGAAACACCTCCCTCAAATCAAAAAAGCACTCGGAATATCGGGCATTTATACGGAAGCCTCGGCTTTTGCTTACACGGGCAATAAAGAGGAAAAAGGTTTCCAAATTGATTTGGTTCTTGACCGAAAAGACCAAACAGTTAACCTTTTTGAGTTTAAATTCTACAATGCAGCCTTTTCAATTGATAAATCGGAAGCGGTGGCACTTCGGGAAAGAATGGAGACTTTTAGAAAAGTGAGCAAAACCCCAAAGCATATTTTTCTCTCTTTTCTAACCACTTTTGGCGTAAAAACCAATGAAAACAGCTTGGGTTTGGTGGATAACAATTTGGAAGCGAAGGTGCTTTTTGAGCCTTAAAATGCGCGAAATGCGTTTTTGTTTTGCCTTTTTTAACGAAAAAAACGCCTGATTGTCTCGTTGACAATCTCAAAAGGGACCCCTCAGTATAAATGCCTTTTTTAACGAAAAAACGCTTGATTATCTCATTGATAATCAAGCGTTTGCCATTTTAAGACCCCTCAGTATTTTACCTTAATTCCACCTCCACACGTCAAGATTTCCTTACCTTTTTTTTAAAATGAAACGATTGGTTTTATTTTAAACGCACAATTATGTCTAAAACGCAATGGTTGTTCTCTAAAAAAGGGCAAATTCCAATGTTTTTGACTTACCCAACAAAGTAAAAACGAGACAAAAATTGCCTCTAAATAAGCCTAATATCTACCGTTCATTTATGGCTAAAACATTGAATGATTTACCCCCTTTTTTTGGATTTTGGCAATCCAGTGGGTAACTCAACTATGTCTAATTTTGAGCTTAGGAATCGGCGTAATCCATTTAAAAATAGTGTAAATTTTTTTTTCATAATTTTGTTTGCTGCATACCGAGGAGTGTTTAACGGGGTTAAGTCATCCTCTTTTTGACAACTTCTTATAACCCTTTAATCGTTCCTCGGTATCAATGCTTTTCTTGTAAGTACATGATTTACAATTGATTATAACATCACGCTATCGGACAAGGACCCCTCAGTATCTTGCTTTTTTTTTGTATAAATGTTGATTAATTTAAAAAAAATAATGAAATACACACTCATTGCCCTATTGTTCATAACGCATACCGTTATCGCTCAAAAACAGCTTCGCCCCAATGTCATCGTCATCATTGCCGATGATTTAGGACGTGGCGATGTAAGTGCCTACAAAAAAGGCACGATTCAAACGCCAAATATTGATAAATTGGCAAGCGGTGGTGTCCGTTTCACAAATGGCTACGCGACCTCTTCGACGTGTACGCCGAGCCGTTTTGCTTTATTGACGGGCATCTATCCGTGGCGCAATAAGCGGGCGCAAATTCTTCCGGGCGACGCGCCGATGTTGATTGATACGGCTTCTACGACCCTTGCCGATATGTTCAAAAACCAAGGTTACAACACGGGAATCGTCGGCAAATGGCATTTGGGTTTAGGCGACGGCAGTATTAATTGGAACAAAGACATTTCGGAAACGCCCAACGATTTAGGCTTCGATTATTCCTACATCATGGCGGCGACAAATGACCGAGTACCAACCGTTTATGTCGAAAACAGGCGCGTCAAAGGCTTGCAAAGCACTGATTCTCTTTTTGTGAATTATGACAAAAATTTTGCTGGCGAACCAACGGCTATTTCTAATCCCGAATTGATGACAAAACTAAAATGGCATCACGGACACAACAACAGCGTTCACAACGGCGTCCCGCGCATCGGTTTTATGACGGGCGGCAAAGCGGCTTTGTGGACGGATGAAGACATGGCGGATGAGTTTTTGGGCAAAACATTGGGTTTTATCGACAATAATTTGCCTAAAAAGACCAAAAAGCCTTTCTTTTTATACTATGCCTTGCATCAGCCGCACGTGCCGCGTGTACCAAATCCGCGCTTTGCGGGCAAGTCGGGCTTAGGTGTTCGGGG
>JAYUKJ010000638.1:0-3146 GCA_043764555.1 Saprospiraceae bacterium
AATTTTGACTAATCGTGGTTTTACCAACGCCCCCTTTAAGATTTGAAACACCTATTTTCATGCTGTTATTTTTTTACATCGTTTAAAAACAAGCCCAAATATAAAACCATAAACCACTAAAACCATAAAACCACTAAAAAATAATAAAATAAAAATGGTTTTATGGTTTTATGGTTTTATATTTTTGTGGTTAACCATAAAAATATTTTTTGTGAAATGAAAGAGTAGAGTGGGGGAGACCATAAAATTGTGGTGAAAAAGCGGTTAGGCGGTTGCCAAACGTCCGTAACACATTAGTCAAATGATAAGTTGCGGGCGTTTTTCGTGTTTATATACTGGGGTAAGTGCCGAACTAAGTAGTGAGAATAAAATAATCGACATTTTTTAAAATTTTATAAAACATTGATTATTAATGTGTTCAACTTTCCAAAAGTTTTAAACTTTTGGAAAGTTTGTGTCGATTACTTTGGTCTAACTACTTATATTCATTTTTACCACCAGAAAAGTTATTAGCATTCATTTTTAAAACAATTAGTGTAAAATAATTTGTTTTAAAAACTATTTATTACTAACTTGCGACCCTATTTTTCACTTTTTAAAACAAAAATCATGGGCGAATTTCTACACATCGGCTTTATTGCCAAAGCAACCGCCGAACTTCCAAAAACGTTGACAAAAGACGAAGTTAACGCGGCATTAGCGAATTTTTATCCTGAAACTACTTTCGATTGTATGGTATCAAAGGATAAAATCACGTGGACGCTGAAACCCGCAGTCGTTCAAGAAGAGTTAGCCGACTTCGCCGAAACGTTCTATCGCAATTATTATGGCGGTACAAATAACCGAGGATTACCCGCCACGCTCGCATTTATTCGGGAAATTGCGCCGTCAAAAAATTGGTTGAAACGCGCCGAGGAAGAAGAAGATTACAGTTTTTCCGTTACCGAAGACGGTGGCTACGACTCTTTTACAATCGGCGAAAAACAAAAAATTCGTCTCTCGACGACCGCCGTTACATTGGGTTCGGAAGGAAAGTTTCTGATGGAAGAATACCGATGTACACTCCGTTTTTTAGAGACGTGCGCGCAACAAACGTATGCACAGTTTAGGTTGGGGAAAACAATTCGGGTATTTGTGTTTTAAGTTTTAATTTGTAGATATGCCTTGTTCTGATGGTGAAACAAGGCATATTTTGCATTTTATACTGAGGGGGTCAATACCTCGCCGCCAAGGCTTTGTTATCCCACTTCACACCAATTTTGCTTTTTCAAATCTGCCAATAAGCGCATTTGAACGCCCGTACTTCTCTTTGATAGCGGTCATTTTTTGTTCAAAAGCGGGTAAATCCTTTTTGAAAATAGCCAATTCTCTCAAATCTTTTAGTAGTTGAGTGGCTTTATCGTAATTACTGCCCGTTTTAGTTTCCAAGTGCGTGACTACTTCTTCCCACATTTTATCGGCGCGTTTTACCATGTTCTGCAATTCAAGTTGTCGTTTGGCGGTGTTTTCCTCTTTTTCAGTTTTAAGTCGCGCCGTTGTTACACCGCTTTCCTTATCCAAAATAGCTTGAACCGTTCTTCTCGGCGTTTTATACTGAGGGGTCTTTGAGGGATTCGCTTTTTCCAATTTTTGGGTTAAAACAGGTGCCAAATGGGGTTCATTTTGAAGAAAACGCAACAGATAATCCGTTTTTTCAGCATCCGACAAGGCTTCAATTGCCTTTTTTAAATCAAAAGTAATATGTTGAGTCGGCGCACTGTCCGACGCCGCCGCCGTAATTAAATCCTCTGAAATGCCCCAAAATTGGATAAATTCACTCAATGCACCCGTCATTTTTTGCAAATTAGCGGGTACGGGCGGCTCTTTCAGATTGCCATCTTCATCACGAGCACCTTCCTCAAAATCGGCGTCGTCCTCGTCATCGGCGTCTGAAAGCTCATTTTCCAAGGCTAAACTTGCAAAATGCAGCCAAGCGATGTACAGACAACGGTAATCGCCGTTAACGATGTCCGTCCACAAAGTCGTTAGACTCGACAGCGTATCTTCGCAGTCAATCCACTCATCGTAGCCGCCGTCTTGCAGATTTTCCTCCATATCAATCAAGACATATTCGCCGCGTACTTCTATTTTCAAACTGCGCTCATAATCGCTTTCAAAAGCATAGTCGTATTGCCGCAAAGCCTTTGCATCCACTAAGTTTTTAGGAAAACGAAGCATCACCCGCCGACAACCATAATTGGCGTGATAAAGCATCATGTCAAAATAATCCAATAGGCATTTTTCAGGATTGTGCTTAAAATCGCCATAGTTATAGACAAATTTCGCGCCCGTCGGTGTCGCGTTGTTGCGGCTCGACCAACCATTAACGGTCGCTTGTTCGTGCTTAGTCAAAGTACGGTTGACGGTTCTAAATTCGTAAAATTGGTATTCCATACGGTGTATTTTGTTTAAAAACTTGTTTTATACTGAGGGAGGCAAATATCTAAAAAATGGAGAAAAGTGGATTGTTTATGTGACCATATTTTATTTCTTTCTATCTTGTCTCGACAAATTCAAACCCATTAGCCCAATGTCCAATCAAAAAAATATCGTTAATGCCCCAATAACGGCTGGTGGCAATGTGATAGTAGGTGACACAACCTACATCAACAACTACTTCGCGGCACAAGAAGTAAAAATCCCGCACCGCCTCACCAATAATATTCCCACCAATGCCGACCATATTTTAGGACGCGCAGAAGAACTAAAACAGGCCAATGACCATCTGGCACAGAACGAAGCGACTATATTATTCAATGGCATTGGTGGCATTGGCAAAACGGCATTGGCGACTAAATACATGGCAGTTTATGGCAGTGAATACAAACATTTGGCGTGGATAACGGTGCAATCTACCCTTGCGGAAGCCTTTACAAACAATGCACCTTTATTGGCATCATTGCAGATTACGCAACAAGTGCAAGACTATATTACTGCAAAACAATTGGATAAAGCGTTCGCCTTTTTGTTTCATCAATTGAATCTGTTGGAGCGTACCTTAGTCGTGATTGATAATGCGAATGACTTAGACGATTTAGAAAAATACAAAAACGAGTTTGAGACTGCCAACTGTCATTTCCTCATTACTTCTCGTAATAAACCGTCGG
>JAYUKJ010000639.1:0-3141 GCA_043764555.1 Saprospiraceae bacterium
CGAATCGTCGAATAAGCAAACTGCCCTTCCGCAACCACGGGGTCGCAACTGTTGAAATGCGGATAAAAACTCTTCCGCACGACGCTTCCGTCGCTTTGAATCTCATACAGATACACGCCGTTGCGCGAACCTAAAAATAGGTTTCGGCCGTAAGCAAACATCGTTTCGATGCTCCAGCCGACCTGCTGTGTCGCGACGAATTGCGGGGCATTTGGCGTCGTGATATTATAAATTTTCAACTCCCAATCGCTCACGGCGTACATAAAATTGCCGACGATTGCGAACCGCGCCAACGAGCCGCCTTTGCCCGTATCGGTTGTTGTCGGCGATACGCCCGCGTCTTTTGAGCAAGCCCAAGAGATGGTTAGTAATGACGATAAAGCTATGAAAAACGCATATTTACGCATATTGATTATTTTTAATTTTTTTTAGAAAAATGGGTTCCAATAAATTTTACAATGCCAATGACTTAGAGCTTACCATGACATTTTAGCGTGTCCACGGTGCCGTAAGTCCACGCAATGACCTTACCTTTTGCGGTGTCAATGCATTGATAGTCCGTGTAGCCGCCACGGTACCGTAAGGCGGGTTTTCCGTCCGCCGACGCGGGATAAATGCCCGTAATGCGGTTCACCATTTTCGGCTGATTTGGGTTCGTTACATCAATGGAAACGAGGTCGGTGAAGTTGTCGGCGTACATAATTGAGCCTTTTATGGCAATGTCTTGGCAACCCAACATCTTGATAAAACGCACGGATTTTGGCATCGCGGGCAAGCGGTTGTCGATGACGTGAATGCCCGAATCCTTTTCGATGATGTAAATTGTGGAATCTTTGTAATAAATCTTCGCCGTATTCTTCAAAGCACGCGGTGCTTCGACCACAACTTTGTGAATTTTGACCGAATCGGCGTAAATAGGCACTAAGGCACTGCCAAATCCGTAAGGATAACGATAATCAGGGCAACGCACTTGCACTATGAGCAACCACAGAAAAAGCAGGAGGAAAGGCAGTCGTTTTGTCGCGTTTTTCATACGTGAAGATTTTAAAGGTTAAATAGAAATTGTTTGTAAAATTAAGACGTTTTGAGATTGATTTTTGCTGCTTCTAAGCGGTCGATTTATCGATTAATGTTAACAAAATAGCCTTCGCCGCCTCAAATCTTTCGGAAATAGGACCCCTCAGTATAAAATGCTTTTTTTGATAAAAAATCAAGTTTTGCGCGTAAATCGTGAACAAACGGTCGCGGTCATTCGGATTTTCGCGCAGCGGGTCGGCTTCCCACGCAATGCCTTCGGGTGAACAAAGTAAGTAAATAGTTTGGAGTTTGAAGTTTGACGTTTGAACGTGCCGTTTTGACCTTTGGAATTTGGAATTTGACATTTGAAATCCTTGAATTATGGAATCATCGCAGCGCCCGTATTTTTCTTCTGACCAAATCTTTATGGTTAAAACGTCGGTATCGCAAATGATAAAGGCGTCTTTTTTGGCTTTCTCTTTTTGCATAACTTGTTGATTTACAATAGCTAACGCCTTTTTTTCTGCTTTAATTTGTCCTTTCGCAATTTTTGTCAAATCTGCGGCATTATACTGAGGGGTCCCTTTTTTTTCAAAATATTCACGGACGTATTCTTCAACAAACGGCGCGTTGAAATGCGTGGCGAGTTGTCGGGCGAGCGTTGTTTTGCCGCAAGATTCTGGACCAGTTAGGACGATTTTTAGCATACGATTCTTTATTTCTAAATTTTAGGCTTTATGCAACGCATACGTTTGTGAAATTTTTAAAGTTTCCAGAAGTTTGATTATGAAATTTCGCACAAGATAACGAAAAACCGCCTTGCAAACGGGTGTTGCAAAGCGGTTTTTTTTGACTGGAATGATGAGCGTTCAATTTATCCGCGCCGTGAATTTTGCATCCGTAAAACGAATGGTATCGGGGTAGATTTTTCTCGTTTGCTCGGACGTACCGTCAGCGATAAAGACAAGATTAAAAGTTCCTTTTACTTCTTTTGAAGACTTATCGTAGCTATCAATATTCAAATAGCTGTTAGCTTTCTCTAAAAGAGCATATTGAGCTATTACTACGTCACCATCACTGCCACTCATGAAAAAACGTGCTGTTGTGATACTATCGCAAGGATTGTCATTAAAGTCCCTATATTGAATCGGAATTCTGCCCGTTTTATTGTAAGGAATCCCCGAAATACTAATTTTTTCTCTAATCGAGTCATTTTTTGCGTGATGGAAAACGACCAAGTTGTATCGGGGTGACGGACAGTCCTTCCTTTTATTATCCAATGCCCAAATTACCAAACCAAAACCTTCACGTGGCATCACTCCACCGTTTGCGTAAAATGAACTGATTTGACCGTCAATAGGTGTTGTTACTGTCGGCGTAACTTCCTTTTTCTTGCAGCTAAAAAGAAGCAGCAGTCCGTAAATGAGAATGATATTTTTCATTTCAATTAATTTTGAAAATAGAAATGGTACTAACCGCCGAGAAAGCCGGCGGTTAGTACCATTTCTATCAGTGATTGATGAGAATTTTTTTAGTTAGAGATTGATTGTCAGAAATGATTTGGAGGAAATACAAACCAGAAGTTAGTTCAGCAACGTTCATTATCTGCTGATAGTAGCCTTTTTGCTTGTCCTCATCCACTACCGTTTTAATCGTTTTTCCTAAGCCGTCTAACAAAACCACTTTAAGGTGCGTTGATTGAAGAAGATTATAGTTAAACGAAGCGGTTGAAGATGTTGGGTTTGGAAAAACGTCGCTAAAGGAATTGATATTTTTTGAGGGAATAAAATTAGCCGATTTGTCAGAGCCTTTCGGGTCTTTTAATCCAGGTCCGTCCAAGTCAACCGAAATATTTCTAAAGGAGGTAGATGTGCTGCCGTCACAAGCCGTCACGGTCATTGTGATGGTTATCAATCCTTGCTGCTGAATACTGCCGGGATACACATAAACTACTATTGGTGCGTCATTAGCCGTCGTTTGCGTGTAATTAACCCAACTATTAAAATTAACATTCCAAACAGTTGAATAAGGGGCACAACCGCAATTAATTGCGGGTTCAAAACTGAAGTAACCATACTGAAAAATGTGATTTACGCCTAAAATACCCGTGGTAAAAGCGGTAGA
>JAYUKJ010000640.1:0-3130 GCA_043764555.1 Saprospiraceae bacterium
ATTGTATGTCAAAATGCACACAATTCACATATAATCCCTTCGGGATTAGGGAAATAACTTTGAATTTTTCTATAAACATATATTCCCTTCGGGAATGTGCAACAAATTATAAATCTGGCATAGAATCCCCCAAATATTAAGCATATATCTGGCATAATACATCAAATCCGTCAAAAATCATCCATTCCTCCACAATTTTTCCATTTTTAACGATGTAATGACTAATGCCCATCATGTCGATTTCTTTGCCGCTTGCGGGACTAAAAAAGCCGTTACCCGTGTGTTTTCCCGTTATTTTCCAACGGGCGGCGACTTCCGCTTCATCGCCTTTTTCGTTACAACTCACCCGTTCCAACTGAATATTTGCTTCGGGAAAAGAAGCCCACAAATGGTCTAAATAGGTTTTCACTTGCCTTGGCCCTACCAATTGTTTACCACAAATGGCGTGAACATGGGCTAAAACGTAGTAGTATTTATCCAACTCCTCAAAATCTTGGGTTTTCCAAATATTTTCAAAAAGTGAAATAATTAAGTCATTGGGTTGCGTTATGTCCAAATGAGTTGTACTGGCTATGGACACAGCTTCAAATTTTTCTGATACATAATCAGTTATTTTTGATATGCCATTTTTGTAACGTGTATCCCGTTTTGCCATTTCAACGGGGTCAAAACCGAGTTGTTGAATCAAGCCTAAATTATCACGTACCAACCATTCTTCGTATATTTTATTTTCGGCAACAACACAATCCGCAATGGTTCTAAAAAATACTTTTTTGCCCGTTGCCGCACCAAAAGCGGTTGCGCCTAAGTTCGTTGCGGTAGAAGCAATGCGGTGTGACGAATAAAAATGATTGTCTTTTATTTTTGACCAAATTACCGCCTCACCGCCCATTTTTCGGTCGGGAAAAGAGGCCAATGTTTTGAGCGTTCCCGTAATGACGGATTCCACGCCTCTGATAGTCGTCGCGCCCGAATAAATAACAACATCGTCGGTGTAGGTTTCATAAATGACCCAAATAGCGCGTTGCTCCCATATTTCTTCCGTGATTTTCAAGATGTAATCTACGATGTTGACGTACTTATCGTCAAATCCAGGCAAGTCCTGTTTTAATCCATCTAATTGATAATCAATTGTTTCCGTAAAAATCATTAAACATTATTTTTAGGTTTATGTAGCCAGTTTATGTAAATTAGGTAATAATAAATTCAATTTCTTTGTGAAAATTGACCTCAGAGAGGTCACACAATTGTAGAAACAAAATAAAGGAAGTAGTCTCTCGACCTCAGAGAGGTCGTACAATTATTTAATAAAGCAAATCAAATTGTACGACCTCTCTGAGGTCGAGAGACTATTTTATCCTGTTTTTCTACAATTGTATGACCTCTCTGAGGTCAATAATTTATAAAGAAACTTAATTTACAATATGCTTAGTCAGCAATTAAAATTGCCAACTACTTTTTATTTTAAACAATTGCGTAACTCACTCGCCGATTGTCGTGCAATATCATTTAGCATCATACTATCCGATTTTAAGGCGATAAATCGAAAACCTTTGTCCATCATTTTTTGGGATTCTGCGATGGAGGCGCACCAAATACCCGCGATAATATTGTGTTTTTCACAACTTTTGAGTATTGTATCAATGGCTTCATCAAAAAAAGCGGAATTATTGCCGTGCGATGCCTTGCCCGTATAAGACAACATCAAATCGCCCGAACCTACGAAAATAGCGTCTAAACCCTCGACTGAATTAATCGCGTCAATATTGGCAACGGCTTCTTTGGTTTCTATCATCGCAAAGGTCAAAATCTCTTCATTCGCGTATTCGCCGTAATCCGCACCACCGTAAATCCGCGCTCTTGTCGGGCCCAAACTTCGGTAGCCCATCGGCGGGTAGCGACACGCGCCAACAAAGTCTTCACATTCTTGACGGGTATTAATCATCGGACAAATCATGCCGTAAGCACCACCGTCTAATAAACGCATGATGCTGCCCGGTTCGTTCCAATTTGACCGAGCGAGGGGGACAACATCGGTTGTGGAAATGGCTTGCATCATCTGAATAGCCGTTTCCATGCTTTGTAAACCGTGCTGCATATCCACGGTTACACTATCAAAACCTGCGTGCGACATGAGTTCTGCCGTCCATGTATTTGGAATGTGCAACCAGCCACACAACACGGTGCCGCCCGTTTTCCAAATCTCTTTTAGCCTATTTTTTCTCATTTATACTGAGGGGGTGTTTTTTTAAAATAATTTACCACCATTTTTTAATAATCTGATTGACTTTTTCGGGCTGTTCGAGCGTACTCAAATGCCCACAATTGTCAATAATTTTTAAAGTGGCATTGGGTATTAATGTTGCCATTTCTTCGTGCAATTCGATTGGACAAACAAGGTCTTCTCTGCCAACGATGATTAAAGTGGGGCATTTGATATTAGGTAAATCTTCGCTACTGTCGGGTCGGGCTAATTGGGCTTTTACTTGATTAAAAAAAGCGTCTCTCCCTACATTCAACGCCATATTCAACACTGTTTCCCGCATTTCTAACTCCTTCGCGTGGTCGGGATGCAGTAAAGTATCTTTCAAAAAATGGGTTGTAATCTCTCTGAATTCGCCCAAATACGACATACCAATAAATCGCTGCTGCATCATTCGGGTTTTTTCCGAAGGCTTTTTATGGTTGGTGTCCATCAAAATCAATCTGTTGATGCGTTCAGGAGCTTGCCGCCACATTTCAAAAGCAATAATACCACCATACGAAAGCCCCATTACAGAGAAATTACCAAGTGTTTCAGCAAGGATGTGGGCGGCAACTTCTTGTAAATTGTCGGAGCTACTGTTGCTCACAACTTTACAGTTAGCAATAGGCTGTAAACCCGTTATTTGGTGTTGAAAAAGCGACGCATCACAGAGCGTTCCTGGTATCATCAATAGTGTTTCACGCATCTTGTGGTCTGAAAATTTGCTTTTAAATTGTAAAAATACTGAGGGGGTATATTTGGCGATTTCAACGTCGGCGAGGCTTTAAACCTAATGTCGTCAACTTAACGATTTTAACACCGTCCACATAAGGGCGACCGTGAAGGTCGCTCCTACGTATATGTCTGACATTCAATCATTTGTAG
>JAYUKJ010000641.1:0-10802 GCA_043764555.1 Saprospiraceae bacterium
CGATTACGACTCAACAAAGAAAATACATTACGGATTACGTTCAAAGTTTTGAAAAAGCGTTGGCTTCGCCCAATTTTAAAACGGATTTGGAAGGTTATAAAAAGTACATTGATGTGCCGAGTTTTATTGATTTTTTCCTCTTGACCGAATTGATGCAAAACCACGATGGCTACCGTTTGAGTACATATTTGCAGAAAGAACGCGGAGAAAAGCTGAAAATGGGACCGATTTGGGACTTCGATTTGACTTTTGGTAGCCAATCTTTTTGTACTTCCATCGACGCATTAAATAATTATTGGGTCTATCAATACACTAAATATTGCCCCGATGATACGTGGTTGGTCACGTTTTGGTGGAAGCGCCTTTTGGAAGATAAAACGTTTTCGGACCAAGTTAAAGCACGCTGGGCAACGCTGCGAACAACGCATTTTTCGGACGCTACTTTGACAGCAATGGTGGATGAAAAAGCGCTTTTTTTGACGCAATCGGGTGCCATAAAAAGGAATTTTGCAACGTGGGATATTTTGAATAAACCCGTCGTTCCGAACACATCAATTGGCACGCATGACGAAGAAATTAAACGCATGAAAGCATGGATAACTAAGAGAACGGCTTGGATGGATGCGAATATTAAGACGTTGTAAAATTCGTGATAAAAAATAAGCCAAAATAATGTGTAAAATTCGATAAAATTCGTGCTAAAATAAGCCAAAATAAGGTGTAAAATTTGATGAAATTTGTATCAAATTAACTCGTTGATAATCAATGAGTTATGATTTTTTTAAAGAGGTACTAAGGACTATTTTTTTTACAAATAAATAAGCGTTTTATTCCCCATTTTTTTAATAATTTAATTCATTTTTAATTAAGAATAGAACGCGTTAATTCTTAATTTTTTTAATGCTTAATTAGACTTAAATGCTTGATAAAATTATCACTGAATTAGATGATTCAGCCATCGAAAAACTGCGCACGGAAGGCGGCGTTTTTTTGATTGACAAACCGCTTGAATGGACGTCTTTTGATGTGGTCAATAAGTTGCGGTATCGGTTAAAAAACTTGTTACGCGATAAGAAATTAAAAGTTGGTCACGCGGGAACGCTTGACCCTTTGGCGACGGGTTTACTCATCGTTTGCGTGGGCAAAATGACGAAGCAAATTGATGGTTTTATGGGTCAATCGAAGGTCTATACGGGAACCATAAAATTGGGTGCAACAACCCCGACTTACGACCGTGAAACTGCCGAAGATGCACACTTTCCAACGGCACACATTACGGATGAATTATTGGAATCGGCAAGGCTTAAATTTATTGGCGAAATTGACCAATTACCGCCGATTTATTCTGCCATAAAACAAGCGGGAACGCCGTTGTACGAATTGGCTCGAAAGGGCAAAGAAGTCGTCGTTGAACCGCGCCGCGTTTCGATATATCAGTTTGATATTCAACGTGTTACGAACGAAAGCGTGGATTTTTACGCGCATTGTGCGAAAGGCACGTACATCCGTTCGCTCGCTTTCGATTTCGGAAAAGCCTGCAACAGCGGCGGCTATTTAACGGCTTTGAGACGGACAAAAATTGGCGATTTTTCGATTGAAAAAGCGTGGGATTTGGACGTTTTGACGACTGAATTAGAAGCAAAAATTGCGTAATTTTGGTGTGGAAATTTAGAAATAGGACCCCTCAGTATAAGCGACTTTTCAACACGTCCCGACAGTATCGGGACGTGTTAAATATTTAGTGTAATTAAACATCATTTACAATGAAAAAATCAGTAAAATTCAATCCTTTTTCAGCGTACAGTACGCAATTAAATGCCCAATTTCAAGCGGCTAAAGCGAGTGAAAATCCCGCGTTTTATTTGTATAAAAATGGCGCAAGAAACATCGTTTTTATGTTGGAAGGTTTGACGCGCATCCATAAAAATGCGTTCGACGATGCCAAAATGGAGAAATGGTACGACCGTTTCAAACTATTAGAAGATTTTTTGGGGCAAATTGACCACGGAGAGGCGTTTAAAAATGAGTTTGGAGCCAGTAAATTGATGAACGCACAGGCTGTTGCGGCCTTGAATGAGAAAATCGAAAAACCTATTGCGGACTTTAACGCACTGCTAACTGCGGATAAGTGGTTGGACAATAAATTGTATAAATTTGACGCATTTATTGAAAAAAACAAGTTCAAATACGATGCTAAATACAACGCTGCGATTGTGAAAGCGTATCAAAAAGAAGTCAAAAAAATCACGGCTTTCGCAACAGAATTGGATTTTAATTTGAAAGAATTAGAAACAGAATTGCACGAATTGCGCCGCAAATTGAGGTGGTTGAGCATTTATCCGCAAGCGTTTAATGGGCTGTTTCAGTTTGAAAAACCCGCCGTAAATCCCGATTGGAGCGCCAAATACATGACGGAACAAGTCGTTAATTCACCGTTCAATCAATTGCCTAAAGCCGTTGAAAATACGCCGATTATATATTTGAATTATCCTAATTTTATCGCTTTGAGTTTTATTATTCAAGAGTTCGGTAAGCTGAAAGACAAGGGTTTGGCAGCGGACTTATTGGCAACGGAATTTAAAAAATCGGAAGCCCAAATTAAAAAATTATTGGCCGATAAATATCTCGATAAAACAACGATTTTGAGCAATGCTTCGCAGCTGTTGAAAACGTTTTTTGAGGATAAGGTATTGGGTACTTTGATTAAAAGATAAGCGACTTTTTGTCCTGAAAAGTAGCGCGACCTTAAGGTCGCGTTACATTAAAAAGAAAAAAGGGACCCCTCAGTATGAAACCCATTTTTTGATAAAAAACTTAAAAAATCAACTTTTTATGCGCGGAAAAGCCATTGACATACTCGCTGTGGGCGAATTATTAATTGACATGATGTCCACCGATTTTGCGGATTCGATGGATGCTGTCGAGTCTTATCGCCGAATTCCGGGCGGCAGTCCGTCAAATTTGGGGATGAATATGAAACGACTTGGCAACAATGTGCGCTTGATTTCGAGCGTCGGCAAAGATGGTTTTGGCGATTTTTTGGTCAATTATATCCAAGATTTAGGCTTAAATACTGAGGGGATTGCTCAGATTATGGGCGTACCGACAACGATGATTTTGGTCACAAGGTCGAAAACAGTGAGCGATTTTGAGGCGTATCGGGGCGCAGATACGCATATTTTGCCGTCTCAAATCAGTGATAATGTGTTGTCGAATGCGGCAATTTTTCACACGACTTGCTTTGCTTTGTCCATGAATCCTGCTCAAAACACGATTTTAGATGCTGCTTATCGTGCCTCAAATTTTGGTTGCCGATTGAGCATTGACGTCAATTATGCGCAAAAAATATGGAAAAATAACGCAGAAGCACGCGAAATCGTCGCAAAATACATCAGTCACGGCGCTTTTGTAAAATGCAGCGAAGTGGATTGGGAACGTTTGTACGGCGCAAAATTGACGGATGCCAAAGCGGCGGCGCAACATTTCTTGGACTTTGGTGCGGGCGAAGTCTGCGTGACTTTGGGCGGCGACGGTTGCTACGTTGCGAATCGGGAAGGCGGCCATTTTTTGGAAGCCCGAAAAGTGGAAGTGAAAGACACAACGGGCGCGGGCGATGCTTTTTGGTCGGGTTATTTGACGGCGCGTTTGGATGGACACTCGTTGCTAAAGGCGGCAAAAGCGGCGCGACGCATGGCAGAAATCAAGATTGGGCATTTTGGACCTTTGCCAACGACGGTCGAAAGAGCGCGTATTTATGAGTAGAATTAAAAATTAGAAATTAGAAATTAAAAATTGAGATACGCTCGTAAAGTGTCTAATTATGAAATTTAAAAGCAAATGCAAATTGTTGGTTATCAGCGATTTGCATTTGTTTTTTTGTGGCTATTTCAAATATGATTTTTATAATTACAAATCGAGAAAACGGTTATGATTGCTTAGAAAATGGTTAGTGATGGTTAGAAAATGGATAAAAAAAATGATATATCTTTGAGAAAAAAATGTCAAATAAGTTGACTTTTATTTGCTTGATTAAATATTCGCCATCTATATTTGCTCATTGTTTAGAAAGAAAATTATTTTTATTGGGAAAATTAAAGCCTGTGTAGCCTCTGTGAAAAACCGTTTTGAATTAAATTTGGAAGTCCAATCGGAAGCAATCTACATCAATTTAACGTGCAAATTTTTAACTGAATGGCATTCTCACTTTCTACGTATTAAGTTATAATTTTCTGCATTAATAATTTTTTAATGGCAATAATTGAGCGGCTATTTGCTCAATGCTGTTGTTTGTTTTTCAAAATACACGACGTTTCAAATAACGTTTCAAGACTATACAATCCTTTAAAGTTAGTAAAATTTTTCATGCTTTTTGTCGGGGTGGTCATTGCAATAAGCAATGACCACTTTTTTTTGTGCCTAAATTATTTTTGGGACTCCTCAGTATAAAAGCCGTTTTTCACTCATTTTGAGCGAAAAACGGCTTTTATACTGATGGGTCCTTCTTTCGAGTTATTTTAGGATTTCTGCGCATATTTCTGATTTGAAATTACTTAAATCCAAGCAATTAGCCCTTCAAATGCGCCGAAATTAAGTCTTTTACCGTCGTCCATTTCACATCAGCGTAACGATGCGTGTCCGCTTTATTGAGATTTGAACGGTCGTCAACCATATTGCGCATATATTGCATCCCTTGCCAAGCGGGATATAAATCTTTTTCGCCCGCGTTAAAAAAGCGCGCAATTTTGATAATGCCACTCAAAAAATTGGGGCTGACTGGACGGAATGTGCCAAATTTTTCGCCCGTTAAATCCGTCATTAATGTTTGAAATTCTTTTGGACTCAACTGGTCGCCCGCAATGTGCAAAAAGCGCGGTGTTGACGGGTCAAGTGCCGCGTTTGCGGTGAAATCGGCAACGTTTTGGACGGTCGTAAATGCCATTTTATGGTCCACATTTCCCCAATAAAGTATGCGTTTTTGTTTGAATAAAATAAGTGGCATTTCGTTGGTCAACATATCCATAAATGCACTGTTAAAAATCGTGGTTGCGGCAATCGGTGCCTTGTCGAGATAGGTGTGGAACGCGCGCCTCAAATCCAAATTTCGGTTTTCACCGTCTTTAAATTTCGTAAAATCGAGTGAATAATCCGACGGAATAAAGCGCGGAACGCCCGCCGCGACTGCTGCATCGAGCAACACTTTTTGGGTTCCCATAATCACATCGCCGAGACCCGCCAAAGCGGACACAACGCAATCGGCACCAAGGCAGACTTTAGCTATTTCATCAATATTTAATAGATTGACTTTGAATATTTTGGCGCCTAATTTTTCTAATTGCTGCACCTTTTCGGCATTGCTATTTTCACGGACAATCACGCGTACTTCAGCGCCTTTTTGGAGCAAAACACGGGCGATTCTTTCGCCTAAATTGCCCGTTGCGCCAGCTACTACTATTACTTTTTTCATTGCTACTTATTTTGTGAAATCAATTATTCGTTAGACGCTTCAAATTTAATAGCGTCGATAATTAGGTCATTAAAAAACCGAAAGTGGCAATCAGCAACTTTCGGTTTTTTTTAATATGAATTGGAATGACTTTGCTATTATACGTAATAAAAACGCAGCAGCATTCCGTTTACATCGTGCGGAAAAGCGGTCGGTCGGCGTTCCAAATACCGAACGGAATCATGATTAGAACCAAAATGATGGCCGCTAAAAACCAAAAGAAAGCCGTGCGGAATTTCCCCGCGTCGCTCACTTGTTTTTTAGCTTTTATGCTGCCAATTTGCGCGATAAGTACCGCGATAATCATCCCCGTCATGTGTTCAACCGCCCAAAAACGCAGTTCTTTATTTTTCATCGAAGAAGCCATATCCGCCATAATGCCCTGCATCATCGGGCTTACGCCACTGTACAAAATCAAACCTATGACCAATTGAAGGTGCAGGGAACCGATGAACAAAGTGTTGAATTTTTTGTCGGTTGCCGTCCATTTACGACCGGTCGAAAAGCCTTCGTAATTGCGGTAAATTGCCAAAACTGCTAAAATCAAAACGACCCAGCGCAACCATGAATGGCTTAAAAGTAAAAAGTTATACATTGAGAATCAATTATTTAAGTGAAAAAACCAAATTTTGTAGTTCGATAGAGTAGCCTTTATTTCGGTGCAAGGTAATTCGCTATTCTCATTTGACAAATTTAAGCGGCAGCAAGTTTTATTATTTTTACTCATTCAATATTTTCCTTTAAACTATTAAACACAAACTAAAAAGGGGGAACTAATTTTCCTGCTCAATATAGCGGTTTAGAATAGGGTAGCGTATGTTTTTTTGTTAACAAAATGAAGGTTAAAGTGTGTTTTCAAAAAGTATAATTTACCTTAAATCACGTAGATTTAGGCAACAATGCGCCTTTTCCGACGCCTTTTAGCGTAAAAATGAAGACCATTTTTTATGTGTTTTTTACAGATGTTTCAGAAGGATTTTTATTTTTTTTGAAAAAAAAAGGAAAAAAATAAGGGGCATATCATAAATTCGTTTTAATTTCATTCCAAGAAAAAACATCGAACAATTTGATGCAATTTGAATTGATAAACAAAACCAAATTTTTATTTGGCAAAAAAGAGAATCGTGCGAAAATTAGTGAGTCAAAACCTTACCTTTCCCCATCATTATTGTTCGGGACACACCACTATTCACAACGTTAAAAGTTTAACAATCGGAAATTTTGCTCCAAAGTGCGTCGATACTGAGGAGTCCCTTTTCTGTTTTAGGTAAGGCGGTTTTGCGCTTAAATGGGTTTTATGCTGTCATTTTAAACGACAATTGAACTTCTCCGTAATCTTATGTATTTTTTTATTCGTCAATTAGATTAATTAATGGTAAAAAAAGTCATTTTATGTCGATTATACTGAGGGGTCCTATTTTTTGACTGCTGCATATATACGCCAAGTAGCGATGGGAAAATTTTGATTTTAAGATGCCAATTTTTTTTATCCATTAACCATAAATATTAATAAGTAATCAATTATAACGTGTTAAAGATGAGTCATCTAAATAAAAATATCTTAATTAAAACTATAAAAAATTTACTCGTAGATGCAAGCTAATGTGGACGTAACATCCGAACAGTTACACGAGGCGTTGAACAAGTTTTTTGGCTTCGACGAGTTCAAAGGAACGCAAGAAGCCGTCATTACCAGCCTTTTGAAAGGACATGACACCTTCGTAATTATGCCGACAGGCGGTGGCAAATCGCTTTGTTATCAGTTGCCCGCCTTGATGTTGGAGGGAACGGCGCTGATCATTTCGCCGCTTATTGCCTTGATGAAAAATCAGGTGGATGCCATTCGGGGCTACTCGGACGGCGACGAAATTGCCCACTATTTGAACTCTTCGCTCTCGCGAACGGACATCAGAAAGGTGAAACAAGACATCACCGACGGACACACAAAACTCCTCTACGTAGCGCCTGAAACGTTGACAAAAGACGAAAATATTGAGTTTTTTCAGAATACCAATATCTCCTTTGTCGCGGTTGATGAAGCGCATTGTATTTCGGAATGGGGACACGATTTTCGCCCTGAATATCGCCGAATCCGAACGATGATTGAAACGATTGACAGCCGCGTGCCGATTATCGCTTTGACCGCAACGGCGACGCCAAAAGTGCAGATTGACATCGTGAAAAATTTGGATATGAACGACGAGAAAATCTTTATTTCGTCTTTTAACCGCGATAATCTCTACTATGACGTGCGTCCGAAACCACCGAAAGGCGACATTTTGCACCGCCAAATTCTCCAAGTTGTGAAAGAAACACCGAATCAATCGGGCATTATATACGTGCAAGCGCGTAAATCTGCGGAAGATATTGCAAAAGTTTTGGAAGTGAATGGCATCAAAGCCTTGCCGTATCACGCAGGACTCGATGCAAAAACGCGTGCCGCAACGCAAGACGCGTTTTTGATGGAAGATATTGACGTGATTGTGGCAACAATTGCTTTCGGAATGGGCATCGACAAACCCGATGTGCGCTTCGTGATGCATTTCGATATTCCGAAATCTATTGAAAATTATTACCAAGAAACGGGTCGGGCGGGGCGTGATGGTTTGGACGGAAAATGCGTTGCGTTTTATAGCTATCGCGACATTGCGCGGCTCGAAAAATTCTTGCGCGACAAACCCGTTGCGGAGCGCGAAATGAGTATGCAATTGATGGAAGAAATGACGGCTTACGCGGAAACGACGACTTGCCGCCGTGAGTTTTTGCTCCATTATTTCGGCGAAAAATTTGTTTGCGAACGCAACGGAATGTGCGATAATTGCCGTTTCCCACGTCCAACGGTCGATGTTCAAGAAGAAATGGCGGCCGCTTTGGAGGTTGTCGATACGCTTGGCGAGCAGTTTGTGATGAAAACACTCGTTGATTTTATCATGGGCAACGATACGAAAGAGATGAAAGATTTCAAATATACGAAGCACGAACTTTTCGGGGTTGGTAAAGGTAAAGATGAAGTTTTTTGGCAATCCGTTATGCGTCACGCGATGCTGGGCGGCTTGATTTACAAAGAAGTTGAGCAATACGGTGTCATTCACATGACCGAAGAAGGGCGTCAATTTATTGACAAACCGACTCAAATTATGATTACTTTGAATCACAATTTTGAAGATGTGTCGATTGACCCCGACGAAATGCAAGCGCGTCCTGCGGCACTCGATACGTTGCTTTTCAATATGTTGAAAGACCTGCGCCGCTCGGAAGCGAAGAAGAAAAACGTGCCGCCTTACATCGTTTTCCAAGACCCGAGTTTGGAAGATATGGCAACTGTTTATCCGATTTCGGTTGAGGAAATGCTTAAAGTTCAGGGTGTTTCGGCGGGAAAAGCGACCAAATTTGGTAAGCCTTTTATCGCTTTGATTACGAAATACGTGGAGGACAACGACATTGAGCGTCCGCAAGATTTTGTTTTGAAACAGGTGGCTAATCAGTCTAAAACGAAGGTGGCGATTATTAAAGGTATTGACCGTAAAGTACCGCTTGCGGAAGTTGCGCGTCAAAATCAGCTGTCGATGCCCGATTTGATGGACGAATTGTACTCAATTATTCAATCGGGAACGAAATTGAGTTTAGACCATTGCATCGATGATGTGATTGATGAAGGCGTTCAAGATGACATTTACAACTACTTTATGACGGCTGAAAACGACGAAATTAACGCCGCTTTCAAGACGTTGAAGGAAGACGACGACCAAATTACGTTCGACGAAATCCAGTTGATGCGCTTGAAGTTTTTGTCGGAAGTAGCGAATTAAATGTATGATTTCTTAGACCACAGATTGGGCTGATTTGACTGATTTACACTGATTTTTATCTGAAACTATCTAAAAAAATCAGTGTAAACCATTCTAATCTGTCCAATCAGTGGTCTATGGAGTTGTACACTTTCATATTTTTCATAATGAACCACAGAGAATAATCATATTCCTGTGGTTCTTTTTTTTAATCAAAATACGATGAAAAAATTAGGTATTTTAGGCGGTGGACAGCTCGGGAAAATGATGTGTTTGGCGGCGGCGGATTGGGATTTAGAGACTTTTGTCTTGGATACTGAGGGGTCTTCTGCGCAACATCATTGCAAACATTTTGTGGTGGGAGACTTCAAAAACTACGACGATGTGGTTCAATTTGGCAGAAAAGTGGATGTATTAACCATTGAAATTGAACACGTTAACATAGAAGCGCTGAAAACCTTAGAAGCCGAAGGCATCATCGTGCATCCAAAATCGTCGGCGCTTGAAACGGTGACGGACAAAGGTTTGCAAAAAGAGTTTTTTGTGAAAAATAAGATACCGACGGCGGCTTTCAAATCTTTTGATTCTAAGGCGGAATTGACGGATTTTTTGATAACAGCCAACGCATTTCGTTGGGTTTGGAAAGCGCGCAAAGGCGGTTATGACGGCAAAGGCGTAGCGGTTATCAAAAGTTTTGAGGATTTTGAAAAGTTACCCGATGTGCCGTGTATTTTGGAAGAATTAGTGGATTTTCGCGCTGAAATTGCCATCATGGTTGCTCGAAATGAAAGCGGCGTTATTGCTTGGTACAATTCGGTTTTGATGTTTTTTAATGAGAAAACGAATATGTTTGATTCGCAGATTTGCCCCGCACCTTTAGAGGATAAAGAAGCGCAATTTGCGATTGAGTATGCGCGAAAAATAATTGAAGCACTGGATATTTGTGGCGTTTTGGCGGTTGAAATGTTTTTGTTAAAGAGTCCACGCGGTAAGTCTTCAATTTTAGTAAACGAGATTGCGCCGCGTCCGCACAATTCAGGGCATCATACGATAGAAGCGGCCGAAACATCTCAGTTTCAACAACATATACGTGGTGTTTTAAACTTACCTATGGGTTCAACGAAAATGCGCAGTCCTTCTGTACTATTAAATTTAGTCGGCGAAGACGGTTATGAAGGCGTTCCAAAGGTCGAAGGCTTTGAAAAAGGCTTGAATACTGAAGGCGTGCATTTTCATTTTTACGGAAAAAAAATAACAAAACCTTTTCGCAAAATGGGACACGTAACGATAATGGATAAGAAGTTGGAAAACGCCCAAGCAATCGCTTTGAAATTGAAGGAAATAGTTAGGATAATTGCGTAGTTTTGTCCATTGATTTACATAGATTCTTACGAAAACAAATCAGTATTTTTAATGGGTCAGAGCGCCAAAGGGACCCCTCAGTATAAAAGGCATTTTAGCCTGTTTTATGAAAAAAAATCATCATTAATAACTTAAAATACAATTTGAAA
>JAYUKJ010000642.1:0-3120 GCA_043764555.1 Saprospiraceae bacterium
TCTAAATCTGGAAGATTTAATAACTCACCATAAATAGCAAATGAATTCATACACAAAGATACACTTTTGGAACAAGTCCACTAAAATTGTCAAACAACCTATTTTTAAATCAAGTATTTTTCCCCAATTAGGCAAGCCAAAATATTTATTCCAGACGACACCCACATTGGGTTTTATTTCTTGAATAAAAGTACGGACAGAATCGTACAACCGAAAGCGATTAAAAGTATCGGGGCGTGTAAACTCCTCATGACCCCACATCAGATAATTGCCATTTGCCAATTGCGTAAAGCCATCGCCAAAAACATAACGATTTGTGGGTGTTTCGTACCGCCACTGCACATTACCCAAGGTGTCAAATTCATATAGTTGCGTGGCGTATTTATAAGTGACAAATTGAAAATGTCCTGTAAGACCGCGTGTCATGACACTTAGCTTTTTGGATTTGCTTTGAGATACTTGAAGAGGTCCGATGTGAGTCCAATTACCTTCAATTTTAAATGTATCAATAATATTACCTAATGAGTCAATTGTAAATAAAACAGGTCTTGTACTTGTTCTGCCGCTTTCGTTCACTCCGATAATAAAACGGTTATCCGATATTTGTACACTTGAACGGGGATTAACATAAATATAATCACGCGAAGAAGGGAAATATTGTTTTTTAAAAATAGAATCTCCGTTATAGTTAAGTATGAGAACCGAAAAAGAGCTATCTAAATTTGTTCCAGACAGTAAAATTCTTTTATTTGAAATAGGTGTGAGAATATCTGTATTCAATTCATTGATAACTGGAAAACGCCCTAAATATTTACTGAATTGAACATTTCCTTGCAAATCTAACTTCATAAGTAGTCCAGAGTTATAATAAAAACTATCAAGGATAACACCTAACCCTGTTGTATAGATGGCATTATCAATAACCTTCATACTTTTGAATATAACTGCAAGTTTTTGTAGTGAATCAACACGATATAGTTTGTTGAATTTATTTTGACTGAACCCCTCAGTACAAAAAGAAAATAGAAACAAGGAGAATAGAAATGCTTTCATATTAAGTTAAAATATAAAAGGTGTGTTACAGTTATGCTGTAACACACCTTGATGAGGAAATTATTTTAGAACAAAGGCTTTTGTCTGCCACACTGTTTTACCATTATTCTTAACGAACACGTAGTAAATGCCTTGTGCAACACTCGTTACATTCCAAGTGTATTGACCTTTTTCTTGGTTAAGGGGTTGTCTAACAAGCGTTTTTCCAATTACGCCATCCGTAATGACAACTTCCGCATTGTTTACGTCTTCTTTTAGGTTGTAATCAACCGTAAAATTAGTGTTTGCAGGATTTGGATAGACGGAAAAATCACTTGTTTGAGACATTCCTGCCGTATGCCCTGTCTCAACTGCGGGAATTACAAAGGCTTCTACCACATCTGCCGTGAGCGGAATGTTGACAACAGGACATTCACGATATACGGCACAAAGTATATTTTGCGCTTGTACAGCCGCCAAACCTTTGGTATTCGTAGCAATACGGCGAATCGCTCTTTCCTCCGAAGGATTGAGTTGTTCGCACTTCCTATTACTTTTTAAAATGCCCGATTTGATACCGTACAATTCGATATAATCCTCGTGGTGTCGCACAAGCATTTCAGAATTTGATAAAGTAGAAGTCAAGTTTCGCAATTTAGCAATAGATTGACTGGATTGCGGTTCTTTGATGTATGTTTCCGCCAAAGCATATTGGTCTTCCAAATTCCCCATTTTTTCATACCAATTTCTTAGACTCGCCACATCCACAGTACGTTCAGACAATATATCTCTGATTATTTGCCGACCCGCTTTTTCTCTTTTTTGACTCAATACGCCAATCTCCACTTCTAAGTCGAATTTTCGAGCATTTACTGAGGGGGTGTTCTTCAGTTGTTGAATATCGGCGGCTGTTAATGGAACCGAAATTTCTGTCATCAAACTGTTGTGGAACTTTTTATCTCGACAAGAATTGATATTGGCTTTCAACAAAGCCATCAAATTGTTGCGCGACAATATACCCAATTTAGCGGCTTCCAACAGCACTTCTGTTGATAAATTGGGCGATTTTGCCAATAGATTTTGTCTCATAGCTGCCGAATCTCTGTTCCAACGACCTTGAATATTGTTAATCATGCCCTGTTTATCGCCACCATCCACAACCCGTTTGTAGTCGTTTTTGGCGTTTTTGTAAGTGTTATCGGCTTCTTCAAACGCCATTGTCAAATTCGTTGTCGTCAATCTTAAATTAGAAGAATTGCCAGATGAAGCGCATGAACTATTGAAATCTGTCGAAGTCTGTGTAACCATACCTGTAGTTTGAGCCAAACTTAACGGACTACCAGAATGACGGAACCGTTCAATAGCATACCCCGTTGTATTCCTATAATTCTTCTGACTGCTGTTGGCAGGGTTAGGAATAAAAGTAAAGCTATTTCCGTCTGGTTTGTCTGGCGAGCCTTGAATTGCTGCAATACCACTGAAATAGTATTCTATTCTCACATCTGTCTCCGTTCCTGTATGCGTGTTGCAGAGTAGCACAAGCCCAATTGGTGAACCCGACGTAAAGTCCCGATTGATGCCCACAAGCCGATTGCCTATGTCTAAATTACTGAAACTATTGTTATTGATGAAATTAGGTGCAGTACCCGTTTCGATGATAAATGTTCCGAACGTTGGCTCGTTGCTTGTAATTGTGCCTTTACTAAAGGTGTTTTGGGAGACATTGTAACCCGTTCCCGTATTATTAATCAACCCCGCTTTAAAACTCGGATAACCGGGAACGCCAATCGGAAATATATTTGAGCCAATGGTAAAGGTGTTATTTTTGACTTCAATGCCGTGATTGCCCGAATTATCTACGGCAATGGTGTTGTTGATGAAATCGGTATTTCTGACCTTGAAAATATTATTGCCACTGATGTTTCGAGACACAATTCCCCAAAAAAAGCCTTCAAAAGTAGAACGCGTTGTACCGTTATTTTCCACCGTGAATCCCGCATCTTCCGCTGTAATACCGTACCAACTGCCACTCACGTTAGCACCGTTTACATTTTTGCCATTGCTTTTATTCAAAAATTGACACCCTTT
>JAYUKJ010000643.1:0-3117 GCA_043764555.1 Saprospiraceae bacterium
CTTTATTAATGTCGTCAAATTTTCTCAATGAACGCGACAATGTGTAGCTCACCCAACCCGTAAAATCGCCTTTAATTTTCTTTAAATAAAACTCCGCACCGTAGGCAATGCCTTTGCCGTAGGTCAATGCCCCTTCGTATTTGTCGTTGAAAATCAAGTCGGCACCATTGCGGTAATCAATCTGATTTTGCAAATTTTTGTAATACGCTTCAAACGAAAATTCGTAGGTATTGTCGTTAAAATTGCGGAAATAACCCAATGACACTTGGTCAATCAATTGCGGTTTCACGTTATTACTGCTCGGAATCCACAAATCGGTTGGCGAAGACGTCGTGGAGTTGCTCAATAAATGCAAAAATTGATAATTTCGGGCGTAACCCGCTTTTATTGAGCTTTCCTCATCAATTTGATATTTGCCCGAAACGCGTGGTTCAAAACCGCCATAATTTTGGATAGATTGCCCCGATGTATATGCTTTGCTCGATATTTCTTCACCCAAAGTATTAAAAGTATAAGCCGTTCCTGCGCCGCGATAGTTAAAAAATGAATAACGTAAACCGTATTGCAAACCAATGTGTTCGTTGACTTTCATGTCATTTTGCACGTAAACGCCGCCTTCGTAAGCGTATTTGTTGGGTGTTGTGGAATTCGTAAAATTGCTTCTGAGTCCAGCGGTTAATGACGTCGGCAGAAAGGTGTGGTCGATTAAATTTACGCCGAATTTAACCGTGTTGTTGCTGTTTGGAAAATACGTGAAATCTTGTTTTACATTAATATCTTTAATCGAGGCTTTGACTCTAAATGCCACATCTTCGGTTTTTCCAACCTTAAATTCATAGTCAAAATTGCTGTAAATTAAGGACGTGTTTGAGAACAATTTATCGTTGAAAAGATGATTCCAACGCAAAGTTCCCGTGTAATTGCCCCAATTTAAGCCAAAACCACTCGCACCTAAGACATCTCGACCGAAATAGCCCGATAAAAACAAGCGGTCTTTTTTGCCCAAACGGTAGTTTGCTTTGGCGTTTAAATCGTAGAAATACAAGATGTTTTGATTGAGCATTGAGTCCTTTGACAGCTTCAAAAACAAATCGGCGTAGGTTCTTCTTCCCGAAATCATGATGGAGCCTTCATCTTTTTGAAGCGGTGCTTCGAGCGTCAAACGCGACGAAATAACGCCTAAACCGCCCGATGCATTAAATTTTTTGTTGTTACCATCTTTCATTTTTATATCCAAAACCGATGAGCCGCGACCGCCAAATTCGGCGGGTGCCGCGCCTTTATACAAGGTAACATCTTTTAATGCGTCGGAATTGAAAACGGAGAAAAAACCCAACAAATGCGACGCATTGTAAACGGGTGCTTCATCAAGCAGAATGAGATTTTGGTCGGCACCACCGCCGCGCACGTAAAATCCCGCATTGCCTTCACCCGCTGATTTGACGCCGGGCGTTAATTGCAACGTTTTGAGAACATCTTTTTCGCCGAAAAGAACGGGGACGTTTTCAATGCTTTTGGGGTCTAACTTCGTGACAGACATATCATTACGCGAGACGTTTTTATTGTCTTTCTCGGCTTTAATGACCACCTCTTGCATAATTGTGCTTTCGGGCGACAATTCTTTATCGAGTTTGAGGTCTTTGTCCAAAACGATTTTTTCGTCAATTGCCGTGTAGCCAATGTACTGAACGCGGACGGTGTAGGTGCCTTTTGGCAAAGTCAAAGAATAAAATCCGTAGGTGTTTGTCGTCACGCCGACCGACGGTTTATCCTTCAAAACGACCGAAGCACCAATTAAATCTTCGCCGTTTGTGGCGTCTTTCAAGGTGCCGCTAATGGTGAAATTTTGCCCAAAAATGGTCGTTATACTGAGGGGGCCTAAAAAAGTGAAAGTGATTAGAATTTTGATTGCAAAGTTTTTCATAAAACTGTTTTAATTGATTGATAGAATGATTGAAATTTTGTTGCAGAAATCGATGTGGTAAATATCTATTTTCTGATGAGAGACATTTCTAAAAGGTTTAACCCCCATTGCGCTTGATTAATCGTTATCTGAAAACCCAAGCGGCGGGTGCATTTTTTTTTAGAATCTCAAATTATTTCGCAAAATTCAGCGTAATTGTTCATTCAATCAAAACATCTTGATGTACACGCCCTTTTTGAGGACGGACAGGTTCAATTAGCGGGTCGAAATGGTATTGAAACGGGGGAAAATCAGCGTTTAATCCGCTTTTTTTCGTTCCAATAAATCCCATAAATTGCCGTATAAATCTTCAAAAACGGCGACCGTTCCGTAGTCGTGCGTAACGGGTTCGCGGACGAAATTGACTTTTTTCGCCAGCATATTATTGTAGTCGCGCCAAAAATCGTCGGTGTATAAAAACAGAAAAACCCGCCCCCCCGTTTGATTACCGACGCGTGATTTCTGCTCGTCGTTTGCCGCTTTTGCTAACAATAAAGCGCAGCCGTTTGAGTTTTTGGGCGCTACCAAAACCCAACGTTTGGTGTCGCTCAAAACGGTATCTTCGATGAGCGTGAAACCGATTTTTTCGGTGTAAAATTGAATGGCCGCGTCGTAATCGTCCACGACGAGCGCTAAGTGTGCGATGTCTTGTTTCATAATAAATATAGTCGGCAACTTTAGTTGCCGCGTTTTTTAATGATAAAATTAAAAGATAGTAGTCGGCAACTTTAGTTACCGCGTTTAAGCGGCAACTAAAGTTGCCGACTACTTTTAAGGGCAATTTTACGTGAAATTTGGCAATAAAAGCCTAAAATACTGAGGGGTCTCTTTTTTTGTTTGACGGAACTGAAATTGGAAACATTCTGTTAAGGCGCTTGGGAAAGTGTGGAAAGAAATCCGCGAAGATTTTGATTGGGAGGACCCCTCAGTATATCAGCCTTTTGAAGCCGATTTTTCGATTAAAACAAGCCAGCCGAATCGTTCTGAAAGGAATCGTTCGGCTTTTTTATTTTTAAGCATTGAAATAGGGGATATTTATTTATTGAAAAAAGCCAGCTAATTTAAAGTATTGAGAACAATTATTCATTGGTTGATAGAAGTGTCTAATAATTTGATTGTGAATATTTTATGTATCTGTTTTTTATCAATGTTTT
>JAYUKJ010000644.1:0-3117 GCA_043764555.1 Saprospiraceae bacterium
TACAACTCGTCCTCGGTTTGAAGAATCATACTGTCTTCGCGGTCGCCACGGTCATTGTCTCTGAAACTGAATTCTTCGTTCGGTGTCATTGTGATTTTCTTTAATTTATTTGATTGCTCAAATGCCTCTTGTAATAACTTTCCAAAAGTTTCAAACTTTTGGAAAGTTTCGACATCGTTTACATTTTAAAATAGCTTTTCCAACTGCTCTTCCAACGACGAACCCGCTTGTGCAGCCGCCAAAATCTTACCATCTCGACCGATCAAAAACTGTTGCGGAATGGCTTGAATTTTATACAATTGCGCCGCTTGACTGCCCCAAGATTTGAGGTCGGACACGTGATTGGGCCAATCTAAATGGTCTTGGGCAATCGCGTCTTTCCATTTGTCACGGTCTTTGTCGAGCGAAACACTATAGACTTCAAAACCTTTTTTATTGTATTTGTTGAATGTTGAAACGAGCGACGGATTGGCCCTGCGGCAAGGTCCACACCACGATGCCCAAAAATCGAGCAGCACAATTTTTCCTTTTAAATCACTGAGTTTCAATACTTTACCTTCTGGATTTGAGAGCGCTATGTCAGGCGCGGGTTGTCCAACTGCGATTGCTGCTGCGCCCGCGGCTTGCATGGCCGACGTGTTTTGCAGTTGATTTAGGATGGTTGCATAGTCGCGCGCGTGCGCCGAATTTGGATAACTTTTCTCCAAACTGCTCAAAACACCTTTGTGAACGTCAATAAATTTAGGGTCGGCAAAATCTTGAATTTGCAAAATCATGAGCATACTCATCAACGGATTAGATGCCGTTTCAATCGTTTTTTTGACCGACTCTAAAGGCGCTTTTCCCGCCGACAAATCATTGAAAGTCGTTAAGTATATTTCCGTATCGGGTGCGCCAGTGACCGTGTAATTTGTCCGCGTTAACGTCGATAAATCGGCTTCCACTTTGACGTTTTTTTCTTTCCCGTTAAAAATAAAATTAAGTTGACGTTGACCAACGCGCAGGCGATAAATGCCCATTTTTGCGCCTTCGGACAAATCAATTTTGAAATTACCCGATGCATCAATTGGCACTTTGGCAATCAATAAAGGCGGTTGCATGAGGCTAATCACCTCTTCAAAAGCACCTTCTAAATTAGCGGCATTTTTAATATTACCCGAAACGGATGCCGTTTTAGATTGTCCGCAACTTGCAGCGAGGAGCGTGAAACTCAATAGAGCGAAGATGAGTTTTTTCATTAAAATTAATTTTCTAAAGTTTTACAATTAATTATTTCAAATTATTTCAAACGGGGGCGAAAATAGGAAAATTTATTAAAAAATGGGTTTTATACTGAGGGGTCCTCTTTGGCTGTATCACGGACTTTAGTCCGTGAATATTAAAATAATCAAGGACTAAAATTCGTAATACAAATTACAACCAATTCACTTCCATAATCAACTCAATGCCAAATAAATCAAAAACAGCAGTTTGAATATTTTCGGCTAATGCCTTGATTTCCAAGCCTTTACCGCCGCCGTAATTCACCAAAACCAATGCTTGTCGCTCGTGAACGCCGACCGAACCTACGCGTTTCCCTTTCCATCCCGCCGTTTCAATGAGCCAACCTGCGGCAACTTTTACGGTATTGTTTGCCGTCGGATAGCCGACGATTGAAGGAAATTTATTTTTTAATTCATTGAATTGAGGCAACGAAATTTCGGGATTTTTGAAAAAACTGCCCGCGTTGCCAATAACCGCGGGGTCGGGCAATTTTGATTGCCGAATGGCGATAACGGCGTTTGAAATATCTCTGATTGTCGGATTGGCAGTGCCATTTTCAGCGAGGGTTTTCTGAATGTCACCGTAATTCACATTTAGGCGGTGATATTTAGGCAGCGTTAATGTCAAATATACTTTTGTAATTAAGTATTGCCCTTTCAACGCGTTTTTAAAGATGGAATCACGGTAGCCAAATTGGCAATCTTCGGCTGTAAAAGTTTGATTTTCAAGCGTTTGTAGATTAACAGCTTCTAATTTATGAAACACATTTTTTAATTCAACACCATACGCGCCGATGTTTTGAATCGGCGCCGCACCGATGGTTCCTGGGATTAAGGACATATTTTCGATGCCGCCTAAATCGTTTTCAACCGCCCACAAAACCGCGTCGTGCCAAGATTCGCCGCCGCCAAATTCAACAATAATATTGTTAGAATGAGCCGTATTTGATTCTAAATTGATTAAATTTAGCGCTTTATTTTTATCAATTAATTCAAGATTAATTGCTTTTAATCCCTCATTTTTATTCAGTAATTCCCCGTTTTTTTTAATGAATTCTAAATCTTTTTTGCTGATTAATTCAGCCTTGTTTTTAATCAGATTTAATTCATTTTTATTAATTAATTCAGCCTTGTTTTTAATTAATTTTGAATCATTCTCTAAGGTTAATTCAGTATTGTTTTTAACTGTTTTTAAATCACTTATTTCTAATTCTAAATGCGCTATTTCTAATTGCAAATCTTTAGTTTTTTTTACTAAATCAGCAATGCTTAATTCTAAATTTTGAATTTTTAATTCTAAAAGGGACCCCTCAGTATAAAACCCATTTTTGACGATTTTTATGCCTGAAATCGCATTTTTTATGAATAAAACGTCGTAAAAGTCCTTCGTAAATAAAATATTGGAGCCACCGCCCAATAGATAAATGGGCAATTTATTCGTCTTTAGAACCGCTTCTAAATCGTTAATTGATTTGATTTCAACAAACGCGGCCGCCGTTGCATCAATGCCAAAAGTGTTGTGTTTTTTTAACGAATAGTTGTTGTAAATTGTCATAATTAATTCAAAATTTATAGCTGATTTATTATTGTTTAATTACTTGAAAATTGGTAAATATTTAGTTGAAAATAACGCTTTAAATGGCACTTAATAAATGTTTAAAAAACGCTAAATGCCTTAATGAAACCGCTTAGTTAGAAATAGCATTATTAATTGTTATTTACGCTTTAAAACGCAGCAAACATCCGTATAAATTACCAATAAAAAATTAATTAAAAAACTCTTTTTTAAAAATAAACGAATTAATATTGCTGCTCGATATTGAGAGATTTGGCGACTTTTAAAAAGTTCCCCAAT
>JAYUKJ010000645.1:0-3114 GCA_043764555.1 Saprospiraceae bacterium
ACCATTCAGACGATAGATTTCTTAGGAAATCCCGCTACTGGTAATATTGACATTTTAGTTTTGTCAAATTCTGACCCCCGATGCAACAATCCCGCGCTAAAAAAAGCTGCGGAGAAGCCACAAGTTTCCCTGAATAATGAGAGGAGGATAGAAGATTCAAATACTGAGGGGGTCTGATGAAGTTGCCAAAGGGTACGTCAACAATCAATCGATCACCCAAAAGGGCATTTTTCCAAATCCTGCGAATGAGGTCTTAAATGTTGGCAACATTCAAGGCGTGCAAACCATAGAAATCATAGACTTAAACGGCAAAATCATCAGAACGGTGTCCGTTGGAGAAAATGAAATCAGTCGCACAGTCAATGTCAGTGACTTATCAGAGGGTATGTACATTTTAAAGAAAATAAAGCAGAATGGGCAGTTGGAAGCCACTAAATTTCAAGTGATTCATTAGTCATTACTCATTTTTCAGAGTTGTTTTAACTTAAAAAGCCGTTGATTTCTTAGGAAATCAACGGCTTTTTGGTTTAAAATAACTCAAATCAAAAATAGCCCTTATTTGCTCGCCAATCCGCCCGTTATTTCTCTCGGCGTTTTTAACGAACTACTCGGCGGTGTCGTAAGTGTCGGTGCTTTCATCAATGTCCTTCGACGTTTTCTTGTCACTGATTACGGGGCGAACGTCCACAAAATTGCCTTGCGATAGCTATTTCCTGCGGACGTCTTGGCTGACAAAAATGTTCAATTCACGCATCCAAACGTTATGAAATACTACAAGGCAAGCCAATTTCTGAAAAGAGGACCCCTCAGTATTTTGATTGTTTTGAGGCGCTGAAAGCTATTTTTTTCTTTGAAACGTGTCACAGATTGCCCTAAGTCATTGGTAATGAAAAAGAGAGATACGTCCATATTGAGGCGAAATAAAAAAGCAAAGGTGTGAATTTAGGGCAAAGCAAAAAAAAACATTTCTCCTAAATCATTGATTATCAACATCTTTTAAGATTTTTTAGAAATTATTAGATATGAAAAATATACGCTCGCTTTTTATATCTAATTAATTGATTTTCAAATTTTTACGAAGTTTTTAATTTTTAATAAATTGAAAAAGCGAAACACACAATTAATTTTCTAAAAAAATAAAATACAAAGACTAACCTGTATTTGGTATATTTTTTGGCAAGTTAAGTGCGTAAGCGGACAAATTGATTCCCGCAAGCAAAACGATATATTGAGGTAAATTACTTAATTGTAGAATAAACGAACCGACAGCTATAACTAAAACGACCAACTCATTTTTGCGCGATTTCCTCCCTGAACGCTCAAATCCAAGTTGGTTGAACAATATATAACACGAAACTAATTTCTTCATAGAACATCAAAATCAGTAAAAAGCCATGAACGTATTTGTACACCTTTTTGCAAATGCCCTCCAGTTTTTGTACAAATTGGCTCCGACTCAAGAGTCTTTCGGACGGACGTCTGCACCGCCGAATGTGGTCGAAACGCACACGATTGCCGCAGAATATTTCACTAACTATAAAGTAAGAACGATGAGAAAAACACGACTACAAAAGATGGCGTGGCTATTAATGCCCATGCTTTTTTTGACGATGATGGCGCGTGGACAAGACCTTTCCGTAGCAGTTTACGGAACTGCCACAACCGCTACCGTCGGTGGACAATTGACTTTCAAAATCAGTGTCCGAAACGACGCAAAGACCGCCGTAACGGGCGTTCAAGTGACTGCCGCGATTCCAATCGGCACAACCTACGTGAGTGACGACGGCGCGGCTGCTGCCTACAACAGCGCAACGGGCGTTTGGGCAATCGGCGCCATCGGAGCAGCGGTTGATTCTGTCGTCTTGAACGTTACGGTGCAGGTCGCTACTGAGGGGGTCATTTACCAAAAAGCCGAAATCACGGCGATGACGGAAATCGACGGCGACTCAACGCCGAACAATGGCTCAGTCACCGAGGACGATTTTGGCAGCGCCTGTGCGACCATTCCAATCCACTACAATTGTCGGGACGACATCAACGCTTTGGCGAGTGCGCCAACTGGCTACACTTCCTACCAATGGTACAAAAATGGGGCGCCGATTTCGGGTGCAACTTTGGATACCTATCGCATTAAAGAAACGGGTGATTTCAATTTTACGGCTTCCACGCCAACGACAAATTGTCCCGCCTCGCTTTGTTGCCCAATCACGATTGTCCGTGACTCTTGTATGAGTCTCGGAAATTTGGTGTTTGAGGACAAAAACAACAATGGCGTTTTCGACGCAACAGACGCTGGCTTGAATGGTATTCAAATTGAATTGCATTCGTTGGCACTTGGCGGCGTGAAAGGCGACGCGAGCGATAAAATAGATTCAACACAATTGACTGCCAACGGCGGTCTATATTTATTTAATAATCTCAACCCGGGACGCTACTATGTGAAGCTAACGGGTGTGGGCATTTCGGCGGGTTACGTGAGTTCGACGGGCGGTGGTCCAAATGACTACTCAGGCGCGGGAACTTTCGAGCCGGGCATTTCGGCGAACACCGACAACGCCGACCACGGTTCGCAAATGGGCGCCATGGTGATGAGCAGCATTTTGACGCTCACGCTCAACGGCGAACCCGTTTTGGAAGATGGTTCAGCCAATTCTAATTTGACGGTTGATTTTGGTTTGTTCAAACCCGCCTGCGTGTTGCCCGATATTTCGGTCGCCACGCCTTCGGCAGTTTGTGCAACGTTGACAATTGACGTTGCGACAATCACGGTAACGGACGCGGCGGCGACGACAGGCAATCTAACCTATTTTGGCACTGCCCAAGATGCGGTTGACAGCACAAACGCGTTGGCTTCGACCATTATCAACGCGACGCAAACGGTTTGGATTCGTAAGACTAATTTAACGGGTCGTTGTTTCGACACGGTTTCAGTTGTCGTTACAATTAACCCAAAACCCGTTATTGCGGACGCTGCGGTGACGCTTTGCGCGCCTTTGAGCGTGGATTTGACGGCTTCGATTGCCAATTACGCGACAATCGTTAATCCGACTTGGACTGTTGGTTCACTAACGGGTACGGCGGTCACGACACCTTCAAAAGTGGACCCCTCAGTAT
>JAYUKJ010000646.1:0-10740 GCA_043764555.1 Saprospiraceae bacterium
TGGACTCGGCGCGATTGCCAAAATAGTGCAATGGTTTTCCGCATTCGTTACATCAGGCGTTAAGCCGCCCGTGCGTTGCGACGCGTTGATTTTAGCCGTATCGTTTGTCGTCAAATCGGGCGACAAAATCGTCCAATTTTGACCACAATCGGTTGAATAATGCAGAAATTGGGAACCAAAATAAACGCCACAATCCGCAAACGGGTCTTGGGCAATCGCCGCATTCCAGTTGAAACGGCTTTGTACTGAGGGGTATATTTTTACGGGTAATTGCGGCTGAATTGACTGATTTTTGCCCGTTTTTCGGTCAATGTACGCCACATTTCCACCTTGCGACATCGCGTACATATAGCGACTATTCGACGGACGTGGCATCACATCGAAGCCGTCACCGAAGTACAATTCCTGCCAATCGGAGCTGCGAATACCTCCCGATTTCCACACCGCCGACGGTCCAACCCACGAGCCGTTGTCCTGCAAACCGCCGTATAAATTGTACGGAATTTCATTGTCAACGTTGACGTGATAAAACTGTCCGACGGGAATATTGCCGCCAAATTGCCACGTTGCGCCCATGTCATGACTCAAAGCAACGCCACCGTCGTTGCCGTCAATCAAGTAAGACGGGTCTTCGGGATGAATCCAAAACGCGTGATGATCGGGGTGAACGTGGTCATAATCGAGCAATTCCGACCACGATTTGCCGCCATCTTCGGAGCGATGCACGCGGCTGAAAATATTGTACAAGCGATTTTCATTCTTCGGGTCACAATAAATTTCGGCGTAATAAAACGGACGGTCGCCGTTTGCCCCTACCCTTTTCCACTTCGCACCGCCGTCGTCCGAGCGATAAATCCCATTTTCTTTTGCTTCCACTAAAGCGTAAACGACGTTTGGTTTTGAAGGCGAAATTGCCAAGCCACAACGGCCGATTTCGCCTTTTGGCAAGCCGTCTTTGTCCGTTTTTTTCTCCCAATTTTCGCCGCAATCGTACGAAATATAAATGCCCGAACCTTTGCCGCCCGAGTTAAAAGTCCACGGTTTGCGCCCGTATTCCCACATCGCGACGACGAGTTTATTGGGATTTGACGGGTCAACGACCAAATCACCGACGCCCGTTAAATCGTTGACATACAATACTTTACGCCAGTTTTTACCGCCGTCGGTCGTTTTAAAAACGCCGCGTTCTTCATTGGCACCAAAAGCCGAACCAATGACGCCCGCAATGACGATATCAGGATTGTCGCGGTGAATGATGATGCGGTGAATCGCTTTTGACGCCGCCAAGCCCATATTTTTCCACGTCTTTCCACCGTCAATTGACTTGTAAATGCCGTTGCCAAAATTCTGCGAATTGCGCGGATTTCCTTCGCCCGAACCCACCCAAATCTCGGCAGGATTCGACGGATTCACCTTAATTGCGCCGACGGATTGCGTGCTTTCTTTGTCAAAAATCGGCTCCCACGCAATGCCGCCCGATGCTGATTTCCACAAACCGCCCGACGCCGCACCCGCGTAAATGATGTTGTTTTTGATGTCCACATCGATTGACGTAATCCGTCCTGACATCGAAGCGGGTCCAATTGAGCGTGGTTTGATGTTTTTCATCAACTCAAGGTCGATTTTTTGACCAAAAATCGCCGCTATACTGAGGGGTCCTAAAAAGAGAAATTGTAAAAAAAGTTTCTTCATTTTTTTATTAAAATTGATTTTAGAATAATTAAAATGCTGCACAAATTAACGTTAAACGCAAACAACAGGGGAAAGTACAACGGCCAATTTTAGCCGAAATAAATATTCGACCAAAAGCGAAACGGAGCGTTGAAGGATAAAAAAAACTAAAAACAGCGTCTTTCGTTGCCTTTTTTAGGACAATATTGATGGGGCAATCCAAAATTATAAAAATAAAAAAGCCGTTTCGACGCAACGAAACGGCTTTTCTAAAGAAGCGATGCTGCTTCAGAGACAAACTATGTAATCTAATACGCCCAGCAACTGTGGTAAATCGGAAATAAAATAACGTTTGTTATCTACGATCACTTTTTTTCCTTCGATTTTGATGAAAAGCCAGTCGAAAGCGGTAGTGATTGTACCATAACTGACAGAAGAATGAGGTGTTATTTGACGCTCGTTAAACAAAGCTGCGGCGTAAGTTTCTGCTATACACTGCGGCGTTTGGCTTTCAATCGCTTCATTTTTAGCCTCCACAATCGCTAAAATAGGGTTGAGAATATACGGCCTTTTAGGACCTTTGGTCAATATGAAGTCGCAAAAACCTTGAAGACCTAATTTAGGTTCTACTGAAAATTGATAACCTGAGAAAAAAGTAAATTTGTCGGAATGTCGAAGCTGCAAATCACTCAAAATTGGCGAAATCATTAACTCCGATTTCGCTTTTTCAGTCGCCGTCGGCACGTTTTTGTTCATTGCTAATATTTCCAATAGCAAACGGCTTGGGGCGACGGGCTTAATTAAATCATCATCGAATAAGGATTCTTCGATAATGTCAAGACCTAAAGCGTGTAAATCTTGGTAAGTAAAACTGGAGTATGATTTTTTTATCTTGCCCATTTTTTTCGTAATTTTAGATAAAGTTACGCTTTTTAAGTAAACATATGACTTTATTCGGCAGAATTGTCGGCTTTAATGGTACGACACTCTGAAAATTTACTAAACGTTGATTAAAACGTTGCCTAACCTTTTTAAATTTTCTTTCTTTGCGGTAGAAATAGACCCAACAATGCGTCTTTTTTATCAAACATGACAGATATTTTTTATCCTTCCAAACTGTTGCTTTTTGGCGAACACACCGTGCTTCGGGGGTCGCAAGCGCTCGCAATGCCGCTGTCGAATTACGCGGGGCGCTGGCAATTTTCGACGGATAAAACCAAGCAATATGACTTGCCAAAATTGGTAGAATACTTAGAAAATTTGGTAAAAAACGATAAAATTGCCTTTGATACTGAGGGGTCCTTTTCGGCGCTCGAACGCGGACTTTTTTTCGATTCCAATATTCCAAATGGCTACGGCGCGGGCAGTAGCGGTGCGCTTGTGGCGGCATTATACGATATTTTCGGATTGGATAAATCGTTGCAAACACGCGATTTGAAAATAATTTTGGGCAAAATGGAGGGTTTTTTTCACGGTGAGAGTTCAGGACTTGACCCGTTAGTGTGCTATCTCAAAAAGCCAATTTTGATACGTTCGGATAAGACAATAACGACTTTGGAAGCGGTCAAGAATGATTTACCGCGCTTTCTAATCGACACCAAACAAGCGCGTAAAACAGCACCTTTGGTCGCGCTATTTTTGGAAAAAATTGCCCATTCACCTGAGTTTAACGCCTTGATTTCGAGCGAATTAGTGCCGCTCGTCGATGATGCGATTGCCGCTTTTTTGCAAAATGAAACGACTTTTTTATTTGAAACCACTCATAAAATTAGCTTTTTTCAGCACCGATTCATGCCCGAAATGATACCAATGGCCTTCAAAAACGTGTGGTTAGAAGGTTTGGTCGGCGATGTCTATAAATTGAAATTATGCGGCGCGGGCGGTGGCGGTTTCATCTTGGGTTTTTGCAAAAATATCGAGGAAACTAAAAAAGAATTAGCAAAATCTGGCTTTTCAATTATTCCAATTTAGGATGTTTATCCACGGATTATATTGACTTAATTTAGCCATAGATTACGCAGATTAACACGGATTAAATGTGTTGACAATTGATTTTATTCTAATTAATCCTAAACAATATTTTATTTTGTTTAGGAAGTTGAAAAATATTTTTTATATTGTTTGGCGATTTTATCAATAATTTCGACCAAATAAAATTCTGTTTTGTGTCCTATTTTAGTCATTTAGACAACTAAAATAGGACGATAGCTGTTTAGAATGAGTAAACAATATAAAATTTTGTTTATAAAATTGAAAAATATTTTTTATATCGTTTGGCGATTTTATCAATAATGGCGACCAAATAAAATTCTGTTTCGAGAAGGTTTCAAATTTAGAATTTTAAATTTCAAAATTAACATTTTGCAAAGAATAATTGGACAATATGACGGCAATAAACACGGCGATTTAATCATCGCAATTGGCGCAATTCACGGCAACGAACCTGCGGGCGTTCAAGCCTTGCAACTGCTTTTTGATATGCTTCAAAAAGAACCGTCGCGCAATCCTGGGTTTCGATTTTCAGGGCGTTTGGTCGGTCTCGTTGGCAACATTCAAGCCTTTGAACGCCGTACGCGCTTTGTTAAAAAGGACTTGAATCGACAATTAACCGTTGATAAAATTGCTGAAATTAGAAAAAATAGGGCAAAAAAATCTTCCGAAGAGACCCCTCAGTATAAAGCCATTTTTGAAGATTTGGAACTCATAGAATTGATGGAAACTATTGAAAATCAAATAGTTAGCTACAAACCTGAACGCTTAATTATTCTCGATTTGCACACAACATCGGCCGACGGCGGCATCTTTAGCATCGTTTCCGACGACCTCGAAAGCGTGGCTTTAGCCGAAACTTTGCACGCGCCTGTCGTTTTGGGCATGGTTAAATCGGTCGGTGGTTCGACGCTCCATTATTTCAACGAACGCAATACGGGCATTCCGACAATCGCCGTTGCCTTTGAATCGGGTAAACACGATGATTTGTACTCGACCCGCCGCGCCGTTGCTTGGTTGGTTCACGCCTTGCGGTCGGTCGGCGCGATTTCCACGCACGATGTTGAAAATCGACATGAAATTATTCTAAAAAATTACAGCAATGCGCTGCCTAAGACGGTGCAACTCATTGGTTCTCACTCGATTAGCGCGAGCGACGAATTTAAAATGTTTGGCAATTTTCGCAATTTTCAACCTGTTCGGAAAGGCGATATTTTGGCACACGATAGAAATGGCAGCATTCGAGCGCCCCAAGATTGCCGCGTTTTGATGCCTTTGTATCAGGCGCAAGGCTCGGATGGCTTCTTTTTAGTCGTTTAATTCTAATTTAAAAACGAACGCGGGTAATAAATTCCCCGACCATAAAAAATGGCAAAACAACTGTTAGGCATCGGCACAAAGGTCAAATTTTTGACCACGCCCGACTCGGGAACAATCGTTGACAAGCTCGGCGACGGCATGGTGATGGTGCAACTCGACGGCATGGATATGGACATTCCCGCCTTTGAAGAAGATTTGGTGCGCGCTGAAGATTTCAACGCACAAAATGCTGATTATCAAGTCATTAAATCTAAGAATTATTTTCAAAAAGAAAAAACAAACGTCTTTGCCGCGCCCGTAATTCCCGTTTTTGACCCCCTCAGTATAAAAGCTGTTTTTAAGAATTCAGGCGTTCATTTGGCGTTTTTACCCGTGAAAAAAGCGAGCGGAGAAGTCGAAAAATTTGACATAATTTTGGTCAACGACACCGCTTTTGAAGTCTTGTTTGCCCTCGATTTTGTTTTGTTCGACAAAGTAAAATGGACAAAAGACGGTATGTTGAGGGCTGTAAAATTTGAAAAAGTGGGCGAAGTCGTTTTTGACGACATCAACGATTCACCGCAAATTGATGTGTCGATAAAACCCGTTTACACGGAGGGAGTCGGCGCAGAATTGCTCAAAACGTTGAAAATCAAGACAAAACAATTTGTAAAAAATCTTCAAGTCGTTTCTTGCATCAGCATTGAAGCGCATCTTTTTACCGCTTTTGAGCAATTAAACGCGCCGCAAAGTGGCAGTGACGACTTAACAAAATACACCAAAGAAGCCACCAAAACCGTCCAACTCAAAAAGCAAAAAGATGATTTTATTCGCCACGACACCACGCCAAGTCCGACGGAATACGCGGCGTTTGTTCCCGAAATCGACCTGCACATCGAAATGCTGCACGACAATCCCACATCCGTTCCCGTCGATGAAATCATTCGGTACCAACTCCGCGCTTTCGAGTTTTTTATGGACAAAGCCGTGCGCCTAAATGTGCCCAAAATCTATGCAATTCACGGCGTTGGCACGGGCAAATTGCGCGACAGCATTGCCGCAAGGTTGCGCCGACACCCCGACGTTTTGATGTTTAAAAACCAATACCATGAGAAATATGGTTGGGGTGCGACGGAGATTTGGTTGAAATAGGACCCCTCAGTATGTTGATTAAAAATGCAATAATTAAGCGTTTTTGAGCGCCTCAATTAGGTTTTTCACGTCTGCGAAATCTTTTTGGAGTTTATCTATGTCTAATTTCCCTAATAATTCGACGGCATGACGCACTTTATGGTATTCTTTTTTACGCGTGTTTTTCGTTAATCTCTGCAATTCTTTATCGGGTTTTGCGATGTCCTCAGCGCGTTTTTTAGGTACTTTCAAATCTTCATTATAGAAATCGTTGAGCATATCAGGTTGCGATAAAAACCATGCTTCCATGGCTTGAATCATGAAAAAAGTCTGAGATTCAGGTAGTTTTAACGCTTTTACACGCTCTTTCTTGGTTTCAGATGCGCCGTCAAGGTCGATCAAAAGAAATTTATCGCCTTCCGCTTTCAAGAATTTGGCAACTGTTTGATCAATGCCATCGCCCAATTTAATGCTTGGCATTTTACCCGCTAATTCTTTCTTCAACAAATTTTCAAATCCTTGCCGCAAGTCGCCGTTTGTATCGTCGCTCGTTCCTTCTACGAAAAGCGTGATTTTTTGAGGTCGTTTAATTGCCATAGCGATTCCCTCCTATATCTCCCTGACGCCACATCGTGCCGACTTGAAATGTTTCGTACCAACCTTCAAAGGACCCCTCAGTATAAGCGTAAATTTTGGTCGAATTGTCGGCGTCTTTTTCAAAAACACGGACAGTTTCAAGGTCGAAATAGTTTAATAATTGCGTGGAATGGGTTGAAATAATGACAATTGCCGTCTCTGCCGCGTCTTTTATGGCTTGCGCAATGTTAAAAAGCATATCGGGATGCAAACCTGTTTCGGGTTCGTCGAAACATAAAATGGCTTTTTTGTTCGTCAAAAGTGCCGTAACGATGCATAAATAACGCAGCGTTCCGTCCGAAACCTTCGATAAATGAATCGAGCGATTTAAGCCTTCTTCTTCCAAAAGCATTTCGAAATTTGTTCCAAATGGTCTAAAATCAAAATCTTTAAAATACGGATTTACACGCTTTAATGCATCTATAATTTTTTTATACGTTTTTTTATCGTTGATTTTTATCGTATTCAACACTTGAACCAAATTGTCGCCACCGTTGATGATGTTCGTTTCGGGGATGGCTAAAACGGGTTTGCGGATGGGGCTTTTATTAGAAGTGTTTATCGTAGTTATGCATTCTAAATTACTTAGAAATCCAATACAATCGTGGAAGGCAGTACTATCATTATTAGAAATAGGGGCTACTAATTCCGAATTAAAGTTTCCTGAAATATTAACCGATACTCTTTTTTTATCGTCTATAAGTGAACCTTTATTATCGTCCCTTTCAAAGACAACTGTCTCATTATTCCATACCTTTTCTCTCAAATAGTATTCTGTCTGCGTAGGAATAATTCTTATTTCATAATTAATTGTTTCTAATGGTTCGTCTAAAACTTTCATTAAATAAGTAGGACCCTCATAAACCAACTCAATCACAATCTCATCATTCTCTCTTTCTCCTTGATACAATATTTCATTAACGCCACCGATTTCCAAAATATGCCGCCGCAATCTTTTCCCATTTATGGCTTCATTCAACAATTCAAATACTTTTAAAAAATTAGACTTTCCCGAACCATTAATGCCGACTAAGACATTGGTTCCTTGATTCAACTCAATCGTGGTATCACGAAAGCTGTAAAAATTGACTAAACGAATGGATTTTAACATAATTCACAAATTTTGGGACAATGTAAGCACGCCTTTACTATATTTTCTAAAAAAAAGCCATGCTGTTTGTTGGCAACGTGGCTTTTTTTAGAAAAATAGGACCCCTCAGTATAAACGCCGTTTTTTACACGTTTTCCTCCGCTTTCAACGCGTCCCAATACTCAACCGCCCGCCGCGTGTGCGGAATACAAATCGAGCCGCCGACAAGGTTTGCTATCGCAAAAACTTCAAAAATTTCGGCTTCATTGACGCCTAATTCGTGGCACGTGCCGATGTGGTAACGGATGCAATCGTCGCACCGCAAGACCATCGACGCCACCAAACCGAGCAATTCTTTCGTCTTTTTATCCAATGCACCGTCGTCATACGTTTGGTGGTCGAGCGACCAAAAACGCTTAATTACCTTGTTGTCCGCGCCTAAAATGCGGTCGTTCATCTTTAAACGGTAGTCGTTGAATTCTTTTACAATTGACATTTTTTATTTATATTTTACAACGCCAACGTTTTAATAATGGCGTTTTTTATGAAAAAATCACATTTCAAAGCGCGCAAAAGTAGAAATTTTCGCGCATTTCAAGTTTTAGATTGCGCAACTTTTTAAAAGTTCCCCAATCTTTGGAGTTAAAATTCAGTCTTTAAAAATCGCCGTTTAAACCCTCAAAAATGGTCATTCTGTCGAACGATATTAAGGTATTGGAACAAAAATGGCTCAGACGTTTGTTATCCCGACTGAAATTTATACTTTTGTCAAACGCCTAACAAACGAATGGCAGAATTACTAACGACTATCAACACATTGATTATCAAAAAAATTAGAATCGAAAAAATGAAAAATTTATTTGGAGAGAATCACGGCTTAGATGAAAAAAGCATCGAATTTATCTCAAAAGCCATCGAAAAAGCCAACTTGCCAGGCTTCGATTATTTGGAGTTCAGAATGGCGGTGGACAATTTGAAAAAAATTGACTTCGATGAAGCCACAGCCTATAAATCGGTTTTTGCAACGGCCAAAACAATGGGTTTGACGAAGGAAAAACTCCTCGAAACGGCGGCGCATTACAAGGCAATTGTATTGAAAGAAAAAGAGCAATTTGACGCGGCTTCCGCCAAACAGCAGGATTCTAAAGTCGGCGCTAACTTGCAGCAAGTCGCTGAATTGCAAAAAGAAATCAACGACAATGAATTGAAAATCAAGCAGTTGCAAGCTGAAATCAATACGGCAAAAGGAAAAATTAGCACGCTTGATTTTGAACGCGACGGTGCGGCGGCGAAGATTGAAGAAGCCAAAACGAAGTACCTGTTTACGCACCAAAGTATCAACAATCAGATGGAGCAAGACATGGCAAATATTCAGAAATATTTGTAATTCGAAGGGATTCCAAATTTCAGATGTCAAATTCCAAAGGTTTAGTCTTATATTTGTAACTTAATGGTCTTTTCCAGGGTCAAAAAAGCATTTTCCGAGAAATCGGGATGCCGTAAAAACGTCATATACTGAGGGGGCCTAAAAAAGAGCGAAAACGTCGGCGAGGTTTTAAACCTCGCCGACGTTGGTACTATAAACAACCAATTTTTTAAACGAAAATTCTAAATTTTAAAACTAAAAGAGAGAAAATGTCGAACATCACTCCAGTTTCAACGCCAAGCGTTGACTTTAAGCCGAAAACATTTTGGCAGCGCCCCGAAGGCATCACGGGAACGCTTTTTGGCGCGGGCATCTTGCTCGGCGGCGGCTATTTGTTGTACAAAGCCTTGCCCGTCCTCATTACTTTGGCCGCAAATACGCTTTATTTGGCGGGTTTGCTCGCGGCTTTGGCAGCCGTTATATATATGGTACTCGACCCACGGATGCGCAATCTCGTTTGGTTTGGCTACAAAAGCGTCATGCGTTGGATTACGGGAATGTTCGTTGAAATTGACCCGATTGGCATTTTGAAAAGTTACGTCGATAGTTTAGGCGACAATTTGTCAAAAATGAGCAAGCAAATTGGCATTTTGAAAGGTCAAAAACAACAGCTTTTGCAATTGATGGCGACGAATCAGCGCGACATTGAGGCAAGCATGAAATTGGCAGAACAAGCCAAAAAACAAGGTTTAGAGCCGCAAATCGTCTTGAACACACGCAAAGCTGCCCGTTTGCAAGAGAGCAACGCGAAGTACGATTCGTTGGCAAAACGGATTGAAGTGTTGGAGCGCATTCTAAATAAAATGTATGAGAATTCTGCCATTTTGTTGGAAGACACGAAGGACAACGTGAAGGTGAAAGAGCAAGAACGCAACGCAATTCGCACGAGTCATTCAGCAATGCGCTCCGCAATGAGCGTTTTAAGCGGCGACCCTGATAAGCGCGCCATGTTCGACATGGCGATGGACAGCATCAACAACGATGTGGCTGGGAAAGTCGGTGAAATGGAGCGTTTTATGGAAATGTCGTCGGGCATTATGAACTCAATTGACCTTCAAAACGGTGTTTTTGAAGACGAAGGCATGAAAATGTTGGAAGATTGGGAACAAAAAAGCTCGCTCATGTTCCTCGACGGCGGCGGCAAAAAACAAGAAACAATGGAGCTTAAAGAATTGCCAAAAGCCGACAAACAATCGGGCGGTGACGGCAACTATGACAGCTTGTTTAAATAATTGTAGGCGGTAACTTTAGTTGCTGGCGGCGTTTAAATTGTCGGCGTTTCTTTACGGAAACGCCGACAATTTTTTTTATGGAAAACTGCGAAATACAACTTATTTTTGCCCGACTTTTGAATTAAAATTTGAAAAAAATGACAACTACTGCCTTTGCACCGCAAATAGAAGCCGTTGATTACGATAAAATCTACTCGGTTGAGGAATATTTCGAGCTTGAACGGCACTCGGATATTCGACATGAATTTCACTATGGAAAATTAATC
>JAYUKJ010000647.1:0-3105 GCA_043764555.1 Saprospiraceae bacterium
GGCCACTATCTCAAAATTTTGTATGAACAGAATCGATTTCCATTTTGGGACTTTTTGCCGCTAATGCTTTGGTTATCAATGCGTTCTGATAATTCGGATAAAAAAATATTCATCGGCATACCCCTCAGTATCGCGGTCGTTTTTTCAACGATTATGTCGTTTGGTGTTTGGTACGATTGGTATGACGCGCCTTTATATCCACTTTGGGCAATCATTTTTGGCTTAGGTTTGTCCGAATTATTTGATAAAATTCAGATTTGGGTTACGCCTAAACACCGTTGGCAATTTGGTTTTTTATTTGTTTTTGCGTTTTTCGCCATGCCTTACAGAAACGTTGTGCAACGGGTTTATGACAGTTTCATCATTGTCAAACCCAACGAAATGTACGGTATTTCAATGATGGAATTAAAGAAAATTCATCCCGATTGGCGCAATTACACGTTATTATACAGCAATTACGACGCTTACGACGCACCGATGCAGTTTTATCAAAAAACGTTCAACCATGACGGTTTTGCCGTCGAAAAAATGTTTATCGATTTGAATCCTCCCCTCAGTAAAATGGACAGTTTTGCCGTAGGAAAACGTTATTTATCTTGTCATCCGCCCGCTACTGATTCATTGCTAAAACATTTTGAAGTGACTATTTTGTATAAACATGACGAATGTCAACTATTTGAAATCATTAAAAAACGGCATCAAACGGTAAAGAAATAAAAACAAAGAAATTTGAGGTGCAACACTAATTTTTGGATTTTGAATGTCCCGCCACGTACAAAGTGCTATTTCCGAGAGTCGTTTTCCATCAGGAAAAGTAGCCTCGATTTGGATGTCGTGAATCATTTCGGGAACGCCTTCCATCACTCCATCACGTCTTCGCGGGTCAAAATAGTTCGACCAAATTGCATCAATTCGGCAACGGATTGACCGTTGCGCGCTGCCTCTTGCAAGCGGCGGCTGATGAGGGCAATCGCTTCGGGGAAATTGAGTTTTAGTCCGCGCGCCTTGCGTTTTTCGGCTAATTCGCCCGCCAGAAAAAGGAGCAATTTCTCGGATTCCCTCGGGATAAATACATGGTTTTAGACTTTTTTCTGCTCGTATTTTACTAAATTTTAGTCAAGATACTGAGGGGCCCTTCTTCAATCTTAAAAAGAAGTAGTTGCATTAAATTTCAAAATAAAAAATGGCTAATCACCATTTTTTAATTACCAAATATGCCTTTCATCCAAATCAGCGGATTAAATTTTCTTAAATCCAAGCTAAAAGTGATGCGGTCTTGGTATTTTCCACGTTGCGAAGTGGCAGACGTATTAAAACTATTTGGGTCGTCGGAACTGCCGTTGAAGTAAACGGGGAAATAAATCGCCGCCGCGTCGCCGAATAATTCCCACGCGATGCCTCCGCTCATGAGCAAGGTCTGGTCTGATGCCAAAGCGCGTTTGTCCGCAAAATAACCGATGTCGAAATACGGTTTTAACTGCAAAAAACGCGGCAAATTGATGGGTAAATCCATTTTTAGGTTCAAAGCTGCGACAAAACTGTTGCTAAATCCTAAACGTGTCGTTGCGCCTGCGGGTAAAATGAACTTCATCCCGCCCTCAGAACTCGGGTCAATTTGTTGACTTACAAAGCCCGTTTCTTCATTTCTTCCGAACCATAAATTGTCATAATGATAGTCCGTTGCGCCATTTTTGACCAAGCCAATGCTGCCGCGATTGTCGGTTCCATAGACATTACCGCCATTTTCACGCGTGTTTTTCAAAAAACCGCCCATGAAAACCCTTGCCGAGAAGCGCCGATTGCGTTGATACATAAAATCTTTTTTGCCTTCAAATGTCAAACGCGTATAGTCTTGGCTGCGCTCAAAAGCATCTTTATAGTTTTGATTTTCCAAAGCTATTTTGAAACTCGCGTTGCCCAATGCGTTTTTTAATAGACCTGAATAAGTTAATTCTGTAATACCATTAGCGTTGCGCGTTTTGTTTTTCAAACCGCCCGAAGTATCGTAGTTGAAGCCTTGTTCACCAATAAAAATATGGCGCAATTGCAGTTTTGACGTGAATTTTGACGTTGGATTGCCTCTAAATTCGACTGATACTGAGGGGGTCACGCGGTCGTAGGCGCGCGTTGTTTTAAACTTTTCATTGTAGTCAAACGCAAATCGACGCGCGCCAACGCCAATGCTTATTTTGTTGCGCCCCGCAAAAAAAGCGTAACTTACATTGCCCAAACCCGCCAAAGATCTGGTACCAAAACTGTACATCGGCGCCAATGAATATTCAAAAGATTTGAGTGGTAGAGCGCCGTTGTGAATCCAAGCGCCGAGCATTAATTTATCATACGTATTTGCCGCAACGAGTGGTGAAAAATAGACATTCGTTTTTCTCGAATTGTCCAAACCAATCAACAACTTTAAGCGCAAAGGTTCCATTTTGGGCAACAAGCCACGTGTTTTTATGTTGTTATTGCTCCGATTTGCGTCGGTTAACAGCTGTTTGAAATCGACCGTAATCATCGAAATACCTTCTTTTTTGGGAATAAAAACCACCGTTTGCTCGCCCGTAGGAATGCCCGCGAGACGCGTTGTGTAAACGGCTGAATCGCCTTTTACACCCGAAACGGTGAACGGCGAAGCAATCTTTCCGACGTTTTTGACCGTCGCTTTCCAATATTTTTCGTCCTGATTTAAGGCGGTAATTTTGTAATCCACGCGGTCGGTCGAGCCGATAAAACCGTCAAAAAACCAACTCACGGGACCAATATTGACGGAATCGGCTTCCCAAATTTTCCTAAAATCCGACGGCTGCGGGTGCTTGAATTGCCAGTCGTTGAAATATTTTTTCATCAATTCTTCAAACTTATCCTGCCCCAAATGTTTCGCTAAAATCTGTAACGCCAGCGCGGGTTTTGCGTAAGCCGAAATGCCATAATTTGCGGATGTAAAATCGTTGGAAGGTGTTTCGGGCGCTTGGTCTTTATGGTCAAAAATCGGAATTTGAGTCAATAAACTGCCTTCCGTTACATCCGAACCCTTGATAAAAAACGACGGAACGCCGTAATCCGTGAGGCTTGATTCTCCGTAATAAGTTGCCGAATACAAGTGGT
>JAYUKJ010000648.1:0-3105 GCA_043764555.1 Saprospiraceae bacterium
GCATCGAAAAAGACGCGCCGCCCGTGCATTTTTACACGTCCGCAAATGAAGCAAATTTTCTGCGCGGCATCGCCGCAACGCTCAAAATTGGTCAAAATACTGAGGGGTCCCTTTTTGCTTCCTATCGACAACGCGACGGCAATGTAATCAGCGAACCGACCGACAAAGAGGCGATTGTTTCCGCGTTGCAATCTTCTGGTTTGCACCGAACGAAGAGCGAATTAGATGACCAAAATTCGGTTGGTTTAAGCACTTTTGGCGGCAGTTTGCAGCGGCGTTTTAGGCGTTTTTCGTTGGGTTTCAATACCGTTTTTAATCAATTTGATGGCACCGTAAAACCTACCGACAAACCGTATAATTTGTACGCTTTCCAAGGAAAACAATTGCTCAATTTTTCGACAAATTATAAAACAACTTTCAGGAATATTCATCTCTTTGGCGAAACGGCTTTGAGCGACAACGGTGGTTTGGCAACGCTCAATGGCTTATTAATTGGACTGGATAAACGCTTGTCTATGAGCATCTTACAGCGTTTTTTTACCAAAAACTATCAAGCACTCAACGCGCAGCCGTTTGCCGAAAGCAGCCGTGCGCAAGACGAAAACGGACTGTATTTAGGGGTTGAATTTAAACCTTATCGGCATTTGATTACGGAATTTTACGCCGATTTTTGGCAACACCAAAGGCTTAAATTTCAAGTGGATGCGCCGTCGTTTGGGCGTGAATTTTACGGAAAAATCACTTACAAACGCAAAAATACTGAGGGGTCCCTTTTGATTAGAAATAAGTTGAAACAAGAGAATTCCACGCGCCCCGATTCCCTTAAAACCAACGCTTTAACGGACAAAATGCGCACGCAAATCAGGTTTCAATTGAACAATAAAATCAACCCTAAATTGGAACTGCGAAACCGCGTGGAATTCGTTAATTACAACGACGACAACGGCAGCAGCAACGGTTTTTTGATTTGGCAAGATGTGATTTTTAAATTGGAAAACTACCCCCTCAGTATCTCGAGCCGTTTGGCATTTTTTGACACAAAAGATTATAATTCAGCAATTTATGCATTTGAAAATGATGTACTGCACAGCTTCACCGTCTTGCCTTATTATTTTAAAGGCAGTCGTTTTTACGTCAATGCCAGTTATCGAATCTTTAAAAGTAGCTATGCAGAAATCCGTTTTGCACGGACTTATTTGGCAAATAAAAAATCATTTGGCAGTGGTTTAGACGAGATTGAAGGCGACACCCGAACGGACGTTAAAGTGCAATTTCGGACAAGTTTTTAATTCAGAAATGGTCGTGTATAATTGATGTTTGTCGCCCATTTTAGTTCTTAATTTTTAATTTTTAATTAAACTATATTGTTAGTTTTACGCGTTATTTCACCAAAATCTAAAAAATAATGGCAACTCAATTTTTAAAAAAAAGCGTAAAAACGTTAACTTTAATGGCGTTTTTACTGCTATTTAACGACTGTTCACGCAATCCCGTAACGGGCAAACGGCAGTTTTTGTTGATGTCCGAATCTCAAGAATTGGCTTTGGGCAGAGAATCCGACCCGCAGGTTCAAGGTGAATTTGGCATTTACGCCGACTCCGCGATGCAACGTTATTTGAACGAACGCGGACAAGCGATGGCTAAAATTTCGCACCGTCCGAACCTACCTTTTCAGTTCAAAGTCGTCGATTCGGACGTCGTCAACGCCTTCGCGGTTCCCGGCGGCTACGTTTATTTTACGCGCGGCATCATGGCGCATTTCAATTCGGAAGCGCAATTAATGGGCGTTTTGGGGCATGAAATCGGTCACATCACGGCTCGACACAGCGCCGAACAATACACAAACCAAACATTTTCGCAGTTGGGTTTGGTGATTGGCATGATTGCTTTTCCAAAATTCCAGCAATTTGGCGACTTGGCAAGCACGGGTTTGCAGTTGCTTTTTTTGAAATTTAGCCGCAATCACGAAACGCAATCCGACGAATTAGGCGTTCAATATTCGTCAAAATTGGGCTACGATGCCCGCGAAATGGCGTCTTTTTTCAGCACTTTGGGCAGATTGAGCGCGGGTGAAGACGGTTCGCAGCGCATTCCGACCTTCATGTCGTCGCATCCCGACCCGGGCGACCGCTACACGAAAGTCAATGCTTTAGCAGCGGCTTTTCAGTTGAAAAACCAAGGTACTTATCGCACCGAACGAGAAAGTTATTTGCGTCTCATCGACGGCATAACTTACGGCGAAGACCCGCGTCAAGGCTACGTTCAAAACAATATGTTTTACCATCCGGAGCTTAAATTCCAGTTTCCGATGCCGCAAAGTTGGAAACACGTCAACACGCCAAGTCAAGTCCAAATGGCTTCGCCCGACCAAAAAGCGATGATGTTGATGACGCTTTCGGGCGAAAAAACGCTTGATGCAGCGGCGCAAGGCGTGGTAAAAGAATACAATTTGAGGGTGCTTGACCAACGCAATATTCAGATTAACGGCTTGTCGGCAATCATCCAAATGGCCGACCAAATTCCCGCAAATCAACAACAAGCCGTGCAGCAAGGACAAGCTATGACGCCGAGCAATCGGTCGGAAAAAGGCAGGGAAAAAACGAACGGTCAAGGGCAGACGACAAACGGCGGTCAAACATCAGGAACGCCTTCGCCGCCGAGTGCGCCTTCTGCGCCAAGTAGTCCCACAAATCAAGGTGGTCAAACGGGACAATTGCCGCCAAACACGGGAAATACAGGCGGTAATACGGGTAATACGGGCAATCAAAACGACCCAAATCAAGGACAATCGCAAGGGCAGGGGCAAGGTCAAACGCAGGGACAAGCGGCGCAAACGGTGCGGGTTCAAACCGTTTTGGTGCAGTACAATGGCTTGATTTATCGCTTTCACGGCATCTCGGCGGGCGTTGATTTTGCCAATTTTGAGCGGACGTTTTCCAACACAATGCTCGGTTTTAGTACCCTAAATGACCCCTCAAAAATCAACGTTCAAGCCGACCACATACGCCTTAGGAGCGTGATGTTTGATGCCACTTTGAACGATGCTTTGCGGTCGTTTGGCGTGGTGGAAAGCAAATTTAAGGAGATTTCTATCCTCAATGGCTT
>JAYUKJ010000649.1:0-10731 GCA_043764555.1 Saprospiraceae bacterium
CTTTTCAAAGTTGCGGATAAACACATTTCCATCATCGAAACCCTCGCCAAAAAAAATAAGGGCATGAGTCGCGATGAATTGATTGAAAAAACAAACCTGCCAAACGGCGGCAGTTTGACAAAAATTTTATCCGAGTTGGAAGAAAGTGGTTTCATCAGAAAATACAAATCATTCGGACATACGACCAGAAAAATGCAGTACCAAATTTCTGATTTTTACTCCTTGTTTTACCTAAAATTTATCAGAAACACGGACATAAACGACCAAAATATGTGGATTGACCGGCTCAATAATCCCGAGGTGCGCGCTTGGAGTGGCTACGCCTTTGAGCAAGTTTGTTTGGCACATTTGACCCAAATAAAACGCGCTTTGGGCATCAGCAGCGTGCAAACCTACGCAAGTGTTTGGCAAGGTAGCGACGGCATTTCTTCCGCGCAAATAGACTTGGTGATTGACCGCCGCGACCACGCTATCAACATTTGCGAAATGAAATTTTCAATCAACCGCTTTGCCATTGATAAATCTTACGCCGAAAATCTGAGGCAAAAAATGGGTGTCTTTCAAAAAGCCACCAATACTCGAAAAGCACTTTTTTTGACGTTTATCACCACTTTTGGTTTGGCAGACAACGAATACTCAAGTAGTTTGGTACAAAATTCTTTGTCAATAGATGCTCTTTTTGAGTGATATTTTTGAAACATTTTCACAAAATACTATGAAATTTTATATTGTTAAATATTTTTTAACCCGTTTTCTACTAAAAAAAATAACCGTTTACCCGCCTTTTCTACGGGCAAATGACTAAAAATTAGGCTCAATTGGGGCAATATCGTTGTTTTTAGGTAAGGCTTATTTTTCAGTGGGCGTCACATTTTAATCCATAAAAATAAATAATACGAAGCGTTTGGTTTATCATTGATTCTAATTTCGAGTAACAAATAGTCATCAAAAACGAATAACAAATAACGCGATTAACGCCACCACAAAACCGTACATAAACTTAAACACAACTGCTCTTATATTTTAGGTTTTAACGCCCGAAAACACCATTCCACACAAAAACTTTTCATTTATCATTCGCTTAAAACGTCTGCGCTTTGTTGCGTCAAGCCGCTTCGAGTCCGCCGCGTTTTAGGCCAAAAACCGTCAATTAACTTTTTCAGCTTCACTGTCGGAGTTGAACGGAGAGAGAACGGTTTAAACGCACGGTTTTAGGAAACAAATAATACAATAAATTAGCTAAACAGTAACACAAAATGGAAGTAACAAGTAACGCACAAGCCGCTACCCTACTCAGTTCTTTGCACCTCAGACGCTCGGATTTAGCCTTAGAAAAGCTGAATGAAGAAGACCGAAACAAAGTTTACAAAGCGGTTGCACCGACGCCCGTGCAGCGTCGCTCAGGCGGCTCATCGGCAAATGCTGCCCTGTCAAATGAGGTTTTTATGAAAGTGGACAACCGTTTGGTGCGGTTCTCATTAGACGAGTTTTTGTACCTCGAAAATGTGGGCGATTACGTCAGCATCAAGACCACAAAAGGCAGCTACGTCATTCATGCGACGATGAAGGCAATGGAAATCAAATTGGCGCACCCGTCATTCGTCAAAGTTCACCGCTCGTTCATTATCAATACGAGTAAAATTGCCTACATCGAGGACAATTCCATCGTGATTGATAAAAAATTGATTCCCATTAGCCGCGCCCACAAAGCGGAGTTGTTGGAAAAATTGAACGTTTTGTAAAACTTTTAAAAAGTGTGCCGTGTTTGGAGTGCGAGCCGTAATACGTTGATTATCAGAGTATTACAGCTCGTATAACAAACATCCTTCATCCCTCAACGGTTGGTTTATTTAAAGGAAAAAACCACTAAAATGACTAAACCCACAACTGCAATAATAGCGGCGATTCGATTTTCTGATTCAGGTTCGGTGGTAGAAGTAGTGTGTGAGTCCTTTGGACTTGTGGGAACATTCTGCTTGCGCATAAAATAAAGTTGAAGTCGTGGTTGATGTAAATGGATTAAAGCGTCGTTCGTTTTTGGAATAGCCAGGCCAACTAAAGCGTCCTTTTGATTTTTATATTTGACATTTTGCGGTACGGCTACCTGTTTATTTTCATTAAAATGGTTTGTTTACTCGTATTTTTTTACCTCGATAAACCACGTATTTCCATTTTACAAAACTACACTAACACGATAAATTTAAAGAAAAAACGGTTTCAAAGGTTATGAAAACAGTGGCTTATCTCAGTAAATTAAAATCGTATTTTAGTCGTTTCAAGTCGGAAAATGGAAATATCAAGCGTTTTTAGTCAAAAAAAGGGTAAAAACAGCTTTTATACTGAGGGGTCCCTTTTCTCATTTTTTACTAATTTTTTTTGCAGAAAAAACCAATCGGGCGCACGCCGTCGAAAGAAAGGTGCGCCTCTGTGGCTTCAAATTCATTGAGTATTTGGTAATATTGACTCAACTTTTCTTTAAATTTTGTTTCCGCAAAAAGCCACGTCGGATAAGACGATTTGCATTTTTTCGCGGGGAAAAAACTTTGCGTGATTCTGTTATCCGCCGCTTGAATGAGCGGTGTTTGTTCGATGAACAGATACGGCATATCGCTTTTCGCAAGTTCTTCTAATACCTCAAACGGGCGTTCCATGCGCTGCAATGAATTTGACATCACAACAACATTCGGCTGATATTTTTTACACGCTTCCGCAATGCTCGGCTCAAATTTCAGTTTATTGTTCTCGAACAAGCGTTTGCCCGTTTCAACAAAACTATTTTGTTCAACAACGCACCAAACAAAATCGCTAAAATCAGACAAAAACCACCGATGCTGACGATACAAACTTCCTAAAGAGCCACCAAAATCCAAGACTTGAAACCGTCCTTCCGCCTCCGCAACGTGCCTCAACGCGGCTATTAATTGCTCATTTTCAGCAAACGAATGGTGCGTTACGCCGTCGCGCTCGTACAAAGCGTCGCCCTGCGCAACGGCTCTCGATGCCTTGACGATACTTTCCAAAACGGGTGCCGTAGCGTAGCCGTCGCATTGTTTTTCGGCAGTTTGCCAATTGCTGTAAAAATGTGGTGTTGGTGTGGAGATGCTATTCAGGTCAGTTTTAAACCGTGAAAAGAGTTTTGTGAGCATTTTCAATCTGATATTTGTTGTAGTAGAACACGTTACGCAATTTTTATTGCTACTTGATCGTAAATGAACGCCAAAAAGTGGGTAAAAGCGGGAAATTGGACATTTTAATTGTCTAATTTGGGTAAAAAAAGCAAAAAGTGAGGCGGTGATGCGATGCTCGCAAAACCAAAAAAATAGCATAATTTACCGAAAAAAGATGTTTTGTTACCAAAAAACGTCTTTTTTTGTCGAAAAAAAATAGGAAAACGCTGTTGATACTGAGGGGTCCCTTTTGAAGTGAAAAACATAATTGCAACTGTTTTTACTCAGCTTTTTATCTTGGATTCAGTTTTTAAAGCTTTGATAGTTTCAAATCTCAAAAAAGACATTAGTTTTGCGTAAAACATCATCAGAATGATTGCTTATCAAAGTGCTTATGACAGTCTTGCCGACTTTATAGCAACGCTCGACCCTATCAAGGTTATAGGTTTTCATGCGCCCAGTAAAATACAAGAACGGGCTGAAGAATTATTAGAGAAAAAACAAGATACGGGGCTTTCATTGACCGAACAGGAGGAACTCGACCATTATCTCATTCTTGAACACATCGTTCGACTCGCAAAATCGCGGGCGCGGCTTCATCTTTCAAGAACTGCAATTGCATGAGTAAAAATACTCCTGACGCACTTCGGAGAGAGGTTGCTATTCGTGCCGCCTATCGGTGCGAATATTGCCGTCGTCCCGAAACAGACGGCTTCATTCGTTATCAATCTGACCATATCATCAGTAGAAAACATGGAGGCGGAACAATTTCTGAAAATTTGGCGCATGCTTGCCCCATCTGCAACAACGCAAAGGGAAGCGACCTCTCCACTATTCTTAAAGATGAAAACAAACTTATCCGTTTATTCATCCGAGAAAAGATAATTGGTTTGAGCATTTTGAAGTGAGCGATGGATTGATTATCTCTAAAACAGAGGTTGGAGAAGGGACTATAAAACTGCTAAAATTGAACGACGTCAACCGTATTTTAGAACGGATTGATTTAATTGAAGCGGGTTTGTTTCCATGATTTTCACGTATTAGTTGCATAAAACCCTTGTAAAACGTGCATTTTACAAGGGTTTTATCATAAAATAATCAAAAAAATGCCACTTATACTGAGGGGTCCTTCAATCCGTACTTTTGAAGAATTTCTTCGCAAATCTTTGGTCATTTTTTGTTACCACAATAAAATACATTCCGTTGGGCAATGCGCTTGTGTTGAGCGTTAATTGACGGGTTAGGGCGTATTTGCTGATGCTAATTTTGGTTTGCCCGTTGACGTCAATCACTTCAATGTCAATCGTTTCAATGCTTTTTATGCCAAAATCAACGTGCAGTTCATCCCTTGCGGGGTTTGGAAACAACGTGAGATTGGGTAGGTTTACCTCCACGCCTTTAGTCCGAACGGTAATGGCGTCCGAAAAATCGCTGACGCGGCAATCGGCTTTTACCCTAAATTGATAGTCCGTTGCTGCGTTGAGTTTGTCGAAAGGCAATTGTGCTTCTTCGGTCTGCAAAGTGTCCCATTTCACGGCATTTGCCGGGCGAAAGAGGACAGAATAAGTCGAAACGTACGGAATCGGCGTCCAAGCAAGCGTCAAATTTTTATCGGTTACGTAGTAGGCTGCCACTTTTTTGACCGTATCGCAACCAATTTTAGTGGATAAAACGGGCGTTGCCCCGTCCGAACGTGCGAGGCTGCCGCGAATCAAAGGATTGGTCAAAACCGTCCGCATCCGCGTTTTTTGCCCTTCGGTAAACAGCCACATTGAGGCGTCGTTGACGTATTCCATAAAATTCATCGTCATATCCATCTGAATCAGCCCCGTGCAGTCGCTATACTGAGGGGTCGCGATTTCGCCCGTGTGCGCGTTTTTTTGCATCGGCGTATCGGCTATCAAGTCATCGCCACATTCTCTATCGCCCCAAGTGTGGAACAAACCGAGCCAATGCCCAATTTCGTGGACGCAAGTTCTGCCTTTATTGAACGGATAACGCGCCGTTCCCGTCGTTCCAAACGCGGTATTGTCCACCACAATGCCGTCAAATGCGGCCGCACAACCGGGAAATGAGGCGTAGCCCAAAATGCCATCTCCGACGTTACAGACCCAAATATTCAAGTATTTTTGAGGATTCCACGGTGTGATTCCACCTTTTGCGGGATTTTTGACGTCATTATTTGTTCCCCAATTGCGCGATGTGCGGTTGTACCGCATAATGCCCGTTGTCGGTTGCCCGTCGGGGTCGCGGGCGGCGAGTTTGAATTGCAGCTTGCAATCGGCGATTAGCGGCTTGAATTGAGCGGGCGTTTTGTCGAGTTCGCTGTTCAATTTATTAAAATCGAGATTGAGGATATTGATTTGCGTTGCAATCTGTAATTCACTAATATTCTCCCCATTTGTCCCGTACAACACATGAACCACAACAGGGATAGTAACAATTGTGTCACCACCCCGCGTTTGTAGTTGCAAATGACTTTCCGCGATAAAGCGTTCAATCTGTGCCAAATGTGTGTTCATAGTCGCATCTTCGGCAATTTGTCGTTCTAAAAAGTGCATCGAAGCGCAGTGTTGCGTGTGTTGTTTGCCCGTTGAATCCTGAGCGTGCGTAAATTTTGGAAAAAAGAAAAGTAAAAATATCGTTGTGATGTTTAAATATCTGTGCGTCATTGTTTTGTGTTAAATGGGTCGAAAAATTGTCAAAATAGCGTCAAAATAACCGAAAAAGCGGCTTTTTACACTATCAACCGAAGCGAATTGATTTAAGTCAATAGTTTTTTGAATATATGAGTCCTATCTTTGCGCGTCCAACTGAAGTTATAAATTGTTTAAAAGTCAAAATTTAGCGTTTTATACTGAGGGGTCTTCCATATCTATTCGCGGGAAGGAGAGGTAAGCATTTTGTCAAGATGGATAATTTCATTAACTATATTTTAAGCTCTAAAAGTGCGGAGCCACCCAAATTATATTTTTTTAAATCAATAAAATTTTATTGTTTATTTTTTAGTTCCAATTTTTTTGCGTTTTTTGTGACATTGTTAAACACATTATTTTTTAACACACAAATAATTTTGTCTATTTAATTTCACGTGCTAAATTTTTTCTCATTTCAAACATCCATTTCCACCATTGTCCACCAAAACTAAGGTGTTACAAGAGAAGTAACTGTGTATTTTCGTCTTTTGACCACCATGCATCTGCGATTGACGCTTTACGCACCCTTTTCGGTTGGCTCACTTCCGTTTTAAAGCTACCTCCTACGCAGCTTTAAAGCATCTTATTCATTTTTTCCTATTTATTCTTTCAATAAATAAGTGCAAACTGTTCACTCTGAGTCGTAAGAAACTCTGTATAATTCATCAAAAATATGCCTTCAATGACGATTGCACCGAAGTTGCCCGTCCTAACTTGCTTCGTGATGAGCGAAAATCGCTCTCTCAATAACCATGTTCAACAAATTGCGAACGAATTACCCAATGTTAAGTTGATTGGCGTTTGCGAAACTAAAGAGCGGCAATGCGAAGAAATAGAAATGAAAATGCCTGATTTAGTGTTTTGGGACAAAGCCTCGATTTACGCATCGAGCGCCGATTGTCTCAAGAAAATGTTGTCCGTTCCGCAAATTGTTTTGCTGTCAAAAGCGGGTGAAACGACTTTAGATTTACCCGATTATTTCATAACGACTGAACTTGAGGAACCTTTTTATTCCTCCAAGTTTGCCGAAGCAATGATTTTAGTTACCGAAATTCATGAGGAGCGCGCGCGTTTACGCATGAAGAAAATTGCGCCCGTTGAGTCGCCAAAGTCGCCAAATTTGACGCCTGACTACGTCTTTTTGCGCATAGAAGGGCGCATTACCCGCTTCAATATAGATGAAATTTTGTTTTTTCAAGGGCAAGGCAATTCCGTTTTGATGAAGACAACGCGCGGCGATTTTCACCTCAATACGATAATGAAAAGCCTCAATTCAAAGCTCGACCACCCTTTGTTTTTAAAGACACACCGCGCTTTTACCATCAACGTGAGTAAGATTAGCCACATCGAAGAAAATGAGGTTATCATTGGCAACGATACAATTCTGATTAGTCGCGCGCACCGTTCTTTGGTTAAAGAGAAATTAAACATTATTTGACGCGTTGATTAAAACTGCTTTAGAGCATAAAATGGAAATAGCTGTTCCGCCGCAATGCGAAACAGCTATTCCTGTTTTATGTGATAAAGCTAAAAAAAACGCCCTCTAAAAATTTAGAGGGCGGACATAAATAATAAACACAAAAACTAAAATATCTTTTACGGACTGTTTGAGCGTCCGCTAATTGTCTTAAAAAAGCCGCCATTTTTAGAAAATAGCGGCACCATATTGAACCTTCAAATCCCTCATGATATTCCAATGCTGGTATCACAAAAGCTATAATTCCCTATTAACCTAACTTTAAAAATTTTTTGGATTTTTGCCGCTTAAATCGGCTAAAAACCGCTTTTATACTGAGGGGTCTCCCGCGACAATAACCAAAGGAAATTGTCGCAGAAGTTTCACTAATTAGACGTAAATGCGCACTTTTTTATCTTTAAAATGCGCATTTATTGCGCCGAATTGCTCGATACGACAAGCGTATATGAGCAACAATAGCAGGACTAATTTTTTAAGAATTGTTGATTTTTTATCACTCATTTGTAGATTGTTTTGTGTGCTTAAACTAAAAGTTATGTGTTATCTTTAATTGTTGCTTTTGCTTTAAATAACGTTTATTTGTTTGAGTAATTAGAGGCAAACCGTCGCTTTATCATATACTTACACATATTGACTTCTCTAACTGGTTGCAAGATAAATGCCCTGTATTCAGATTTTATAATTTCATAAAAACTCTTAGTGACACACCCCGATTTCTGAAAACAATTCATTATTGCCAAAAAACCTTTGTTCAGTACCAATAAAAAAATAATCGCTTTTTAAAAAGTCAAATTAGTATCAAAAAGTATTTCAAAATTTATAAAAAAAAGTAAAAAAATAATTGCAAATGCCATTTAACGATTTTTGGGATAGCTATTTACGCATATTTTTTGGCTATAATGGGTAAATAAAAGTGACGACTTTGGGGAAGTTTTTATTCCCCAAAAGTCATTACTAACAAATTGTGTCCACTTTCACTATTTAATCTTCCGCTAACTTAAATCTTTCAACCTTATCTATCTCCGACTTTGCTCGGAACGGTCGCCAAAGGCGTTGATACTGAGGGGGTCGGCGGTAAGGTGATTGTGAACATTTGTGCTTGTTCGGTGCAGCCGTTCAAGCTCGGTGTCGCGACAATATTTGCCATTATTGTTGTGCTTGGTTGATTATTTTTTGACCTAAAACTGAGGTCTCCTGCCCCACTTAAAGGCAAGCCAATCGCCGCATTATCGTTCGTCCAATCAAAAGTAGTTCCTTCTATATTTGCCAAAAAATGCAAATCAACTTGCTGCCCCGTTGTGATAAATAAGTTTCCAGGATTGTACAATATGGGGCGTGGTCTGATGTTTACCGTCGCTTGCGTTTGCGCTTTGCAACCGTCCGCGTTGGTTGTCACCACTATATTTGACGCAACAGCCTCGGTCATTTTATTCGATAAAGCGCTGAAAATCAATGAACTATCGGCTCCACTTGACGGAATACCCGTTTGTGGATTGGTGCTTACCCAATTAAAAGTCGTTGGTTTTGCGAATTTCAAATTCGTTCTAAAAACAACTGACGCACTGTCATTCACGCAAAAATTGAAAACCGTTTTTTCGAGCGTTGGCGCAGGCTTGACGACGATGAAAAAGGATTTTGGCACGCCGTTGCAGCCGTTGAGTTGCGGTGTCACGACGATATTTGCCACCTGATTTTCACCCGTTAAGTTTGCCGCCGTCTTGAATTTCAAGTCGCCCAAACCCGTCGAAGGCAAACCGATTGCCGGGTTGTCATTTGTCCATTTGAAGGTCGTTTCAGGCAAATTTCCCGAAAAAATCACCAAAACTGTATCACCCGAACAGACAATCGTATCGGAAGGCGGATAGACTGAGGGGTCCGGTAAAACTGTCAATGCGATGGATTGCGGCACGCCAAAACAGCCATTCAGGTTCGGTGTCACCGAAATATTAGCGATTTTCGTCTCTTTATTTGCGTTACGGAGACTGAACCTTAAACCATTCACATTGCTAACCGCTAAAACACCAACATCGGGATTATCGCTTGTAAATTTAAAATTTGCACCACTCGGCGTACTCACCAAATTTTGATGATAGATACTGCCACTACAAAGCGTCGCGCTCAAATTGCAAAACATAATGAGCGGTTTTGGACGCACAGTGAGCGTAAAATCAAATTTTTCAATCTGACCGCTTTGAGTGATTGTGGTATAGTTGATAAGCGCAACGATGTCCGCAGTTGTTGCATTTATGGCTTTAAATTGCGGCATTCTACCCCACCCGATTTTGTCGAGACCAACGGAAACATTGTTATTTCGCCAGCTGTAAGCCTTCTCTTTCGCGTTATTTTTAAAAAAATCGTCCAAAATCACCATTTCGTTGGCACAAACAAAAACATTAGGTAGCGCAATTGCGCCGATTTTAGAATATAGCAGGATGCTGAATATCAGCAAAATTCTCATAGTTTGCATACGGTGAAAACAATTAAAAATTGACAATCAAATCAAGCTAATTCTTTGATAATTAGCATTTTAACGCTTTTTTGATGTTGTTTTTTGTCCGTTACTCATTTTTTAAGAAAGGAATTAGGCAAAATGAGCTTTCGCTCGGTCAACCCGTTTGTGATTCTAAAACCATAAACTTGTGCTTTTGCCCAATTCCTAAAGTCGTATTTATTTGTTCGATAGTGCAAATCAACGGGCAGTTTTGCGCTTTAAAACCCCAATTAGCATCAATCGGTGACTTTTTTTGATAAAAACACATATCCTAAAAACTGCCTTTATCTACCATTCGACGGTTGTGAGACGCTATTCGGCGAACGCATAAGATAAATTTTGCGCACAAATATGGGTTTTAAAGCGGTCTAAAACTCACGCATACGCACTTATACCAATTGCGTTACTTTCGTGGATTGAGAGGAAGAAAAAGCCTATTTTGGCCAATACTTCACGAGTTTAGATTGCTTGTGTTCAATAAGTTCAAAAGCAGTGGAAGTTTATGTTTTGTTGTCACATTATTCATATTTATTATTTAAATTCAATGGTACATTCTCAGATATCGCTAAACATACACGCAAATACTGAGGGGGGGGCGGCGCAATTAAGGGGGGGAAAACAAAAAAGATTTTGTTCTTAAAAAAAATTAAAAATTAAAAAATCTTATGTCCTATATTTTAGGTTTTAAGAAATTTTAAAAGAGTTTAAATAATATTTCTTTAAGTTTATAGGCATCATAATCCGTTAATAATCAATTAGTTATCAATTGAAAAAGGGAGAAGATTTGCGGTAAAAAGGGAGAAGATTTGCGGTAAAAAGGGAGAAGATTTGCGGTAAAAAGGGAGAAGATTTGCGGTAAAAAGGGAGAAGATTTGCGGTAAAAAAGGGAGAAGATTTGCG
>JAYUKJ010000650.1:0-10702 GCA_043764555.1 Saprospiraceae bacterium
CATCATGGAGTTCTGCAAACGTTTCAACGCCGCTACTCAAGACAAAATGGGACAGGTTTTACCTGTTATCATCTCTGTTTACAAAGACAAATCGTTCGACTTCGTTATCAAAACGCCGCCAGCTGCATTGCAGTTGATTGCTTTTGCGAAAGTTAAACAAGGCTCGGCACAACCGAACCGCGTTAAAGTAGGCAAAGTTACTTGGGAGCAAGTTCGGACAATCGCCGAAATCAAAATGCCAGACCTTAACTGCTTTACCATCGAGTCTGCCATGAAAATGGTTGCAGGTACAGCACGGAGCTTGGGTATCACGATTGAAGGAGATTCTCCGTTCGCTTAATTAAAAATTAAAAATTAAAAATTAAGAATTAAGAATTAAAAATTAAAAATTAAGAATTAAAATTCTACACGTGTACACATGGCGTGTCGTAATGAAGTTCTTAGTAGTAGTTTTAAAATTTAATGAGCAAAAGAAGGAAGTCTGATATTGAAAAATTGAACATTTGACAATGGAAAATTAAAGCACCATTTTATGTTGTGTCTAAAATTTTTAATTCATAATTTTTAATTTTTAATTTTAATCAGACGTTATTACCTAACATTTTAAAGTCTATTAAAATGGCAAAAGTTTCAAAAAATAGGGCAGAAGCGAACAAAAAAGTGGACGCTAATCGCCTTTATTTGCTCGCCGATGCAATGGCATTGGTGAAAGACATCAACACCACAAAATTCGATTCTTCTGTGGATGTACACGTTCGTTTGGGCATTGACCCACGTAAGGCTGACCAAGCCCTTCGTGGAACAGTTTCGTTGCCACACGGTACGGGTAAAACTAAGAAGGTATTGGTGATGGCAACGGCTGACCGTGAGGCAGAAGCGCTGGCAGCGGGTGCTGATTATTTCGGTTTGGAAGAGTACATCGCAAAAATTCAAGCGGGTTGGACGGATGTGGACGTTGTTATTGCAACGCCTAACGTTATGGCTCAGTTGGGTAAAGTGGCGCGTATTCTTGGACCACGCGGTTTGATGCCGAACCCTAAAACGGGTACGGTAACGGCTGACATCACTTCGGCAATCAATGAAGTGAAAAAAGGTAAAATTGCTTTCCGCGTTGACAAAACGGGTATCATTCACGCAGGTATTGGGCGTATTTCTTTTTCTCCCGAGCAATTGGTTGAAAATGCAAATGAGTTGCTTACGACTTTGATTAAGATGAAACCGTCGGCGTCTAAAGGCACTTATATGAAGTCGCTTACAGTGGCTTCAACAATGTCGCCCGGTATTAAGGTTGATACAAAATCTATTAAGTAAAGAACAAAGAGTTAATGAGTTATGAATTATGAATTATGAATTATGAGTTGTTAAGATGGCTTCAAACTTCAAACTTCAAACTTTCAACTCAATTAAAACTGCTCATTCAACATGACAAGAGAAGATAAAGCAGTCGTACTGGAGGATTTGAAAGGTAAATTCGAGGAGTACTCGTTCTTTTACTTAACAGACCCGACCAAAATGACGGCGGTTCAGACCAACAAGTTCCGCAGAAAATGTTTCGACCAAGACATCGAGATGATTGTCGTAAAAAATAAATTGGCATTGAAACTCCTCCGTGAGTCAGATGGCAAAGGTTACGATGGTTTGATTGATGCTTTCAAAGGACAAACTGCAGTTTTGTTTAGTAAAAATCAAAAAGCGCCCGCCAAACTCATCGAAGATTTCCGAAAGGAAACGTTCACTGAGCGTCCGGGTTTCAAAGGTGCCTACATCGACAGCGCCACTTTCTTAGGCGAAGACCAACTCGAAGTTTTGAAGAAACTCAAATCAAAAGAGGAACTCATCGGCGAAGTTATCGGCTTGTTGCAATCACCTGCCAAAAACGTTATCAGTGCTTTGCAAGGTTCGGCGGGACAAAAAATCGCTGGCTTGCTCAAAACACTTGAAGAACGCGGCTAAGAATATTTCAAATTTCAGATTCCAAGTTTCAAGGTACAAATTATTGATTATCAGTAATTTGTAAAATGAAATAATCTATTTTTAACTATTCTTTATGGATTAAAATATTGAGAAATAAGTTGTTTTCTGTGAAAATAGGCCCCTCAGTATTTTACTCATTTTCTTAAATTTAATTATAAATTGTAAATGAAAATTTCAATCAAAGTCAATTGCTAATGAATCATTGCACATTGAAATCTGGAATTTGGAATTTGAAATATTATTTATAATTCATCATTATTTAATTCAATTTCGTAAATTTTAAAAATTAAAATAAAATGGCTGATATCAAAGCTCTCGCAGAACAACTTGTCAACTTGACAGTGAAAGAAGTAAACGAACTCGCAGGTTTTTTGAAATCTGAATACGGTATCGAACCAGCTGCTGCTGCAGTTGTTTCAGGTGGCGGTGGTGGCGGCGGTGCTGTTGCTGAAGTAGTTGCTGAAAAAACAGAATTTGACGTAATCCTCCAATCGGCTGGTGCTAACAAACTTAACGTTGTTAAGGAAGTTAAGAACATCTTGGGCTTAGGCTTGAAAGAAGCAAAAGATATGGTTGACGGCGCTCCTGCAACGTTGAAATCTGCAGTCAACAAGGACGAAGCTAACAACATCAAGACTGTTCTTGAAGCTGCTGGCGCTCAGGTTGAAATTAAGTAATTTTACTGGTTCTGAGATATAATTAAGCCGTCCCGATGCAAATCGGGACGGCTTTCTTTTTACCTAAAAATAGGACCCCTCAGTATTTTACTGATTTTTTGTCCAATTATTAACTACCCAACTTAACGCGATGAATACCAACGGAATACGGCTTGAATAAAAGCGTTTTTAATTGTTCAAAATGCGCTTTATCGGCCACAAAATCAACACCTTCAACGTCAACAATCAAAATCGGCAAAGTGGTTTCCGTTCTGAAATAATCGAAATATCCGTTTTGAATTTCTGTTAAATATCCAGCCGAAATATCGGTCTCATATGTTCGTCCGCGTTTGCGGATATTCACCATCAAATTGTCCACGCTTCGGTGCAAATAAACGAGCAATTCAGGCTTTTTATAAGTTGAATTAAGCACGTCAAACAAGCGTTGAAACAAGCGAAACTCCTCCACATTCAGGTTGTTTTTCGCAAAAAGTAGTGTTTTTATGAAAAAATAATCGGCTATACTGAGGGGTGTAAAAATGTCGGCATCAGCGCGTGCTTCTTGCAATTGCTTGTGTCTTTCGGTCATAAAAAACAGCTCAACTGGGAACGCGTAACGGTCGGGTTGCTCGTAAAAAAGGGGGAGAAATGGGTTATCGGTGAATTGTTCCAATATCAAATGACAGTTCATTTCGGCGGCAATTAATTCGCAAAATGTCGTTTTTCCTGCGCCAATATTGCCCTCAATAGCGATAAAACTATAAGGAATTGTGGGACTGTCTGTGGTTGATTTATTATCGTTTATTGCGCTTTGTGCGTTCATAAAACTCCTTTTTTATTCTTTTTATTCGACTTCAAAAACATCCAATTTGTCGGTACTTTCAAAATAAATATCCTCAATTGTCATTTTTAAAAAAGGATGTTCCACTTCGCCCGCGATTTCCATCAATGGCACAAGCGCAAAGTTGCGTTCGGGCAATTTGGGATGCGGAATTTGCAAATCGGGCGTCTCAACAATGACATCTGCGAAAAGCAAAATATCAATGTCAATCGTCCGTTCTGCCCATTGTTCGGTGCGCACGCGGCCCATATCGGTCTCAATGTCCAATATTTTTTTCAAAGTTTCTTGCGGGGAAAGCGTGGTTTCGACTTCAATTGCTTGGTTCATGAAGTCCGCTTGGTTTGTCAAACCCCAAGCCTGCGTCTCGTATAAACGCGATTTTGCGGTAATTTTGCCGACTTTTTGACCGATTTCCACGATGGCTTTTGCCAAATACGCTTTGCGGTCGCCCATGTTTGAGCCAATAAGGAGATGAATTTTCTTTGCCATTCGGCAAATGTAGAAGGCTAATTTGATTATTTATAAAATTCGTTTCTAAATAGTCAATATTCTGCGTGAATCTGTAAAATTGATGGAAAAGCGGCAGCGTATTGAGTTATTAATTCAGCGAAAAAGCATCAATCATTCTGTCATAATCGGGTCTATCTGAGATATATTTATGGATGTAGCTGTCTCTAATTTCGCCTTCGGAAATGATAAACGCACCTGGCATTTGAAAGTTATTACCTAAGTGTTTGCCTACTTCAGTACCGTATTTTCCTTGAATTGTGAAGCCTCGAATCCACGATTGAATGCCAAAAAGCTGCGTAAAACTGCCCGCAAGTAAGCCAAAAACCGTGTAAAATCGACAATTAGGGTCGCTAATGTGTTGTACGCCGACGAGGTTGAATTTGCGAAAAAAATCTTCTGCAACCTTATCTTCGGCCATGTGAACCAAGACGAGTTCCATGTTTGAAGCAGCCAGACGCGGACGTAATTTGGACACGTCGTCCATTGCTTCGCGGCAAAATTGGCAACCAAAATGGCGTAGAAAAACGAGCATTATCGGTTTTTCTTTAGAAATACTCAAAACAGATGCGCTGTTTTGCGTTTTCATCACGGAAAGAACAGCTTGGTCAATGATTGTCATAACACGATATTTTTTAGTTTTTAACGGAACACAAGTTTAACTCGACGTTTCCTTTAAAAACAATTTCCCACATTATATTTGGAAGCGTTGTTCGTTATTTTAGGCAACAAATCTACTTGAATCTAAATGGATTCCTAATTTTTACTTTCTTATTCTCCCAAGCAGCATGAAAATCGAATAATCAGCGATTTTTTTATTCAAATTTATTCTTTATTTTCATTTTAGGACCCCTCAGTATTTTGGGTAAAAAACGGCATTTTAGCATTATGCGCCACAGCATTTTTTATACTTTTTACCACTTTCGCACGGACAAGGTTCATTGCGTCCAACCTTTGGCATAGCCGCAGAAGATAGGCTTCTCAATTGCTCGACTTTCTGTTTTGAATCTGCTAATTCGCGTTTTGTTTTTTCCAATTCACGCTCTGTTGCAGCTATTCTTTCCATTAAAGCGTCGTGTTCTTCTTCGGGCATCGGTTTGTGCCAAGCCGTCATTTCTTCATATAGTTCAAAAATAGTGGGTAGTTTTGCAAAGTGGTATTCTTGTTGTTTTTCTGTCGAAAAAGCCATTTTTATTTCTTCTAAATCGCCACACATATCCCCTTGAGTTAAATCGGCTTCAAAAAGTTTTTCAAAAAGCGGCAATGATGCTTTTGATTGCAATTCAATGAGATCTTCAACAATGGCTTCGTTCAAATCGGTATCAATGATGTACTGATACGCCTGCCGATTGTCATAAAAATCATTGAGTATATTTTCCAAAAAATCAATGGCTTTTTGACGTTTTTCTGGGTGATGATAGCCCGAAATTGTCACGGCTTGAGCAATGACCATGCGTAGAAAAGCGTCATTATGCGGTTCCAAAAGGTAAGTTTTCAGCAAAGACCAATCATCGTCCAACATTTTGTAAAAGAGAACGGGAAAAGACTCTGTCAACATATCTGCGAACCAATAACTCGCCCATTCATCGTCCTGTCGCAACAAATTTAAGGCATGAGGCAGCGACTCCGTTGCCGCTAATTCACCCAAAAGCATAATGGCGTGGCAGGGAAAAAAGTACCTATTTTCGTCCAATTCGTTTTCTTGAATAACATCAAAACGCGCCATCGCGTCGTCCAAAACCTTTTTAAGGTCGGCAATTAAAGTCAATCGTGGCAAGGCGAGCAACTGTTCAATTTTCTCTTTAGGCAAGTCAAAACCGTTTTCATATAGCCATTCTATCTCGGGATGCGTGAATGTTGGCATATTTTCGGACTCAATAACCCACGGTTTTCTTTCACCTACAACTTGAAATTTGCTGTAATTTTCGTACCGTATTGTTTCCCGAATATCTTCTTTTTCGGCTTCTAATTGTTTAATTCTATCACTGTGAAAGCCATTAAATGTTTTTGACATATCTTTCAACATATTCAAACGACTTTCGGCAACGTCAAACTGCCGTTTGCGGAGAAAAAAACGAACGGTTGTTTCATAAAATTGAGCGACTTCCGAAACGTGATATACGCGTCGATTGGGCAAAAACGCGGTCAATTCCATCGAATTGCCCAAGATTTCTTCTGCTTTATCGAAATCTTTGTTCACAATATACCGAGTCGCTTGATTGATGCGCGACACAGAATAATCAGGAAACCGCGTGACCATTAGGTCATTCAATTTATCAAATTTGACTGAATTTCCATGATGCATATAGGCGATGCTCAAATAATTGTACAGTGCAGGCACTCTCGGATATTGTTCCACCAAACGTTCCAATTTTTTAATGATTTGGACTGTGCCTTTTACGGCTTGCGCGTGCAATTCAGCCATTTGTTCTTTAATGGCTTGCGGAATATTTCGGTGCGGATTGTCTGTTTCCTCATACTCGCTTGTGACGGCAATCGTGGTCATAACTAAGTTTTCAGGTGCATCTTTACCTGCTTTTGTTTCATCGAATTTGAATATCATTTTTTCTTTATTTTTACTGATGTATGGCTCAAAGATATGAAAGGAGAATAAAAACGAGTATTTATTGCATAAAATCAACTATTTTTCTCCAAAATACTGAGGGGTCTTAATTTGGGTATTTCATCGAATTGTACCCAATAAAAAAGCCACTAATTTTGACGAATTTTTTGAAATTTGTCAAAATTGGTGGCTCATAAAATCAGTGAAAATCCGCGAAATTCGTGGCTACACCAATTTTTAATTTTTAATTTTTACTTCACTATTAACGTGTTGCCAAATCTTGGTTTGGTTGCCCAAAATCTTTGTAAATCCTTTGACATCTTCACCCGACCACGCATTGTTCATTTCGCCATAAACGCCAAAACCCGCGTTCATTAAGTCAAAATCGGACGTAATACCTTGCAATTCAAAGCGATACGGCAGCAATTTAACGTTAACTTTTCCCGTTACAGTTGCTTGCGAATTCGTTAAAAACGCCTCAATATCGCGCATAACCGGGTCCAAAAATTGCGCTTCGTGGAGGAACATTCCGTACCAATTTGCCATTTGGTCTTTCCAATACGTTTGCCATTTTGTTAACGTGTGTTTTTCCAATAATTGGTGCGCTTTGATGGTAATCAGTGCCGCCGCCGCTTCAAATCCGACGCGTCCTTTGATGCCAATTATCGTGTCGCCAACGTGAATATCGCGTCCGATTGCGTAAGGTGTTGCCAGCTTTTCAAGCGCCCGAATCGCGTCCACGGGATGTGCAAAGCGTTGATTGTCAATGCCCACAAGCTCGCCTTTGTCAAATTCGAGGCTCAATACTGAGGGGTCTTCTTTTTGGAGTTGCGACGGATAAGCCGAGTCGGGTAGGGCGGTGTCGGAGGTTAATGTTTCTTTACCGCCGACCGATGTTCCCCACAAGCCTTTGTTGATGGAATATTGGGCTTTTTCCCACGAATATTCGACGCCGTGCTTTGCTAAAAATTCAATTTCAGCTTGTCTTGAAAGTCGCAAATCCCGAATCGGTGTGATGATTTCCAAGTCATTGCCGAGCGTTTGAAACACCAAATCAAAACGCACTTGATCATTGCCCGCACCTGTCGAACCGTGGGCAACGGCAGTTGCGCCAATCTTATTAGCATAATCAATAATGCTCAACGCCTGAAACATCCGTTCGGCAGACACCGATAATGGATAAACGCCGCCGCGCAGGACATTGCCGTAAACGAGAAATTTGATGCACTGCTCGTAATAATCTTTTACGGCATCCACAACGGCGAAGGATGTTGCGCCCAAATCGTAGGCTTTTTGCTCCATTGTTGCCAAATCTTCGGCAGAAAAACCGCCCGTATCAACGGTCACGGCGTGAATTTCACAGCCCTTTTCGGCAGTCAAATACTTGATACAAAACGAGGTATCTAAGCCGCCCGAGTAGGCGAGTACGACTTTTTTCATACGTAAAATAGTTGATAATAAATTGGTTGTAAAAATCGAAAAATACTGAGGGGCTACTTTATGCCAAATATTTTGTCTTTCAATAAATCGAAAGTACCGATGTCAAAATTGTCATCATAAATAAAAATGAGCGGTTTGTTGTTTAGAACAATTGAATAAGTAAGATGTACACTTGAAACTCCTCCTGTATCGCGTACTTGATACAACCTTTTAAAAACGTGATAAATCAAACCAATATCGTTAGTTGACATTGTTTTTTCTTTGATAAGCGTTTTTACAGGCTTTCCTTCTTCGTAATAATGTACTTTTTTTCCTGTCTTTTTATTTATGCTATCAGCAGGAAATAAATCAATAAATTTGAAAAATGAAGCATTAAAATCATTGTCCTTTTTTACTATTTCAATTAAGTAATCACTGCCGCTACTATGACAATCTCTAATACTATAATTGATTTTTAAGGAATCTCCATTTTTTAATGCTTCAAAAAACGACATTTTAACCGTATCAATAAATTCATCAAGATAAATAGGCGTATTTTTAATTCTTTTACGCTTAATTGCAATGGAAGAATCAACGATTTGATTAAAGATATTTTCATAACGCACAACATAATTCCCTTTTGTTAAACCTGAAACTTTGATTTTATTACCACTTTTACTTCGTTTATAAGCATCAAAAGGTAATTTAACACCATTTTGTAAAATATAAAAAGTATCTTTAAAATCTTTCCAATCGGTATATCTAATTGAATCCTTAAAAGCTGTTTTAAAAGTCACGCTAAATGTCTTTAGTTTTTGGCTTTTACCAATAACTAAACAAGTCATTATCAATAGTGCGGTTATTAAAAACTGCTTTTGCATACCCCTCAGTATTTTGATGTAAAATAATGCTTATTTTAGGATAGATTCCCAATCAATTGCTTCAATTATTTCTTGTTTGGGTACTTTTTTAGGCGTATTTGAGTATTTTATATTAATTACATAAGCTAAAACGCTATTTAAGCAGATTTTGTGGTTGAATTTTATTATACTTTACTTCGATATAATCGCGTTTAAGTCGTTCAATATCAATGAATTCAGTGTCACCATTTTGCTTATCGAAATGGTCAATAAGGTTAGATAATGTGGGGGTAGTTTGACCAAGTGAAAGATAAATAAATTTGATTTCGTAATTCATCGCTAAATGCCTTTGAACTAAGTTATAATATTCATAAAAATGTTCATCTTTGTATTTGAATTCTTTTTTATTACTATTAATTAATTTAAAATAATCTAATGACAATTTAAAATCAATTAAATCAATTGGATTCAAAAAGATTTCTGTTGATTTCCAATTGCTTTCAACTACATAAATTATTTTTTTTTCAAGCCTATTTACTGTTGAAAAAATAATAGTACAAGACCTTTCCTTATATTCGTAGGTAATATCAAGGGTATAATCAATAGGTTTAGCATAAAAATTTAAAAACCAAATAAATAACGCATACGATTTGCGTGTAGAAATATCGCCTTTGTACAAACGTTCGTCTTTTGGATTATCGGCAATAACCGCATCCAATTCTTTATCTAAAATATCGTAAAAATCTTGAAGTGTCATTTTTTATTATTTTTTGACAAAACTACGTAATATAATTATGATTTTAAAGTGCTTTTGCATACCCCTCAGTATTTTTAATTAAAAATTAAAGATTAGCAATCAAAAATCCACAGATTACACAGATTTTTACGGATTTATCTCTTTCTGAATGACAAATAAATCCGTGAAAATCTGTGTAATCCGTGGATAAAATCCTTAAAAGAAGTCCGTTGCAAACCGCTTCTTCAAATCCACTTTTTCGACTTCTTTTTCGTTCAAAATCAAGTGGCTCAAATTCAATTTCATGGCTTCTTCTTCAAATTTCGACGGCGCGAGCATACCCGTACACAGGCAAACTTTGCGCTCTTTGGCTTGCAAAATATCGTAATTTGGGCAACTGCTGCAGCCTTTCCAAAACTCCGCATCTTGCGTTAACTCGCTGAAAGTCACGGGAATATAACCCAATTCGCTGTTGATTTTCATCACGGGGCCACTCGTTGTGATGCCAAAAACCTTCGCCGCAGGATAGATGTCACGGGCAAGGTTGAAGGTCGCTTTTTTAATCAATCGAGCCAAACCGTGTTTGCGGTATTCGGGGTCAACGATTAAGCCTGAATTGGAGACGTAATTCGCATTTGAGTAGGTTTCGATGTAACAAAAACCAATCACGCGGTCGCCGTCGAGGGCAATAATTGCGTTGCCCGTATTGAGTTTTTTAGCAATATAATTCGGGTCGCGTTTCGCAATGCCCGTCCCGCGTACACGAGCTGATTCTTCAATTAAATAACAAATCGTTTGTGCATGAATCGCGTGTTCTTCTGTACCAACGATGATTTTGAAATTATTTGCTATTGTATTTTCTTGATTAGCCATTTTTTTCTTAATGATGAATTGCAAACGATAAATAATTAATTGGATAATTGAATTAATTATTTATGTTTATTTAATTAATTGTTTATGTTAATGATGATTGATAAACGAAAAATAATTAATTGCGTAATTGAATTAATTATTTATGTTTATTTAATTGTTATTTTATAGCGGAATTACAGTTTAATTATCTCGTTGCGGCGTAGCTGCAAAATCTCGGTAATACTAAACCTAAACTACCACTTTTTAAATGCGGTGTAACCGCTAAACAAGTAG
>JAYUKJ010000651.1:0-3095 GCA_043764555.1 Saprospiraceae bacterium
CCAAAAATTATCTTTTTTGACGAATTTCCATGGTTAGATACGCCAAAATCACGTTTTTTACCCGCTTTTGACCATTTTTGGAACAGTTGGGCAACCAAGCAAAAGAACTTGACAGTCGTGATTTGTGGCTCGGCGGCTTCTTGGATGATTCAAAATATTGTCCGAAACAAGGGCGGTTTACACAACCGTTTGACGCGCCGAATTCGGTTACAGCCTTTCAATCTCAACGAAACTGAACAGTTTTTACGAAGCAAATACGTCACACTCGACCGCTATCAAATCGTACAATTGTACATGGTGACGGGCGGGATTCCGCAATATTTGAACGATATTCAGTCGGGCGAAAGTGCGACGCAAATCATTGACCGCCTCTGTTTTTCAAAAGATGGCTGGTTGGTGGACGAGTTCAATAATCTATACGGTGCCTTATTCGACAGTGCCGACCGACATATTAATATTGTTAGAACTTTGGCGAACAAACCGTCGGGCATGACGCGGACGGAATTGGTCGAAGAAAGTGATTTAAGTTCGGGCGGTAGCTTGACAAAAGTATTGGAGGAGTTATCAGAATCGGGTTTTATTTCAGAATATATCCCATTCAACAAAACATCGAGAGACACGCTTTATAAATTGACCGACGAATACTCACTTTTTTACTTAAAATTCATCGAAAACAACAAATCTTCGGGCGCAGGGACGTGGATGCTCAAAGCCGCAAGCCCTTCGTGGGCAAGTTGGAGTGGTTTGGCTTTTGAAAATATTTGGCTCAAACACGTGCCACATATCAAAAAAGCATTGGGCATCGCGGCAGTTTATACCGATGAATGTGCATGGCGATTTGTCGGAAAAGGAGAAGAACGCGGCGCACAAATTGATTTATTGATTGACCGACAAGACAATTGCATCAACTTATGTGAGATAAAATTTTCTAATAAATCTTTTACGCTCACCAAAGACTATGCAGACAATTTGACCGCCAAACGTTGGATTTTTGAAGAAAAAACGGGGACTAAAAAGACGGTTTTTATCACGCTTTTGACCACTTTTGGCGCAAATACCAACGAATATTACTTGAATACCGTCCAAAATCAGTTGACGATGGATGTGTTGTTTGAGGGTTTTTAGAAAAATACTGAGGGGTCCCTTTTTTCAAAAAAAAGATTGTCAATCTGAAAAACAAGTCTAACTTTGTAAAAAAATGCTCAAAATGACATTAACACTTCCAGAAAGTAGGAAAAAAATCACGTTCGAGACCTTTTTGACTTGGCTTGAACAATTACCTGATGAGCAAAAGCAACTCATTTCGGATAGGTTACGGCGCAATGAATTTAAGAAAATTCAAGGAGACTTTCTTAAATTAGCCCAAAATATACCTAATCCAAATTTCTCGGAAGCTGATATTATGTCCGAAATTAAAGCCTTCCGCAACGGTCATTAACCCTAAAATGCTATGAATACGACTAAAATCGTCATTGATACCAACCTTTGGATTGGTTATTTTATGGGTAAACACGTCAAAAGCTACCTTGACCAAATACTGATTAACCCGCAATTTGATTTACTCATAAGTGAACATTTATTGTTCGAGTTGACGACCGTACTAAGCAGAGCAAAATTCCGAAAATTTATTACATCCGAGCAAATTGATGCACTCATCGCTTTAATTCGCCGCCGTTCCCTCCTCATTGAAGTCACTTCTCAAATTGCGATGTCAAGAGACCCGAAAGACGATTTTCTATTAGCATTATCCGTTGACGGTCAAGCAAATTATTTGCTTACAGGCGATGAAGATTTGCTCGTTTTACAGAAAATTGCCCAAACGTCTATTCTCAAAATAGCGGAATTTATGGCTTTGTAGGCAATTCAACTTGGCTCTTAGTCTTTGAAAATGTCCAAATACTGAGGGGTCCACTTTTTTCAAAAAAAATACGTCAATCAACAAATTCCATGAACAACGTACCGCTTCCAACTAAAAATTTCAAATTGCTCACCGTCGTCGGCGCGCGTCCGCAGTTCATCAAAGCCGCACCGTTGAGCAAATTAATTGCCGAAACCGAAGGACTAACGGAGGTCATGGTGCATACGGGACAACATTACGATTACGCGCTGTCGCAACAGTTTTTTGATGAACTGAAAATAGCACCCCCTCAGTATAATCTCGAAGTCGGCAGTAGTCGGCACGTCGTTCAGATGGCGGAAATTATGCGGAAATTTGATGCCGTTTTGGAAGCCGAAAAACCCGATTTGGTTATCGTTTTTGGCGATACAAATTCAACGGCGGCGGCAGCAATTGCGGCAGCAAAAAACCACATCCCGTTGGCACATATCGAAGCGGGTTTGCGTGAATTCAACAAGTCAACACCCGAAGAAATCAATAAAATGTTGACCGATTCCGTTACTGATTTGTATTTTCCACCGACTAAAACGGGTGTCAAAAATTTAGAAAAACAAGGCGTTTTCGACAACGTGTTTCTGACGGGTGATATAGGTATTGATTTGATTCTCAATAATTTAGATAAAATAAATTCAAACACAGAGATTTTCAAACGATTAGATTTACTTCAATATCCAACTGCCAATCCGAGCGAAACTTCAGACTTTAAACTTCAAACTTTAAACACCCCTTCAAACTTCAAACTTCAAACTTCAAACTATTATTTCATGACCTGCCACCGTGCGGCAAACACGGACAATATCGAAAATTTCAAGCAAATCATGGCGGCAGTCGCGCAACTCGACGCGCCCGTTGTGTTTCCGATTCACCCACGTACACGAGCGAGTGTGGAACAAAATGGCTTGGGTGATTTGTTGAAAATCCCCAACCTAAAACTCATCGAACCCATCGGATTTTGGGACACGCAAACCCTCATTCGGCACGCTAAAATGGTGTTGACCGATTCGGGCGGCGTGATAAAAGAAGCCTATTTTCACCGCGTCGGCTGCATTATTTTACAAAACGAAATTGAGTGGATTGAAGCCGTCGAAGAAGGTTGGGCGCACCTATCAGGCAATCAAACGGAACAGATTTTAAGGGACATTCGGCAATTTAGGGACCCCTCAGTATATAGCGGCTTTTTGGGCGACGGACGGGCTTC
>JAYUKJ010000652.1:0-3090 GCA_043764555.1 Saprospiraceae bacterium
CTTAATAATTCAATTCACAAATTAAAATTTTGTCAAGCAATCAGCTCAATTAAAGCCCATTAAAATGCGTCAATTTATCAAAAATACTGAGGGGGTGCCGAAAGTAAACGCACCGATTAGCCAAGCCGTTGTGGTCGGCAAGCACTGCTATATGAGTGGTCAATTGGCGACTGATTTGGACGGTAATTTCGTTGTTGGAACCGTTTTAGAAGAAGCAAAACAAGCGTTTAATAATATATTCGCTATCGCAAAAGCCGCCAATTTTGACATCAGCGATATTGTTTTTATTGACTTGGCATTCATTGATTTAGCGGATATTTCGGTCATTAATCCGCTATTTGATAGCCTTTTTCCCGAAAATCGAAAGCCCGCAAGGACGGTTTATCAAGCGGCAGCATTGCCTTACGGTGGGAAAATTAAAGTGACGGCAATCGCGATTAAAGATTAACAAGTCGCAATTTTCCCCATCAGCGCGCTCATCGCCACAGTCGCGGGAGACGCCAAATAAATCTCCGCATTTGGGTTGCCCATTCTGCCTTTAAAATTCCGATTCGCTGCCGAAATAACCACCTCGCCATCCGCAGGAACGCCCTCGTGCGTACCGACGCACGGACCACAACCCGCATTAATTATCGTCGCGCCCGCCGAAATCAGCGTGAACGCCGTGCCGTCCGAAATCGCGTCCAGCAAAACTTGTTTTGAAGCGGGCGCAATGACCATTCGGACGTGCGCAGCGATGTGTTTGTCCTTCAAAATGGCCGCCGCAACGTGCAAATCTTCAAGCCGCCCGTTGACGCACGTGCCGATAAACGCATAATCAATTTTTCTACCGAGATGCGCCGCAACTTCGGCAATATTGTCGGGCGAATTTGGCACTGCCAAAAGCGGTTTTAAATCCGACACATCAAACGCGAACGTCTCAGAATAGTCGGCATCGGCGTCGGCAAAAGTCGGCTCGAAAGGGTAGGGGAGCGACAAGCCTCGGGGGTGAACAAAACCCGTTTTTCCACCAATTTCGGCAATCATATTGCACATCACCATGCGACTGGATAAAGAAAAATCATCAAACGTATCTCCTTCAAATTCAACGGATTGATACGTGGCACCTGAAATTGTCAACTTGCCAACGATGAATAAAATCAAGTCTTTTGCGCTCACATTTTTCGCCAATTTTCCACGGCAAATAACGCGCAAAGAGCGGGGAACTTTCAACCAAATTTTGCCCGTCAACATCACCGCCGCCAAATCCGTTGAGCCAATGCCGCAGGCCAAAGCGTTCAACGCACCGTAAATCGGCGTGTGTGAATCGGCGCCCATAAACACGTCATTTGGCTTCACCAAGTGCTTATCTACCATGACTTGATGGCAAATACCTTCGCCAATTTCGTACAATCTGATGCCTTGTTCGACGGCAAAATCGCGCATCATCTTGTGTAAATTTGCAATGCGTTCGTTCGGTGCGGGCGCCGCGTGGTCAATCACCAAATGGCATTTATTTTTATCAAAAACGTGCGTGCCACCCATCTCGCGGAAGGCTTTTATGGCCATCGGCGCGGTCGTATCGGTCGCCATTAAGCCATCAACGGGCGTTATAACGAGTTCTCCCGCATACACTTTTTTACCCACGTGTTGGGATAAAATCTTCTCGGCGATTGTCTGTCCTTTCATATTTTTAGTCAAATTTAGGTTGTATACTGAGGGGTCCTCATTATCTTCTCCAATGCCCAACCTGCGTTTTAGGGGCAAACTTCACGGTCACCCTTAATTCTGCAGTGATGAAGCCGTCTAATTATTCGTCATTTTGAATTCCAATTTTTTAGTAGCATTGTATTTCGGCGCCGTTAATTTCTCAATTATTTGCCAAGAAACCCCATCGGGGCTTCGGAAAACAAAGCTATTTTCGCCAAATTCGTTCTTATGAATCGCCATCGGCTTGATGCCCAATTTAACCAAATTGTCGAAAACCATCGTCAATTTTGGCGTATAAAAAGAATGTAATGTAATGCCCAATTCACCAATCCGTTGATGCTCCGAGCGGTCGGGTTTTGGTTGCTGCGGAATAAAAAATTTGAGCTTTCCGCAAATATCATTTGGCGACACAAAACCTTGGTAGAGATGTGAATAGCCGTCGGGCATCGCAAAAACCCGCTTGGGACCATTGAGCCAATCACCGTCAATTTCAGGCTCTTTTTCGGGTTTCATGCCCAATCCTTCGCTCAAATAGCGCAAACAATCCATGTTTTCGGCTTTTATGAAAAAATCGTGGTGCGTGAATTCACTCGTTTTCAGGTTCGCATTAGGATTTATCACACCATATCCTGGGATGTCGTAACCGTATCTTTGGAAGAAAACGTGTGTGAAAAAATCGCCATAAACGGCAGATTCACGGACGTAAACGGGTCGCTTAAAAAACGTATTTTTGTCTTTTCCATCCAGTCCAAAAAGGTCGTCGGCAATCGGTTCGGTCGGCAACCAATGTTCTTTTCCGCTGGCTCTTGCGGCTTTAAAAACGTCGTTCAAACGAAAAATATCGCTCGTCAACATCACTGCCATCCGACTGCCCAAAGTTTCGGGTGCCGAATAGCCAACGCCGTCGCCCAACGATTTTTCCCAAACAAAAATCCGCAACAAACCATGGGCATCCACGTCGCCATTTTGCAAACGATAGGATGTCAATTTCGATTTGACGCCATAGATTTTGAAGGCCTCATTTTCGGTAATTTCGGCACTGTCAATGAGGCGAAAACCGAAATCGGCGAAGTATTTTAGGGCATAATTGGCGTCTTTCACGCCCATCATCACTTCATAGACGCCGCTAATGCCCGTTTCTGGTAAGGCATTTTGAGCTTGAATTGGGTCGAAAAAATAAAGCAATAACGCGAGGATTGGTAGTAGGTTTTTCATCTTTCAAATTAGGTTTTATTATGATTGAAATAGGATTGAGAATGATTTTTGGTGCCGATTTAATCGGATTTTATGGGGCAAGATAAGGCGAAAATAGCTTTTATACTGAGGGGTCCTAATCGCTTTTCACCTGCGGATTTTCACGGATTAGATGTGCTATAATCTGTGAAAATCGGTGTAATCTGC
>JAYUKJ010000653.1:0-3088 GCA_043764555.1 Saprospiraceae bacterium
TGTACGGGTATGCTTGCCCCGTCAAAATTTGAAGAAGAAGCCATGAAATTTGATTTAACCAATCGAATTTTGAACCAAAAAGAAGTCGAAAAAGTGGATTTGAAGAAGCGGTTTGCGACGGATTTTTTTTGATGGTTTTATAAGGCTAACGTCGGCGAGGTTTGAAACCTCGCCGACGTTTTATCTCCCAATAAAACAGAATTTTGTTTTGACGAAATTCGTGTTAATTTTGTAAAAAAATGTGAAAAAAGCGGTTTTATACTGAGGGGTCCCTTTTTCAAATTTTAATTGATTAATTTTGCAAAAAAATCAGAATTAAAAATGACACTTCAAGATTTTTATGACGCTATTGACGCGGAATTACAAACAGTTATCTCTGAAAACCCGCAAGATATGCGGTTGCACAAAGGTGACATGGAACAGCGAAAATCTTTTGCATTCCTAATTTGGTTCTTAAAATTTTATGGACAACGTCCGATTTATAACTTAAACATCACCGAAGGCGATGATGATACATCGTGCGATATTATTTTTTCATCAATTGATATTGTTGGAAAAAAGGTATTTTACGTCGTCCAAGCTAAATGGAAAACCAAGAAAAACTGCACGGGAAAATTGGATTCAACCGCTTTTAAATCAACATTAGATGATTTTAAATTAGTGTATTCAGGACAAAAGAAATATTCAAATAAAAATGAGAATTTTAATCGAAAATATGCGGAATTAAAACAGCATTTAGATGAGAATCAATACGTCAAATTCATCTATCTAACACTATCTCAATCCAATCCTTCTGTATCTGAAAATTTAGAACTCTTTAGGAATCAAACTGCCGACATCGAAATTATTGATATTGAGCGTTTGCGTCGTGATTTTATTGAGGTAAATTACAAGAAAATTCAACCTCAAAATCCACTCGAATACGATTACAATCCAGAAAATGAAAAAATAATATTGCCAATTGAGCAATTAGAAATTGAGAAAAATTTCTTGCGCGTTGATGCCCCTTTTAATGCTTACACTTTTTTAATTCGACCAAAAACAATTCACGATTTATTTGAAAAATATAAATTCAAATTGTTTTTCCGAAATATTCGTAACCCATTGATTGCATCGGATTATAACCAGCAAATTGAGCAAACGATGCGCGATGAGCCTGATTATTTTTGGTATTTCAATAATGGAATTACCGCAATTACACGCGATTTACCGCGTCGAATTACGCCAACAGCGCAACAAATTGAGATTACAGGTTTCCAAATTATTAATGGCGCACAAACGGCTTATTCTGTTTATAAAGCTTATCGAGATGCCAAAAACGGTAAGCGCGAAGATTTGAATAAAGCTTTAATGCAATTAAGGATTGTGCAAAGCATTAATCAAAGTTTTGACCTCAATATCACCCGTTTTACAAATCAACAAAACCCAACCGAACCACGGGATTTTTGGGCAAACGACCCTGTGCAAGTGCGTTTGCAAAATGAATCGTTCACAACAAACTACTGGTATTCGGTGAAGCGCGGTGAATTTCGAGATGTTCCTGAAAATATAGAGGTTGTTTCAAATCAAGATTTTATTGATGCTTATTTGGATTTCTGGGGCATAACGCACATGGCAGAAAAGCACGAGCTAAGTATCTGGACATCTGTAAAAAATATTTTACAGCACCCTTTTACGGGCAATTACAAAGGTATGTACGAACGCTATTTTAATGAAGATACAAAGTTTATTGATTTGAATGTTGCTTATAAAATTAAAGTATTATTGGCACCTAAAATTAAGGCTTGGGGTTTAAATTTAAGCATCTTAAACTATGTTAGGCAGGTTTTAACAACGCTCTTTGGTCAAGAGTTAAATGCTTTAGTTTTAGATAAACTGAAATTTAGCAATCCTGTTTTTTTCTACAAAGTTTTAGCTTTTGTTATTCAAGACATTAATACAAAGAAAGTTAATGAGCCTTTTAGCGATTTTGAATCTCCTTCAATTATTACCAAAGACATAATTGACGCCGTTGATTGGGAATCTATCCTAAAATAACCATTTTTAGTCAAAATACTGAGGGGTCCTCTTTGAAGATATTTTTTACAACCAATTAATTATCAACAACTAACACTTATGAAAAAAGTCGTACTCGCCTACTCAGGCGGCTTAGATACATCGTTTTGTATCAAATATTTAACGGCTGAAAAAGGCTGCGAAATCCACGCAGTTACCGTTGATACGGGCGGTTTCGGTGCCGAAGATTTAGCCACAATGGCGCAAAAAGCCTACGATTTGGGCGCAAAATCCTTCGCCGTTGTGGATGCCGTCAAAGATTATTATGAGCAGTGCATCAAATTCCTCGTTTTCGGCAATGTACTGAGGGGGGGCGTTTATCCGCTTTCGGTGTCGGCGGAACGGATGTTTCAGGCGTTGAGCATCATTGATTATGCCAATAAAATCGGCGCAACTGCCGTCGCACACGGCTCTACGGGCGCGGGAAATGACCAAGTTCGGTTTGATTTGGTGTTTCAAACCTTGGGCAACGACTTGGAAATCATTACGCCGATTCGGGATTTACGCCTATCGCGGCAAGCCGAAATTGAGTTCTTAGCGAAGCACGGCGTCGAATACTCATGGGAAAAAGCGCAATATTCCATCAACAAAGGCTTGTGGGGAACGTCGGTCGGCGGCAAGGAAACCTTGACCTCCGACACCGCCTTGCCCGATGCCGCCTACCCGTCGCAACTCGAAAAAACCGACCCCTCAATAATCAGCCTCGAATTTGACAACGGCGAGCTTGTAGGCATTGACAGTCAACGTTTTACGCATTCCGTGGACGCCATTCAAGCCCTTGAAAAATTGGCGACGCCTTACGCAATCGGGCGCGATATGCACGTCGGTGACACGATTATTGGCATCAAAGGGCGCGTCGGATTTGAAGCGGCGGCGGCTCTGATAACCATCAAAGCGCATCAATTGTTGGAAAAACACACGTTAACAAAATGGCAAATGTATTGGAAAGACCAAATGGCAAATTGGTACGGGATGTTTCTCCACGAAGCGCAATTTCTCGACCCCGTTATGCGCGACATCGAAGCCTTTTTGA
>JAYUKJ010000654.1:0-3083 GCA_043764555.1 Saprospiraceae bacterium
TCGGTCAAAGGCGTGGTTTTAATTAGGTTTGTTTCAGACATATTTTTTTATTCTAATTGTATCACGGACTTCAGTCCGTGAATGTTTAAAAAGATTCACGAACTGAAGTCCGTGATACGAAAGCACGTTTATACTGAGGGGTCTCCTTTTTAGCAAAAAACTGATTAAACGATGCAATTTATTCTTGAAAATACACCCGTTTCACCCGTTCCGAAATGCCCGTAAAAACTTCGTAAGGGATTGTGTTTAAAGCCGTTGCGAGTTCTTGAACCGAGATATTTCCGCCAAAAATTTCAACTTCATCGCCTTCTACGACATTTGGAATATCTGTAATATCAATCATCGTCATATCCATGCAAACGCCGCCAACAATCGGTGCGCGTTGCCCATGAATCCCGACCGAAAAACGTCCGTTTCCCGCGCTTCGCAACAAGCCGTCGGCGTAACCAATGGAAATTGTGGCAATTATACTGTCTCTTTCCAACAATCCGCGCCTTGAATAGCCGATACTTTCGGTTTTTGGAACCCTTCTAATTTGAGAAATCGTCGCTTTTAGGGTCTGAACGACTTGCAATTGCGCCTGAATTTCCGCGCTGCCACTCACGCCGTACAAGCCGATGCCAAGCCGAACCATGTCAAAACGGTATTCTGGAAACCGCACAATGCCACTTGAATTCAAGACGTGCCGCATCGGTTTTTCGCCAATGCCTTTGGAAATCAAGTCGTACATTTCTGAAAAACGCTCGACTTGAAGCCGCGTGAATCCATCGTGAATCGCCGCTTCACTTGCCGCCAAATGCGTAAAAATGGCGGCGACTTTAATATTTTTATTTTTACTTAAAATGTCTATAACTTGTTGAATATCAGCCTTTTCAAAACCCAAACGGTGCATTCCTGTGTCTAATTTCAAATGGATTTTTGAAAAATAGGCGTTCTCCCGATTACTTCGGGACCCCTCAGTATAAACGGCATTTTCGACGTTTTTTTCAGCATTTGTTAGAAAATTTGAAAAATTTTCCAACAAACGCACACTGTAAATTTCGGGTTCCAAATCGTACCGCCGCAAGGCGTCAAAACTCGCTTCCTCGGGATTCATGACCATAATCGGCAACCGAATGCCCGCTTGTCGCAACTCAATGCCTTCATCGGCGTAGGCCACCGCCAAATAATCCGCATGATTGTATTCCAACAAACGCGCAACTTCGTCCGAACCATTTCCATAAGCGGATGCTTTCACCATTGCCATAATCTTAGGAGGAATTCCAGAAAAAATTCCAGATTCCAGATTCCAGATTCCAGATGATTCACCTGAAGTTTGGAATCCTTTGGAATCTTGGAATTTGGAATTTGGAATCTGAAATTTGGAATCTGAAAGCATTTTTTTGAAAACCGACAAATTATGCGTCAAAGCGTTCAGATTTATCTCCAAAACAGTCTTGTGATTTTTTTCTGAAAGGCGTTCCGCGATGCGTTCAAAAGTAAAAGGTCTTGCGCCTTTCAATAAAATTATTTGTTTCTGAAAGTCAACGTTTTTGGTTTGATTCAAAAACATTTGTGTGGATTCAAAAAACTGTGCGTCTATATTGTGAGCCAAAAAAGGTTGAATCGCCGTGATTTCTGAGCCAATACCAATTAATTTTGAGATACTTTTTTCGACCAATAAATCCGCCACTTTATGGTACAACGTTGCCGCGTCTTGTCCGCTTTGCAAAATATCGGACAGAATCAACGTGCGTTGCAATTGTGTATTTTGAGCAATAAAATCGAGGGCAAGCGACAACGACGTAAAATCCGAATTGTAGGAATCATTGACCACAAACGAGCCACTCACGCCGCGTTTTAGTTCCAAACGCATTTCAATCGGTTCCAATTTGTCAAATTTTGGCGCATATACTGAGGGGTCCCATTTTTTGTTTGGAAGGTCTTTTTTTAATACAATTAAAGCCAACAAACACGTCGCGGCATTGTCAATTGATGCTTTGTCGGTGAATGGAATGTCGATTTTTCCAAACGTTTCGGAAGATTCATTTTTAAATTTAAACCCAAACGACGTTTTGTTTTCAACAGTTTGAATATCAACAAGTTGTAAATCAGATTCGTTGTTTTTTTTTGACCACGATAATAATTTTTCACGCAGAAAATGCTTTTTTATCAACGCCGAAACACGTGCATCATCTGCGCAATAAACAATCGTTTTGCATGATTTAAACAATTTTATTTTCTCTTCAATTTTCTCCTCTATGTCCTTAAAACCCTCATTATGTGCCTCGCCAATCATCGTAAAAACGCCAATTGTCGGCTCAATAATGTCCGCTAAAACCGACATTTCGTTCGTTGTAGAAATCCCCGCTTCAAAAATCGCTAAATTATTTTCCTTCTTAATCTGCCAAACCGACAACGGCACACCCGTTTTAGAATTGTAACTTTTGGGCGACCGAACAATGTTGTAATCTTCTCGAAGCAATTGAAAAAGCCATTCTTTCACGACCGTTTTTCCATTCGACCCCGTAATGCCAATGACTTCTAATTTGGGAAATTGACGCCGATGTGCTGCCGCAATTTTTTGGATACCCCTCAGTATATCGTCAATTTTCAAGAAATTCGCATCTTTAAAATTTTCAAATAAAAACGCATTTTTTGAAACCAAAAAATTGCGAACGCCTCGCTCGTAAGCTGCCGCAATATAATCGTGTCCATCGTGAAAACGACCGACAAGTGGGAAAAACAAGGAAGTTTCGGGAAAAGCCACGCGCCGTGTATCCGTCAAAAAGTGTTCAATCACCGCCGTTCTATTGGGCAATTGAAGTGGCTCGGCGGCAAGTATTTCTTGAATTTTGAGGATAGAAAACATAGGAATAGTTTTTAAAGCGATAGTTTTTTTGCGCAACACATATTTTTTATTTAACACATAGTGATCGGGCGTGGTAGGACGCCAACGTAACAACAGATAACTTAGACGCCATTAATCGCATAGTTAAACATAGTAGGTTTTTACATAGGTTCACATAGATTTTTACGATAAAACCTATGTGAACCTATGTGAACCTATGTGAAAACACCTATGTCTAACTATGTGATTAAAA
>JAYUKJ010000655.1:0-3083 GCA_043764555.1 Saprospiraceae bacterium
TGAATCTGAATATAGGTTTAGAAAAAGTAGGAATATAGTTTATTCAACAGGACGTAAATTTAAAATTTTTTGTTTCAAGTGCAAATCAAATGGAAGGAATCTCTATTTTGTGGTTGAATTAAGCACACTACAAACTAGAGATTCCTTCTGAATGACAAAACCCACGACAAAAAAAAGTCAAGACAAAAAGTATTTTATTTTCACAAAAATACGTTAAATTATTGATAATCAATGCTTAATTAAAAAATTTGATTGACAAATCAAAATAAATGTACTTTGCAGACCCTTAAAAACACCCCACTTTTGACCCATCAAAAAAATATTCTTAAATCCTTTAAACAGACTTGTTGAATGAAAAAGCAAATTTTATTAGCAGTGGTGTTGTCGGTTGTTTGCCTTGCGGGGGTGCGGGGGCAGAGTTGGTGGCGGACTTTTCCACAGGATTCGTTATTCAGATACAGGCACTTGATTCCTACGGAAGATGGCAATTTTACCATGATTAGCCGTAGAAGCTATAATTGGTTTGATTCAATCAAACCATCCTTATCTATTTTTGAAACAATCAATCCGAGCAATGGTAGTGTGTTGAGAACAGACTCCGCTTACATTCCTGACTATATTGACAAGTCTTTTAGAATGAATAGCAAGGGACTTCTGTTCTTGACACCTTCGACGGATAGTTTTTATTATCTACAATCTGGAAGTTATTATTTTCCTCAACCGCTTAGAGTAACGCGGCTAGATTCATTAAATCGCGTGTTGAGCATTGACAGTATTGAAAATTTTAGGGGAATTGGGTGTTATGATTTTGTAAGGCGAAACGACAGCACTTTTGCTACCGTAGGCACAACAAAGCGCGTTTGGAATGATTATCCAACGCTTGAGTTCATCATTTTTAATCCTCTAACTAAAACTATTGATTCAAAAAGACTTGTAGATTCGGGGGCGATTATTGGTATGGAAATATTTAACAATGGCTATTTGCTATTTTATGCACGTAGAGATACGCTTTTTAGAGCAGAACTAAGCTCAATGGGGGAGGTACAAAATAGACGCATATATTCTACTTTTTGGACAAATTATTATCCTTATTATTATTACGGTGGCTTGAAATTGATAAAAGATAGACAAGATAACTGCTATGTTCTATTCACGAACGGTATTGCTAAATTCAATGTAAATGGAGATTTGATATGGAAAAAAAATACTCATTTTACATTTGTTGACACACTCATTGGAAGATATGAGAGAAATACTGAAAATTCAAACATGAAGGTTTTACCTAATGGAGATTGCATTATCGCTCAATCAATTCTTGATTATGCTGGTAACCTTAGTCATGTAAGTGCTTATAAAGTTAGTAATCGTGGTGATAGCCTTTGGTGGAAACGGATACCTGTTAAGTCAGTAGAAATCTATAGGCCTGACATTAATTTAAGTGACGACGGAGCTATTTTATTATCTGGTCATTCTTATTTTAGCAAAATTACGCCTAATCAATATTTTACAGGCCGACAACTCATCAAACTTGATGCAAACGCCGACATAAAATTCAATGCCCTTCAAGGCGAAATAAGAAAAGACGACAACAACAATTGCCGCAAAGACCTGACCGACTCAGAGGCACGTGTAGGCATTGTGGAGGCAACGCGTACCGACGGGCAAGTGTATCGGTCTTACGTGAACAGCAACAGCAATAAGTACAGCCTGTTTTGTGATACGGGCAATTATACCGTGAAACTCATTACGCCGAATGGGTTGTGGGAAAATTGCACCCCCTCAGTATCGCGCCGAATTTCGACGATGGGAACGACCGATACCGTTGATTTCCTCTTGAAATCCGTCGTTAATTGCCCCGCTTTGACGGTGGATATTTCAAATTATGGTTTTTCGCGTTGTTATCCGACGAATCTATACGTCAGTTATTACAACAAAGGCACGACGGCGGCGGCGAATGCCTACGTAGATGTTCGGCTTGATTCATTGATTGAATTTACAGGTTCTACACGTCCTTTTGCGACGCGCAATGGTAATTTTTTCCGCTTCAATTTAGGTTCAATTGCCATCGGCGAACGCGGTTGGTTTACGATAAACGCCCGCGTCCGATGTGGGGATTCCACGCGTTTAGGTCAAACTTTGTGCAACGAAGCACATATTTATCCCGATTCGGTTTGCTTGCCGATTGGCACGTTTTCGGGGGCGAATTTGACGGTTTCGGGCAGTTGCGTAGGCGATTCTGTCCAATTTGTTGTCAAAAACGTAGGAACGGCGCCGAGCCAAAACATTCGTTCAGTCGTCATTGAAGATGAAGTTTTGTTTATGCGTTTTAACACGAATGGCTTGCCGCCAAACGGTACTTTTACAAAAAAATATCCTTCAAATGGCTTGCCTAATAATACGTGGCGCATGATTTTGGACCAAGAACCGAACCACCCGACGAGTCAATTTCCAACGGCTTTTGTGGAAGGTTGCGGCAGAAATACAAGCGGCGGCGGCTCAACGGGCTTCGGCACGGCCTTCGGCAACGACGACGCAGGCCCCTCAGTATCAATGCTTTGCCGACCGATTGTCGGCAGCTACGACCCGAACGACAAGCAAGGTTTTCCGATGGGTTACAAAACCGAGCGTTTTATTCGTCAAAATCAAGACTTGGACTACGTAATTCGCTTTCAAAATACGGGAACGGACACCGCGTTTTTGGTCACGATTAGAGACACTTTGAGCGACGTTTTGGACTTGCCGAGCATCGAATTTGGCGGCAGCAGCCACGCTTACGAAGCCGATATTTATGGCAAAAACATCGTGAAATTCACGTTCCAAAACATCAATTTGCCCGATAGTTTTAGAAATAATTCGGCGTCACAAGGCTTTGTAAAATTCAGAATTAAGCAGAAAAAAGACTTGGCAATCGGCACTAAAATCAACAACAAAGCGGGCATTTATTTCGACTTTAATGACCCAATTATCACCAATACGACGTTGCACACGGTGGCAAAAGATGTCCTAATTACGGCAATTATTGAACCCGGTAAAACGCCTAACTCGTTGACAATCAATGTGTCGCCCAACCCTTTTACAGAACA
>JAYUKJ010000656.1:0-10639 GCA_043764555.1 Saprospiraceae bacterium
ACGACCGTCATGGCGTGTTTGCCGTGTTTCCAATCGCCCAAAGCCTCGGCGGGGTCGGGATTCCACGTGTCGGTTTTGACCTTAAAAAAACTCTTTGGCAACTCAAAACCAATGATAACGGGCGTGTTTTCGACCAACGCTTTTTTGGTAGATTCCACCTTAAAATCGGGTTCTAACACCTCATTGTCCTTGCCAAAAAGCAAGGCGGCGTCCGCAATTTTGTATTTTTCTGCTTCCGTTTCGGCACTATTCGACCACGATTTACCGCACGTATAAGGTACAGTTCGGTCGAAAGGCAGCCCTTTTTCGTTCATAAAAATCAACGCCGTAACGGGATGCGACCCCGTTTGACAGTTGTTGCCACCGTCTTTTACGATGCTTTGGTAGAGAAAAGCGGGCGAAAAAGCGCATTTACTAATGGTCGCTTTGTCCGAAATGCCGTGCGTTTGCGCAAAAATCATCGTCGCCGCCGCATATGCACAGGCGAAGGCATTGCACGTGCCGTAATTGCCTTGGTCACCTACTGCGGGGGCGTATTTTTCAAGCGAATAAGCGGCGGGCATACCTCGATAACTAACGGAAGCCAATTGGATTTTTTGCGGTGATTTTTGGGTAATTGCAGGGTCCCAATCCATACCCATTGCGCGGTCTTGCGCTGATAAAGAACCAAGCGAAAGGAACATAAGGAAGATAAAAAGAAGGTGTAATTTCATCGAATTATAGGTTGTTTAAATTTAAGAAAGCATAGTAAAAGGATTCCAGATTTCAAATTCCAATATCCTGTATTGTCAAGACCAATCAAAATGCAAAAATAGATATATTATTTTTTGCTCACTATAACGCATTTGCGTAATATTTTTTTAGTTTAAAATGTATCACCTTTGCATAAGTTTTAATGGATAAACATAAAAATAAGAGGAAGTCTAAAAAATCAAAAAAACCATCGGCGGCTGCTTCTGTTTGAAGCAGCCGTTTCTTTTTTTAATCAAAAAAAGCTATCTTTGAGGTCTAAAACGACGCATTTCCCTTTAAATGAAGTACAAATTCAGCATAATATTCCTTTTTTTTGCCCTGATACTGAGGGGGGCTCCCGCACCGACGTTGCAGTGGAAGGCGCAGCGTTCGTCCCTTTCTGGCTATATTTCTATTCTAAAAGATGAAAAAGGCACTAAAACGATTGCCGATGTTCTACACGATTCTTCCGTAAATCAATGGCTGCATTACCCTACTGATTATCTACAATTTGGCTACACCAAAAGTGCGATTTGGCTGCGTTTAGACATTGATTTTGACTCAATACCCGATGAAAAAATGTATTGGTGGTTTGACATTTCGAGTCCGCAAGATGTGCTGTTTTATCAAATCGAAACTGATAGTATCGTAAAATATGTACATACGGGTATCAACTTTCCCTTCATTCAACGCGATGTATTAAATCGTCAATTGATTTTCTCTTTTATGCCAAAAAAAGGCGTAAAAACGACCCTTTTTGCGCGAATTCACAGCGATGTCGGCTCATTAATTGGTTATAGTTATTTGGATTCTGTTACGCACTTTTCGGAATTTGACCGTAAAAAAACGGGTATTTGGTTGGCTATTTTCGTTTTTATGTTCTTTGCCGCCTTCCTTTCATTCGGTTTATGGTTCGCTTTCAAAGAAAGAATTTATGCCTATTATGGGGCGTATTTGATGTGCGGCATGATGCTGTTTGTGAGCGTCAACGGCTTTGGTTATGAGTGGTTTTGGCGCAATTCGCCCGTTTTAGCCAATGCAACAAAAGTCGTTTGGTCGTTTGCTTTAATGGGGTTTTTATTGGTTTTTGTTTATCGTTTATTATTTGAAGTAGTAAAAAATTATAAAGCGTTTAATATTGGTATTCAAATCATTACGGGTCTTCTGATTGGCGAAATCTTGTTTTCCCTCAACTACCACCATTTTTCCTTGCCTTTGCTGCCAATTATGCTAAAATTAGCGAATCTTACGCTCATTTCAGCCATAATATTCATCCTTTTGATGCTCGGCATCGGCATTTATAAACGTTACACACCCGCTTATTACTTTTTATTTGCATTTTTACCCGTTGCCATAACCGTTTTTTTAATCCTTTTACGCAACGCGGGATTCATTCAATCCACTCTTTTACAGTCCCCTTTTATGGCGATTCCTGCCTTCTGCATCGAGGTTGTTTTGCTGTTTTTGGCACTTCTGCAACGATTTAAAACGCTGTTAAAAAACCAACAAGAAAAGCTACAAATGGAACTCGAAAGCCAAATCCGTTTGCAACACGAGCGGGAACGCATAAGCCGCGATTTGCATGACAATGTGGGCGCACAATTGAGCTATATTATTTCTAATATTGACCACATTGTAGAAACCCAAAACAAGGACGAAAATCGCTTAAATGACGTAGCAAACACGGCAAAAAGCGCCATTTTGAACCTTCGGGAAACAATTTGGGCGATTAATAACGAACAAATAACGGTGGAAGATTTTTATGACCGCTTCAAATTATACGCAACAAATCAGGTAAAAAACCGCTCGGATATCCGTTTAGTTTTTAGTGAAAACGTTGTCAATAATCCCATTTTAAACCCCAATCAAGCCTTAAATCTTTACCGCATTTGCCAAGAAGCCTTGAACAATGCCTTGAAATACGCGCACGCCCAAACGCTCGAAATTTTCATTCAAACCAACGAGGCAACACAGTTCAAATTTTGCTTGAAAGATGACGGCAGAGGCTTCGATTTAAGTGAAAATACTGAGGGGGGGTATGGCTTGAAAAATATGAAAGCCCGCGCCCAAGAGATGGGTGCAGACTTTAATTTGCAGTCCGAACGCGGCAAAGGCACAACAATTGAAATAAGTATGAAATATGAAGTATGAAATATTTCATACTTCATATTTCATACTTCATACTTCCCTTAAAACCAGCGTTTTTTCACCGCAATCGTCACCGCTTGAGCGCGCGAAGTGACGTGAAGTTTTTTATAAATATTGTCGATATGTTTGCGAATTGTGTTGGGGCTAATGTCTAATTTTTCGGCAATTTTTTTATAATCCAAGCCATCCACGAGATGTTTTAAGACCTGCATTTCCCTTTCGGTCAAATTTTCGCCGTCCGAAGCTGTTTGTACTGAGGGGTCCATTTTTGCGAGTAAATTCATTGTTTTTCGCGCAATTCGCGGTGACATGGGCGCACCGCCAAACTCAATAATCTCTTCAATTGACCTAAGAATCACGTCCGTTTTTTCTTCTTTCAACAAATAACCGACGGCACCCGCTCTAATCGCTTCAAATACTTTATCATCATCATCGAAGACCGTAAGCATCAAAAAATTGACCGTCGGATAAAGCGCGAAGGCTTCCCGAACCGTTTCAATTCCGTTTTTCAAAGGCATTTCAATGTCCATCAAAACGACTTGGGGCAAGCGAAAACCCGTGCGTTGCGCCATTTTATAGAGGAAATCTTCCCCGTTTTCGGCTTCAAACAACACTTCTATGCGTTCCGTTTCGGTGAGTCGTTGAGAAACGGATTGGCGTAAATCTTTTCGGTCGTCCGTTATGGCGATGGTGATTTTATCAGAATGGTTCAATTTTGCTTGCTTCATTTAATTTGTCCAAAAAATTAATTGTATTATCACTTGCAAAGTAACTGCTTTAAATTAAAACCACCTATAATGCATTTGCGTAGCTTAAAGACAGTTGGTATTTCGCTTAGGTCAACCTATTTCGGTCCAAAATACAGATGCCAAATTCCAAACAAGTTGTTGGAATTTGGCATCTGAAATCTGCGGAATTTAAAATCTGAAATTATTTAGCCGCTTTGTATTGAAGGTATAAAAAATACTCCAAACCCGACGACAACATCCGATTGTCAAAGTAAAAAGTCTTAACGCCGCGGTGCGAAAATTCTTCAAAAATGGCATCCATCAAACCCGCTGCGACCAAAACGTCCAAATATTTATCGCCAAAAACGCGCCGTGCTTGTTTGAGCTTGGTTCGGTCGTCGAGCGACAAATAACCTAAATTATTTGCGCGCGATTTGAATAAAATATCAACATTATTGTAGTTCACCGCCTCCTGTCTGAAATACGTTATGTCCTCTTGACGCATCTGAATGAGGCGGTCTTTGGTGCTAAAAGCCGTGGGTTTTAGCCATGCCGTGACGAAAAAAGGCGTACCACCGCCGAAAAACACGTAGTCGGGTTGTGCCGACAAACCAATTTGCGGCAAGTATTTTTCTTTAAAAATCTTACCCGCCAACAAGCAAACTTTGTAGCGCCCGTCGGAAGAAGACGTGTCCATATTGACACGTTTTATCTCTTCACGCACGGCTTCAATGACGTTTTTTATCGAGCCCGTGGTCTCTTGGAACGATTTTGTCACGTTGCCTTCAATCAAATGCGCGCCTGAAATATTGCGCGAACCGATGTCCACAACGTTGATATTATCGGCTTTTGCGTACTCGTATTTCTCGCGATTTTCGTCCACCGCAAGGTGCAATGCCTTGTAGCTGCCCTCTTCGTCACCCGACATTTCAAACAGTTGCAGTTTGGTTTTCAACTGAATTTGGTTCCGAAAATACGCCGCAATGTGGTTTTTGCTCAAAGTTGCGACCAAACCGCTGCTGGCCAACAAAAAAATGCGGTCTTGCGGAATCCGATACGGGTCACTTTTGAATAATTTAACATATTGCATCACCCGCGCAATTGTCGAATCCAAAGGCGCGCGCTCGTCTTGCGTTGCATCGCTCGCATTCGTATTCAATGACAAATTTGGTGACTCAATTAAGGGCGTAAAACTCACCCGTTTACCATTTTCGGCGAACCGAATGATGCACGGTTTCAAGCCTTTTGAGCCAATTTCGAGACCCGCAAACACGTTGTCTCCCTTAAAAAACTCCAAGTCGTCGAAGTCTTGCGCTTGAGCAAAAATACTGAGGGGTCCCAACAACAGCAGGACGCGTAAAAGTGTAGTCGATAATTTCATAGATTCTTTTTCTAAAATTAATAATGGAATTTAAAAGTATGTAAGAATATGTAAGAATGTGTAAAAATGTGTAAAAATGTGTAAAATGCGTAAAATGTGTGATGGCGCGGATTGGAGTCGCGGTAATGATGAATAGTTGAGCATAATTGGGTGACAATAAGGCTTTGCGTACTGCTGAGGACTACGTGTTGTAGTGCCAAAATACTGCCATAAATGCGTGGACGTGGTGTAAGTTTAGCTTGTTCGTTTTAGTTAATCGTTGATTTAGCCGCGTTTGTAATCAATGAAAGTAATTTCTAAGTTATTTTCAATGTCTCACTTTCCGTTTGAGTAGTGGGCAAATGTAGTCTTCTGTCGTCACATTAAAGACATTAAAATAAGAAAAAACAAAAAATAGTCCCCCTCAGTATAAAATCGAATTTTAACCTTTTTGATGCCTTTAAAAGGCAATTGCGGAGCGAAAAATTTGAGGGAAATGCGTACCTTTTCAAACGCAAAGATTTGACAACGGGCATCTATTTTTTCAGAATTGACAACGACGGACAATTGGTGGGAACGGGGAAGTTTTTAATTCAATGATTTTTTTTGACCATACATTGGATTTATTTTACAGATTTACGCTGATTTTTAAGCTATTTTCTCGACCAATTTGCAATTGGATTGCAAATCGGTCGAGATTTTTTAGCCCATTTCTATAACAAAACAAGCGTTTTCTCTTTGATTTTATGAAAAAAGCTTTACTTTTGTTAAAAATAATAACATCATGGAATACATTTTTCCCGATTTTAAATACATCGCCATCAACCCCGAAATTTGCACGGGCAAGCCGCATATTCACGGAACGCGCATAACGGTCACGGCAATTTTAGCCTATTTAGCGGGCGGCATGAGCATGGAAACGATGCTCGACGAGTTTCCGCGTTTGACACGCGACGCGATTTATCAAGCACTTGCTTTTGCTTCGCACGATTAATGAGCGCGGTATTCGAGTTCGGTCCTTACCTGTCAGAAAATAGGCCCCCTCAGTATTGAACGCATTGTACGACGTCTCGTGCCACGATTTTACGGACTACAAAGGTCAAATTTTGCGCAGCGAATTGGTTTTTCCGATGATAAAATTGTTGGCATATCGGTTAGAGATGGATAGGATGGTTTGAAAAAAGAAAAAGCCGAACGGGTTGGGACGTTCGGCTTTTTTGCCTCAAAATACTGAGTGGGAATTTACTTTTAGCAGTTAATATAACTTCCAGTAACCGCCTATTGGCAGTAAGTAATTTACATCTGATACAATCATGTTTGAATTAGTTCTGTTGATATTCTGCATGAGTGTGTAGCCAATCTCTACTTCATTTGCTCGAAAAAGAGGATTGCTTATATCGCAATATTCGCTTCTACCTAAGTTTACAAAAAAAATAAATATCAAAGGTTGACTATTAACATATTCGCCGAATTCTATTTCAGGAATCCACTTTCCTTTTGTCTGCAAAATATTTTTTTTGATATTTTTAACAAAATTTGCTGGCAAATGCCCTTCATAGTGTTTCAGTTCAACATCTCCGTCAGATTTAACAATGAAAGAAAAGTAGCCTACCCCACCGAAACATTCGGGAGCCTTTTTAGTTGTTGAATCATCCAAAGTACCTAAATACCTGGGTATAGCTGAAGGTGTTTCTCCATTTTTATTTTTGTCGGGGATAAATTGTGGTGCTATCCGCCCTTGCGCATTACAAATGACACAAGATAAAAAAATGACTGTAGGTATCAAAAGCCTAATTACATTGCGTCCCCGTTCCATTTAACTTTCCTGTTTTGAATTGATTATTACGATTAATATAGTTGATTCTTGTGGCTTCTGGTAATTGGTTCCAATAACTGTTTGGTTCCACCACACCATTTTTAAATTTAAAATTGCCATTAAGCCCTTGCCAAGATAAAGCTGTCGCATCCGTATTTGACAGATTAGGAAAGAGTTGCTGCAACATAGCAGCCATATAATCAACGCATTGATTGGCCATATACTGATGATGCTGGGTATTTGGGTCAAATGTACCAATTGTAGGAAAATATGCTTCTAAATAAGCATGTAAGACTTCATGATAAATTGTAATTGCTATGTATTCTTTAGAGGAAAAATCTAAAACATTTCTGTTCAACGTAATTTCCCAAGACTTGCCACCAGGAAGTGGAATTGTTTGAGCGTCATTGTTGATATCAGTGCCTTGTAAGTAGCCTTCTTTAATTTTAAGACTGAGTCCATTAGTGTTAGCTTGAAAATTATTCAAAAATTGTGCAAAATCACCAGTTAGCTTATTTTGCAATGTTGCAAAAACGGCTGCTCTACATTCAGTTAGTTGGTTTATGATATTAACAACAGGAGGAATTGGAGGATTAGGTTCCTCGCCTGCTGGCATACAAGTTGGGCAACCATTGTCATTATTACCACCACCGCCGCCGCCCGATCCCCCTGCTCCACCACCGCCTGTACCGCCTGTACCGCCTGTTCCACCACTACCACCGTTATTACCTCCGTTATTACCCGGTCCACCGCCATTACTATTCCAAGGGTCTCCGCCACCGTCATTGCCACCACCGCTACCGCCAGTGTTATCAATGCAAATAGTAACCCACCAAGCACATCCTTCACAATCGAATTCCATATAAACGCTGCTACAACTTCGTGGAGAAGTACCGCGTGATTCTGTGCCGTAGGCGACGACTCTACCATTTTTGTAGTGAGGTGCTTTTTTAAGACGCCCGTCTAATTCGTAAAAAAAGATTGTCCCACAAAAGTCTTCAATCTCAAGCACCCCTTGTTTACGTTCTTTGTATTCTGCCGTCGGTGAGTAAGCAAAAATTTGGCTTCTAACTATGCCAGCTGAGTCCTTGTAGAACATCAATCTTGCATCTGAAGGCTTGTGGTTAATTTTGAATCCACTGCCAAATAAAGATACTATCAAATACTTCTTCCCTGATAGAGTTGTATCTAAATAAGCATCATCCCAAAGCGGATTCAATCTAATAGAAGAACCTGCAAATGAATTTGTTCTTGTTGATTCAAAAAAGACCTTTGCCTCATTGAGCGCAACAGGCAGAATTGCTTCGACTCTCTTTGCCTTATTTGGCAAATTAGTAATGTCCTTTTGACATGACGTAACAAAGATACATGAAATCGCAATAAAAACAATAAAGTTCTGGGACATCATGAACTTACCAAATGAGAGAAAATTTAAAATGTTCTTCATTTTTAGAAATTTAAATGTGAGAGAATAAAGTTTTAAAATAGGGAATTCGTTGCAACAAAAATTTGCCACAAAGGTATGCCCTCCTACACATACCCGATTTGGACAAAATTGGACATTGTTGGACAAAGTTGGACACGGCTAAATTATTTTCAATACCTTCTTAATTTCTTCCTGCGTTTCAGGCGATAACATCTCATAAGCGGGGACTTGATACCCAACTTTTTCAAGTTTACGCATCATTGTGCGGGCGCACATCCCAATTTGTTTTGCAAATTCTTCTCTGGTTTTGTACATCGTGAAAAAGTGTTTGATTATTTTACTTAGAACAATGTCCAAGCAAAATGTGGTGTGTTGGAAAAAAAGCGTTTTTATGGGAAAAAGAGACCCCTCAGTATGTGGAGTGAAACAGCATCCCGAACATCAAGAAGGCGTCATTTGGGCGATTTTTGAGCAAATCGCACGTGAAAACACATCAACCCAAAGCGTTTTGGAATTTATGCCAGTGAACGGTTGAGGTCGAACGGTTGAGGTCGAACGGTGAGGTCGAACGGTTGAGGTCGAACGGTTGAAGTCGAACGGTTGAGGTCGAACGGTTGAGGTCGAACGGTTGAGGTCGAAGTATTTATTCATATTACACGGTCGTTTAAGCTCTGCAAAAATAAGCAATCAAATAAACAGTTGCGCTTTTCTATCCAACTTCAACATTTGACTTTCAGAAAATTTAGACCCCTCAGTATAGAGCCGAAAAAAGCCATTTTGACACGTGTCAAAATGGCTTTTTTCGGCTTTATACTGAGGGGTCCCTAATTTGGCAAATACGATTGTAAAACATGATGCCAAGTGCCTAAAATTTTTGGCAACTCTGTAATCGTCTTATTATCAATGAAATAAACATTATTTTCTAATTTCATAAAACGCCATTCAATCCCGTCGGTGGCACAACCGAAGATAATTGGAATCTCTTTTCCTTCCATTTCATTGTACAATTTTGCCCCATACATCTGCGCCGCACATTGAGCAATTCCCCATTCCATATCTTCATCTTTACTTTCCGCAAGCGAAATAATCGGTGCTTCGACGTACAGTTTTGGCAATTGCAGAGAAAAGAAAAAATCACACGGACCCGACAAATCATCCTCCGACCGCACGTTGATGTCTTCACCCGAAAACAACGAAATTTTGTTGCGGTATCCCTTTGCAATTTCCATCAAAATGGGCGAAACAATACGCTCAGACTTCGATTTTTCGTTAGTTAAGGGCGCAATTTCGGCAATTTCAAGCGATTCTGTCAACCATGCACTCGGTTGAACAGGCGTAACAGCCGTGAATAAATCAACAAGTTGCATATCCAATTTGAACTTCTTGATAACGGTTTTTATTTTTTTAAAATTACTGTAACCCATTTCTAATTTAATTTTATCCGCAAATATACACCTATTTTCGCCAAGCCAAAGCGTTCACATTCCGCCCCACTTTTCGACCTTCCGAAAGTCCCACTTCATTGTCTTGTCTTGCGTGAATACCGCCCAAAAACCGTGAGTAAGCCGACTCTTCCGCCGCTTCCCAAAACGAATTGAACGACCGCGGTTTGTACGCCGTGCCGCGCAAAGGGTTATTCGGACGACCCTCGTGCGTGTTGTCCGTGAAGGCAAAATTATTGCCATATAAGTCCGTCAAAGTCGTTGCCGCCGCCGCCGCTTGCGTCGCATGACCCGATATAAAGGCGGGAAAGGGCGGCTCAGGCCAGAACATAATGAACCGCGCATCGATGTATTTAGCGATGTAGGCCGCGGGTCTTTGGCTAAAATGCGTGTATTTGCAGCGCCAGCAATTGATAAAAGCATCGGCAACCGACAGTCCGACGCGGGCGTAGGTTTCAGCCGCTTTGAACAAATCGGGCTGCGCTTTTTTGACGGTAATTGTCGCCAAATTGTAAGAATGTCCAGGCGGCGCGACCGTTTCCGCAGGGTCGTCGCTCCACCAAACGGCGATTTCTTTTTCCGTTTCGGTCAAGACTTTATTTTTGGCATAAACCTCCAAAAACTGCGCGTAACATTCAGATTGTGGGTCGTCGGAATGCGGAATTATCGATGGCGTGAACAAAAATGCGTCGGCTTTTACGAGATTTCGGTTTTTGCCCCAATACGGATGCAAGGGCAATTTTGACGACGTTTGTCCGCGCACAGGCACCGTCCAGCTGCCAGGACTCGTCGGCATGACGTAATCCGTCGTGAAATTCGTGAGATAACCGTTGTGTCCGCCGTCGGTTTTCGACCAGTCATAAACCTCCGCCGCAATCGTTTGACCGAAAGCAACGGAACGCTCGATGACGTCTTTATCCAAGCCTTTCGACGCCACGCTCAATATGTCGTTCGACAACAAATCAGCCATGCCAATGATGGGTTCAG
>JAYUKJ010000657.1:0-3067 GCA_043764555.1 Saprospiraceae bacterium
CCATTTGATTTGCACTTGAAACAAAAAATTTTAAATTTACGTCCTGTTGAATAAACTATATTCCTACTTTTTCTAAACCTATATTCAGATTCAGTTTTCAACAGGTTTTTTTAGTCAATTTACGGTATTTTAGATAAGAATTTTCTGTCCTTCATTGGTAAACAATAATCATGGTACTGAAAGCCGTATAATTTTAATTTTTCTTACGTATTAAATCCATTGACTTATGACAGCTTCAACATCTCGACCTCTTTACAGTCATTTTTTAGGCATTGACGTGTCTAAACTGACTTTAGATTTATGCCTTATCAATAATGAGGGCAAAATACTTGAACAACTCCAGATTCTCAATACCACGGATTCATGGTCAAGTGTAACCAAACTTTTCAAAAAGTATGGTTTAGCCATCAATGAGGTATTGATTTGTGGTGAACATACAGGTATGTACACCTATCATTTGCTTGGTTGGGCGGTTCAATCTGCTCACGTTTGGGTTCAAAGTGGCAAAGCCATCAAACATTCTCAAGGCATTGCACGGGGTAAAAACGATGCGAAAGATGCCGCCCGTATTGCCTTGTATGCTCTAAGGTTTCAAAAAGAAGCCCGTTTATGGCAACCTTTGGACGAAACGATTGAGCAACTAAAGTATTTAGAAGCCTTGCGCCAACGCTTGCTCGCCGCTTTTAATGCCATTGATGTGCCCATGCGGGAGCAAAAAAACTTTATGAAGCCAACTCATTGCGAGCTACTTGAAAAATTAACCCATCCAGCCACTGAAGCACTAAAAGAGCAGATTAAAACGGTCGAAGAACAACTCAAACAAACCGTTGAAAACGACGACAATCTTAAAAAACAACTTGAATTGTTGGATTCAATACCTGGTATTGCAACAAAAATAGCCATGGGGCTCATTATTAAAACAAAGGGCTTTACAGCTTTTGATAATGCAAGACAATTCACGTGTCATGCAGGCGTTGCCCCATTTGATTGTAAATCAGGAACAAGCGTAAGGCGAAAAAACGAAGTATCACCTCACGCGGACAAAGAACTCAAAAAAATGCTCCATTTGGCAGCAATGGCAGCAGTAAGAACAAAAGGCGCAATTCAAGACTATTACATCAGAAAACAAAAAGAAGGTAAGGCAAAAATGTCCGTTTTGAACGCCATTAGGAACAAAATTGCATTAATTGCTTTTGCAGTCATTAAAAACAACAAATTATTTGATAAAAATCATCAGTTTTCTTTTGAAATATCATAAGAATCTGAATGACAAAACCCACGACAAAACACGCGACACCTTGAAATCTGAAATCTGAAATCCACTCATGCAAAGCACACCCCTTTTTCAATTATTAAAAGCCTTAACCAAATCTGACCGCCGCGATTTGGCAAAATTCCTCCGTTCGCCGTTTCACAACACGCGGGAAGATGTGGTGCGGTTGTTCGATTTTTTTGAGAAAAATTTGGAACAAAATGCGGAAACAGAAACCGAGAAAACTGAAAAAAGGGACCCCTCAGTACAAACGCCTTTTTTGACGAAAGAAAACGCACACCGCTTTGTTTTTACGGAAAATGTCCCGTTCGACGACGCGACAATGCGCTACACGATGTCGTTTTTGTTGAAATTGACCAAACAGTTTTTGATTCATAAAGAATTGATAGACAATGATTTGCAACAAAATTTATTGCTCACTCGTGCTTTGAAAAAACGAAATGCAGATAAAACATTGGAAAAACATTTGGCACAAACCACGGCAACTTTGCACGACGCGACGGTTCAAAACGGCGGGTTTCATCTAGCCGATTTTCAATTGCAAGTCGAAATTTTTGAGCATCGGCACCGCCGCCGTGATGCCGCCGATTTCAATTTACAAGCCTTGTCCGATGGTTTGAATCATTTTTATGCGACCGAATTGTTGCGATGGGCCTGCGTTCAGTTGTCGCATTCGAGTGTCTCAAAACAGCAATATGAACAGCCGTTTTTGGCGGATTTATTAGAAAAAATTGGCGACGGCACGTTTAAAAGCACCCCCTCAGTATCGGCCTACTTTTTTGCGTATCGCGCCTTAAAATTTTCAGAAGAAGCTGATTTACAACAACTTAAACAGATAATTATTGACCATGCCACTATTTTTCCGCCGCTTGAAATCCGCGATTTATACCTTTTGGCGATAAATGTCTGCATCAAAAAACTCAACGGCGGCGAACGGCAATACGAAGCCGCCGCCCTTGATTTGTACCGCAATGGCCTCTCAAACGGGGCATTGCTCGACGACAGCGTTCTCTCGCCTTACACGTACAGGAACGTGGCGAATTTGGCGATAAAAATCGGCGAAACCGCTTGGGCAGCCGATTTTTTGAACGATTTTAAAGAAAAACTGCCCGTCAAAGAGCGTGAAAATCTATTTCGCTACAACTTAGCCCACCTTCATTTTAGAAAAAATGATTATCCGAAAGCCATGGAATTGCTCCGCGATGTGCATTTGAAAGAAGCCCTACAAAACCTCGACGCAAGGCGAATGTTGATGCGGATGTATTACGAAACGGGCGAATACGCAGCCTTAGACAGCCTTTTGGAGAGTTTCAAAACCTTCATTCATCGGCAGAAAAACTTGGGCTATCACCGAGAAAATTACTTAAATTTGGTAAAATTTACGCGTAAACTCCTACAAACGGACTTGCGTAGCCGAAAAGCGACCGATAAATTAAAAACGGAAATTGAAGCCACAACCGCTTTGACAGAACGCGATTGGTTGTTGTTGCAATTGCAAAAAAAATGATTTCAAATTTCAAGGATTTCAGATTTCAAGGATTTCAGATTTCAAATTTCAAAGACTTCACTTTAAATCCTTGACATTTGGCATTTGACATTCCTAAAATCCTCAAAATTCCCCGTAAATCCTTAACAAAATCTAAAAACTGATTAAGTTTAAAAAAAATCCCAAATTAGCCTTTACTTTTGCCCTCCAAGAATGTTTTGGCGCACGGTTTATTTTTTCACACAGAGTTCACAAAGAACACTAAGTTTTTAGTTCGTCACCCCATAATCCTAAAAAAAACTCAGTGT
>JAYUKJ010000658.1:0-10557 GCA_043764555.1 Saprospiraceae bacterium
CTAATTTTGTAAAAATGAGACCCCTCAGTATAAAATTAAAAAAAGGCTTTTTCACGCATAAACTGCGCTAAAAAAGCCTTTTTTATGCCTCATACCATAGTTTTGGCGACATTATTTTTTATAAATAACCCCTTCTTTCATCACAAAAACCACGTTCATCAACGTCTTAACATCTACCAAAGGATTGTTATCTGTTGCGATAATATCCGCAATTTTGTTGACTTCGATGGACCCCAAATCCTTCTTAATATCCAACACATCAGCCGCCACAATTGTCGCCGATTTTAAGGCTTCCATTATCGGCATTCCCGCTTCGGTCATGTATTGAAATTCTTTAGCATTTAAGCCGTGTTTGAAGACGCCCGCGTCGGTGCCAAACGCGATTTTCACGCCCGCTTTGTACGCTTTTGCGAAGGTTGCTTGAATATATTGACCCGTTTCTAAGGCTTTTGCCGTAACAAAAGGATGGTAATAACCCGGGATTTTCGCCGAATCTGCCGTCGATTTGCCCGCAATTATCGTCGGAACCAAATACGCACCTTTTTCTTTGAACAACGCAATCGCCTCATCGTCCATAAAAGTGCCGTGTTCTATCGTCGTTACACCCGCTTTCAGGGCGCGTTTCATGCCTTCCGCGCCGTGGGCGTGCGCCGCAACTTTGAACCCATAATCGTTCGCCGTCGAAATAATACCGTCCAATTCGTCGGGTTGAAATTGCGGTGCTTTTCCATTTTTTGCAATCGACAAAACGCCACCCGTTGCCGTGATTTTTATCCAATCCGCACCGTCTTTATAGCGTTGACGAACGGCACGACGGGCTTCATCGCGGCTATCAACGACGCCATCGTCAAAGTTTTCAGGAAACGAAACATCAGGTCGCCAACCGTTTGTCGGGTCGCCGTGACCGCCCGTTGTGGCGACCGTTTTGCCCGATGTGAAGATGCGCGGACCAACAACAATGCCTTTATTTATCGCATTTCTGAGCGAAATATTAACACCCGTCCCGCCCAAATCGCGCACCGTCGTAAACCCCGCCATTAAGGTTGTCAAACCATTTTTTTGCGCTTCAAAAGCAACATCAGCCGACGACATACTCATGCGTTTTGTGGCGGCATCCTTGCTCGTTTCACTTTCAAGATGCACGTGCATATCTATGAGGCCAGGCAAAACGGTTTTGTTTTTCAAATCAATTATTTCATCGCCCGATTGCGCCGTCGTGAAGCCGTTTTCGACGCCCGTAATTTTATTTTTTTCGACAATAATGGTCATATTTGTTTTTGCCGCGTTGCCAATGCCGTCAATCAAAGTACCGCAATGCAATAACTTACGTTGCCCGAAAACATTGATAACCAATAAGTTAGCGAATAGAAAAAGGAAATGTTTTTTCATTTTAAAAGGATTCAATTGAGATATAGAGAAATGATTTTCGAAGTGGTGAATGTAGCTATAATTCCAAATTTCATTTTTTAAATGTTTATTTTTTCAAAAAAGGGACCCCTCAGTATAAAGCACTTTTTTGAGCAATTTTGGTTGTGAAATTTGCTCAAAAATGGCTTTGTACTGAGGGGTCCCTTTTGAATTAATTGAACACTAAAACGTCTTTAGACCAACGTTTTTTGCAAAAGTGGTGCATACGTATCTACCCTTCTGTCACGTAGAAAATGCAACAGTTCTCGCGCTTCTTTTATTTTAGATACATCACAATCGGCATATATAATTGTTTCATTATCATTGGCTTCTGCCAAAAAATCACCAAATGGGTCGCTGATAAATGACTTGCCGTAAAAGCGCATATCGCCTTCTTTTCCCACGCGATTTGACGCCGCAATAAAGACGCCGTTCGTGATGCCATGCGCACTAATGACGATCTGCCAAGCCTTGTGACTGCTATAATCAGGTCGGTCGGGTTCGGAGCCAATCGCAGATGGATAAAAGATAATATTAGCGCCTTGCATCGCAAAAATCCGCGCAACTTCGGGAAACCATTCGTCCCAACAAATGCCGACGGCAATTTTCCCAAATTTGGTCTCAAAAATCGGATAACCCATGTCGCCTGGCGTGAAATAGAATTTTTCATGATATTGCGGACCGTCGGGAATGTGGTTTTTGCGGTATTTTCCCAAATATTTTCCATCGGTATCAAAGACCACAACCGTATTGAAATAAACGCCGACCATCGCCTCTTCGTAAATGGGAACAATCAAAACGACGCCTAACTCAGCCGCGAGTTTAGACATCTGCTCAGTCATATCACAAGGTATTTTTTGCGCATATTTATAGTTCTTAACATCAACGTATTGTGCGAAATATTGCGCATTAAACAGCTCTTGCAAACCAATGATTTGCGCACCATTTGCCGCCGCTTTGCGAATGTATTCGACGTGTTTTGATTCATTTTCAGCCACATTTTCGCCGCAAGCCAGCTGTAATAAAGCAATTTTAATTGTCATAAATTTTAATTTATTATGGTAATTTTTCTAACGAGAAGTATGTGTATTTGCGAATTCATTCGCACCTGTAACTGCGAATTTATTCGCAGAAAACGGGAAAAGTAGATTGAAAACCACAAGCCACTGCAAATGAATTTGCAGTTACAAGTGCGAATAAATTCGCAAATACAGTTACGGGTGTGAATAAATTCGCAAATACAGTTACAAATACGGCTGCGAACCTACTTATTTTTTCGCGTACCAATGTTTATATTGACCAATTCGACGACAAAAGCAAACGCCATTGAGAAATAAATATAGCCTTTCGGAATATGAAAATCGAGTCCTTCGGCAACCAAAGCAGTACCAATCATAATCAAAAAAGCCAACGCTAAAATTTTGACAGCAGGATGATTATTGACAAACGTACTAATCGACGTTGCGGACAAAAACATGACAATCATCGAGACGATAACGGCGGCAATCATGACGCTAATTTCGTCGACCATGCCGACGGCCGTAATGACGGAATCGAGCGAAAAGACCAAATCGACGAGGATAATTTGAAGAATTACGGCGTTAAAACCGACAATTTCCTTCAATTCCGTTTCCGTTTCGCCCGCACTTTCTGCTTTTTCGTGTATTTCTTTTACGCTTTTATAAATCAGAAACAAGCCACCGAGAAGCAATATTAAGTCCCTACCCGAGATGCCAATACTGCCCAAGCTGAACAAATCGGCGGTCAATCCCATGACCCAAGTAATGGAAAATAGCAAAACAATGCGCATCACCAAAGCCAATGACAAGCCCAATTTGCGCGCTTTTGCTTGCTGTTCGACGGGCAATTTGTTGGTTAAAATGGAGATAAAAATAAGGTTGTCGATGCCCAAAACGATTTCGAGAAGGCAGAGCGTGAGAAACGAAATCCAGATGTCTGGATTGGTCAATAATTCCATGATTTGATACTTAATTTTAGGTAAAAATGGACAGAAAACGGGTTTATACTGAGGGGTCTTTTTTTGTTACAATTTAGGTTCATTCCGCGTGATGCAATGAATCCCACCGCCGCCGAGATTAATCGGAAAAGCGTTAATACCAACGATTTTTTTATTCGGAAATACGGATTTTAAGACGTTTTCAGCCGCTTCATCGCGTTTTTTAATAGTCAAATCCACGCCTTGTTTCCAATATCTGGCCATTAAAACGACGTCGTTGGCAATCAAAAAATTCAAATAACTGGACGCAGTGACGACTTTTACGGGTTTCCCAACGGGGAATTTTGAACCGTCTTTGTAATTAAATTCTTTTATAATTTCATAGACGCCATCGTTGGGTTTCAGGGTCGAAAACATCAGTTTTGGCAACGGCATCCGAACGATTTTAAACGACTTCCCGTCTTGGTCAGTTGCCCGTTTTAGGATGTCGAAATTGACGTCCATTCGGCGCTTATTTTCTTGGTCAATCGGGTCGTCTAAGTCAACGGGTTCGGCGAGCAAAATCGTTGAATCGTTGACGAAACGCGCCGTTTCATCCACGTGTCCGTTGGTCGTCAAAACGGTGTAAACGGAATCGCCATTTTTATTTCTAAGGCGTCCTAAAAACGTGTAATCGTCTTCAATCAAGCCTTTTTTGAGCCAAATTACTTTTCTTATGCCTAAAACACGCTTAAATTCGGTTTCGATTTGTACCAAACTCATCGTCGGATTGCGGGTCATTTCGACTGATTCACACGCCATCATCGTACCTTTACCGTTCACTTCGTGGTCGCCACCTTCGGTAATTAAATCGGTTGAAACGGTTTTTAAACTCATTTTTTCGGCGAGTTTTTCGTCCAATTTCTCATCTTTTGCGACGTCAAAATCGGTCGTTTTTCCGTAACCCCAACCGCTAAAACTGAAGTCGGCAACCGCTAATTTTCCGTCGGAACCAATGACAAAGGCGGGTCCCATGTCGCGCGCCCAAAACTCGCGATACGCTTCTTTAAAAAAGCTCAAACGACCGTTTTCGATGGCCGTTTTTGCGCTTATACTGAGAGGTCCTTTTCCCGACGAAATCGCGTTAATTGTCGAGTCATTTGGCACAACTAATTTCACTTTCACGTAGGGCAACAACGCCGCAATGATGTCGGCTTGCGTCTTTTGATTTGAATAGCCTTCTTTATGGTCATAATTCGACCAAATGAGCCAAACGGCTTCGGTCGGCTCAAACTCGGCGGCTTGACGATAGGTGATTTCAGGCTTGTTTACCGAGGCAATTGCGGCATTACTGGATGCATTATTTTTGCAACTCATTAAAGTTGACATAATAATAAAAACAATAATTTCAGGTGCATTCACTAAGACATTTTTATTCATAATTTTGGTATTTGGATGTGGCATTAGGTGTCAAATTGAGCCGCAATGTAGGACGCGTTTTTGAATTATTCTATGACTAAATGGACCCCTCAGTATTTTTTCAAAAAAAAGCGGAATTAAAGAATATTTTTGCCTAAAATAAAATCAATTGTCCGAAACTAAAAGCGCTAAAATCACCCGATTTTAATGCTTAATTTTCAATTTTTAATTCAGAAAAAATGTTCGATTCCATCAGCCTAACCATTCTTTGGTCGCGCCTCATTTCCATCGTCGATGAAGCGGGAACGACCTTGCAACGCACCTCTTTTTCGACCGTTACGCGTGAAAGTGCCGATTTTGCCGTCGTTTTGATGGACACGCACGGGCAATCCGTCGCGCAATCGAGCGTGAGCGTCCCGTCGTTTTTGGGCGTTTTACCGTTCTTGATGAAGAGCCTTTTAAAAGATTATTTTCCCTTAACCGCGTGGAAAGAAGGCGACGTTGTGATAACAAACGACCCGTGGTTGTGCGCGGGACACAAACCCGATATTGGCATCGTGTCGCCCATTTTTAGCCCCCCGACCCCCGAAGGAGGAGACTTTCAGAGCAGAAAACTCATTGGGTTTATCGGTTGCATTGCGCATTCGCCCGACATCGGCGGCGTTTTGTGGGGTGCTGGAGCGCGCGATTTCTACGAAGAAGGCTTGTATATTCCGCCAACTAAGCTCTATACTGAGGGGTCCCCAAATGAGACCATGTTTCGGATTATTGAGACAAATGTGCGCGCTGCTACGCAAACTGTGGGTGATATTCGGGCGCAAGTTGCGGCAAATGACCAAGGCATTCGGTCGCTTTTACGTATGTTATCTGAAAATAATTTGACAGAATTAAATCCTTTGGCCGAGCAAATAATTAATGCATCCGAAAAAGCCATGCGCGCCGCAATCAGTAAGGCGCCAAACGGCACTTATCGCTACGAATACGATGCCGACGGCGATGCAAAAGCCAATTTGGTTAAATTTAAAATCGCCGTAACCATCCAAGACGACGCAATTTTGGTCGATTATGACGGCACTTCGGCGGCGCATCCGTTGGCGATAAATGCGGTTTTGAACTACGTTTTTGCTTACACGGCTTATCCAATTAAATGCGTTTTTAGTCCCGAAATTCCGAATAATGAAGGCTCATTTCGCCCAATTTCCGTCACCGCGCCCGAAGGTTCATTGTTGAATGCTAAAAAACCGTCACCGCTTGGTGCGCGACACATTACGGGAAATTTGCTGCACGCGCCCGTTTTTGGCGCCCTCGCGAAAGCCGTTCCCGACCGCGTGCAAGCCGATTGTGGCGGCTCGGTTTGGATAGTTGTGTTGAACGGAAAACGCGACAATGGCGACGAATTTGTGGAGTATATTTTCCTCGCGGCGGGTCTCGGTGCACGCCCGACTTTGGACGGCGAACCGTGCTTACATTTTCCGACAAATGTGGCGAATGTACCGATTGAAGTCCTTGAAAACGACTGTCCCGTTCTCGTAACGCGCAAGCAATTGGCCGCAGGAAGTGGCGGAAATGGGCAGTTTCGCGGTGGTTTAGGGCAGATTTTCAGTTTCAAAAACATTGGCAAACACCCCCTCAGTATCAGCATCAGTACGGAAAAAACCAAGACTTCGGCCTATGGTTTGTTCGGCGGAAAATCAGGAAAACGCGGCTCGGCGGTCTTGTCAACGGGACGTAAATTGCCCGCAAAAGGCATCGATAAATTGCAACCGCAAGAGGAGCTAATTTTGACTTTACCGGGCGGCGGCGGCTACGGAAAACCGTCGAAACGCTTGGCTTCGGCAAAAGCGGAAGACATGGTTTTGGGATATGTTTAAAAATCAATATGTACCCCAACTATAACCAAAAACTAACAACGCCATGCGGTTTAAATCGTTTGGCGTTGTTAGTTTTTGGTTATAGTTGGGGTTTTTCGATGTTCGGAATGCCCTAAAGACGCTCTATACTGAGGGGTCCTATTTTTTTAATTCTCAAATCATACTCTCATTATAATGTGATTTTACTTGCAAAATTCCGTTAAACACCTCTATATTTGTTCAAAAATCACAGTATAATGGGAATTAAAGAACTGGGTAGCGCGTTAAAACAAAGGCGCAAAGATTTAGGCATCACGCAGCCGCACCTTGCCGAAATTGCGGGGATTAGCAAAAATACGCTGTACAAATTGGAGCGGGGCGAAAGCAACCCGTCGTGGGAAATTGTGCTAAAACTCATGAATGTTTTAGGTTTAGCGATGCAAATAGACATTAAAAAAATGGTGTAGTTAGTCCCCCTCAGTATTTCCTTAAAAAAGCGTATTTTTGCAGCCAAAATAATAAAAAATAGATGATTACTAAAGAATTTTATAGAACAGTTGACAGCGAATTAGACGCTATTATCGAACGTTTAAAAGCGACAAATGCCTATTTGATAAAGCATAAAAAAAATACGCATAATCAAAAATCGTATGCTTTTATGGTCTGGTTTTTAGCGTTTTATAAGCAAGTTAACGGCTATTTGCCTTACATTACGGACAGTGATGGTGATGGCTCGTGCGATTTAATGTTTCCTTACAGAAATGATGAGGGAAATATTGAAACTTATTGCATTGTTCAATCGAAATGGAAAGCGGAAAGTAATTGTGAGAAGGAATTAGAAAAAAATGAAGTTTACAAGGCTTTGGCGCGTTTTGAAGCCATTTTAAATAGCGAAAAACATGATGCTAATGCGGAAGTAAAAGCCCGAATTGAGGATTTTTTGACGCATACCCGTCAAAATAAACCCGTTAAATTTATCTTTCTAACACTTTGCAAAAAGACGGATTCGGTAAACGATGAAATTAGAGATTTTGAAAATAGGCACAATAAAACGTACATCGAATGGCTTGATATTGAACAACTTAAACGGGATTTTATTGACAAAAACTATAAAAAAATTGAGCCTGAAAACCCGTGTAAGATTCGGATAAACCTCGACGAAGAACCGATTACACTTAAAATTGCGCGACTTGGGAAGAACAAAAAAGACGTGATTCATGTCGAAAAACCGTTTGAATCCTACGTTTTTTTGGTTAGACCTAAAGCAATTTTTGAATTATTTGACCGCTACGGCTTTCACTTATTTTTTAAAAATATTCGTAATCCGTTGATTCAATCGAAGATTAACGAAATTATTGAAAAAACGGCAACTGAAAACGCGCCGTTTTTTTGGTATTACAACAACGGCATTACGGCTATCACAAATGGCATGGATTCGCTTGGCACGAACGCCGAACAAATTGATGTTGAAGGCTTACAAATCATCAACGGCGCGCGAACTTTTTACGCCATTTTTCATGCGTATAAAAATGAGTCAACTATACGTCGTAAACGAATGAACGACAATATGTTGATTAATTTTCGATTGATTAGGTCGGTAAGTGCAGATTTTAATTTGAATGTTACGCGCTTTACAAATTCTCAAAACCCCATTTCAGGACGCGATTTTTACGCAAATGACGATATCCAAATCAGCCTTCAAAATGCGTTTTTTGATACGCCTATTTGGTATGAAAAACGGGATGGAGAATTCAGAATTGAACCCGAAAATGTCAAAATTATCCCTAATTCACTCTTCGGAACGGCTTATTGCGTCTTTGGTTTACAAGACCCGATTAGCTTAGGTCAAAATAAAGATTTACTGTTTTTGACTAAAAAAGACGACATTAATGGGCTTTATGAGCAAGTTTTTTATTCAAATATCAAAGTAGAAGAGCTATTAGCGTCATATTATATGCTCGATATTGCATTTTCTGATACCAAAGGAAATTTTGTTACGAACGAACGTCCACGGAGAGATATTTACCACATTGTGGCGTTTTCTCATACGTGCTTAAAAAATCATTTTATCCGTCAATTTGGGGATAAAACGTCGGTTTTTAGGAAAATAATTGAACTTTATGAGAAGGGGAAAACGGAAATTTTATACAAGGCTTTAGAAGTGTCATTGTCGGTTTGGATTAATTATCTTGAAAGTGAAACAGTGAATGGTAAATTAGAAAATTTAGAAAGTTTACTTATTTCAAAACAATATTTTTTAAATGTTCTTAATGAAATTGATTCTTTTAAATTCGATTTAGATAATTTTACCATTTTTAAAAATAATTAGTCAAACAATATAAAAAATTGTTTGCTCATTAATTTAAAGGTGGAAACAATATAAAATTTTGTACTCAATTTTAAGATGCAATATTTTATATTGTTTCCGCTTTTTTTATTTGCAATATTTTATGAAAAAAAAGACCCCTCAGTATAAAACCAAAATCTTCCGTTTTCTCGACAAAACAAACCATTTTCTCCTATTTAAAACCGTTAAATAATGCGCTATTTACCTACATTTATCCTCTTTATTGTGTCCTCAAATCTATTAATGGCATTGCCAAATATCACATCAATTACGCCTAATTCGACGACAATTAATCAATTCAATAAATTGGAATTAATTGTGGCGTTGAGTAATACCTATTATATACACCCTTACGATTATACGATTGCAAGCGGCGGTGCTTTATTGCGCGCAACTTTCACGTCGCCGACGGGCATTGTGAAGACGATTGACGGTTTTTACTCGGAAGAATACGCGGTCGATAACATCACAAACGGCAGTTTAGTGTCCACAAATGTAAGAGGTTGGCGCGTCCGTTTTACGCCAAATGAAGTCGGAAATTGGACGTATTCGCTCACTTTTCAAGATGCGGGCGGTTTGTCAACGGCTTCGACGGGTGCGTTTATTTGCGCTAATTCGACGCAAAAAGGCTTTATTCGGCGGCAATCGGGCAAAAATTACTTCAAATTTGATAACAATACGCCATTCATTCCGATTGGGCAAAATGTCTGTTGGTATGGGGGCAATAAATTGGGCGATTATAAGAATTGGTTGGATAAAATGGCGGCGAATAAAAGCAATTTTTTCCGCTTGTGGTTTTGCTATTGGGGCATTGAATTGGAATGGACAGCGGGCAATGGTTTCTACTATGGTGGTCTAAAAAACTACAAACAAGACCGCGCTTTTGAGTTAGATTGGCTCATGGATTACGCGGCGCAAAACGGGATGTACATGGATATTTGTCTCCAAAATCACGGTCAAATCGTTCGAGATGGCCCAAATGCACAGTGGAATTCTAATCCTTACGGCGCGGCTTCGGGCGGTTTTTGCTACGCGCCGACCGAATTTTGGACCAATACAGATGCAAAAAATACGTATAAAAATAAACTCCGTTACATTCTCGCGCGGTGGGGTTATTCGCCAAATATTGCGTGTTGGGAACTGTTTAATGAGATGAATTTGACGCAAGATTATTCGACTTTAACGAACAAAAACAATGCGTCAAATTGGGCAATTGAGATGGCGCAATTTCTGAAATCGAATGACCCAAATCAGCATTTAGTTTCAAACAGCTACACGAATACTTTGGACGGAAATTCGGTGTGGACAGACCCGAATTTTGATTGGGTTCAGACGCATATTTACAACACAACGGCGGTTTTGGACGAAGAAGTTGTCAACCTCGCGACCGAAATGACAAGCAAATACAACAAGCCGTATCAAGCGGGCGAATTCGGCATTTTCGTTGACGACCCAAGCAATATTACGGCGACAAATGACCCGAAAGCTGTGCATTTTCACAACACGTTGTGGGCATCGCTTTTCAGTGGTGCCGCGGGACCTGGTTCGACTTGGTGGTGGGACAATTTTACCGACCCCCTCAGTATTTATACCTATCC
>JAYUKJ010000659.1:0-3063 GCA_043764555.1 Saprospiraceae bacterium
GATTGTCAATAGTTTATCGGATATTCCTAAAGCTGTTTTAATTATTTTCTCCGTTGTTTTCATTTTATTTTCATTCAAAACAATCGATAGAAACGCAGCTTGGAAGGACAATTATTCCATATTTACGACCGATATAAATGTCTCTAAAAACTCCGCTAAATTGCAGAATTCAGTGGCGGGCGAAACGATTGAGCAATTTAAAAATGAACCCGATAAAGCCGTTAAAGACGCCAAAATGAAAGCCGCAATTGGCCACGCTTTGCGCGCAACGGAGATTCATCCGACCTACAAAAATCCTTATTTGTTGCTCGGTAATGGGTATTTTTACATGAATGAATTTGATAAATCAATTCAAGCCTACGAAGCCGCTTTGAAGCTCGACCCGAACTACAAAGACGCCAAACAAAATTTGCAATCGGTCTATCGAGAAGGCGGAAAAATAATTGCGCAGCAACAAAATAATCTGCCGCGGGGCATCGAATTTATGCAAAAAGCGCTCGAAATGAATCCAAAAGACGTGGAAACGCTGTCTTTATTGGGTACTGCCTATGGCTTTAGTCAACAACCGCAAAAAAGTATTGAGGTCTTAGAACGCGCTTTGGCGCTGCGTTTCGATAAAAATGACGCGCAAAATATCAGTGTCGCTTATCGCCAAACGGGTAATTTAGTGAAGGCAATAGAGTGGGAGAATCGGCTGAAATAGACAGTTGGACACAATAAATGAGTAATATACTGAGGGGTCCTATTGTTGACCTAAAAAAAGAATTTGGAATAAATTACAACTTTCTAAAAGTTAGTATCAATATAAAAAAAAGCCGTTTAACTGGAGACAGTTAAACGGCTTTTAATATATTAATTTGATTTAATTACTTAGTCGTTTTGAAGGCGGCGTTTTGCCGCTTTCAGTAAATTATTGTGGCAATAATACTTTATCAATCGTGTGCGCAACACCGTTTGTTGCCACAATATTGAAATTACTAACGGGACTTGTCACGACATTCGCCGTATTTCCAGCCGCAATACCCGTAACTTTAACGCCGTTTGCGAGGTCAATCGTCACCGATTTTGTCGCCAAAGCCGTTGGTACAGCACCCGCTTTGAGGTTTTGACTGAACACGCGCGCGCCCACAACGTGGTACTGCAGAATGTTTTTTAGAGCCTCCGTTTTCGTTGCGTTCAAGTTGTTGATTGCGGTAGCAGTGGCATAATCAGCGCCTAAAGCCTTGAAAGCCACGTCATTTGGCGCGAAAACCGTGAACGGACCTGCGCCTTGCAACGTGCCAACCAAACCCGCTTTTACAACTGCCGCAACCAATAAACTGTAATTGGGGTCGGCTTGCAAAGTGGCCACAAGGTCTTTAGTTGTTGGCAAAATGAGGCGGTCAATGACGTGAATCACGCCGTTTGATGCCGCAACATCGGCCGACGTAACTTTAGCGCCATTGATGGAAACACCACCCGCGTTTTTAGTCACGTAAGCCACGCCGTTGAGCGTCGTTACGGGCTTATTGTCGTCCGTCGGGATGTCTGCTGCCGTTACTTTGGTGCCCAAAACGTGGAATTTTAAGATACCCGCTAATGCTTCTTTGCCCAATCCATCGATTGTTGCTTGAGTGATACCGACAGCTTTGAAAGCGTCATCGGTCGGTGCAAAGACCGTAAAAGTACCCGCGCCTTGAAAAGTGGCGACCAATTCTGCCTTTGTCAAAGCAGCTTTAAGTAAAGTGAAATTTGAGCCTGCGATAACGGTTGCCGCAATTGTCGGCGGTGTTACTGCGTCTTTTTCGCAAGCAATGAAGGAAAAAGTGGTTAAAGTTGCCAAAGCCAATGCCTTTGACATTCCAGTGATTTTTGATAAAAACATAATGAATTAAATTTAGGTAAACTAAAAAAATGATTTTTAAAAAAAGTGCATAGAGGAGAGAGATGCCGTATTAACTGTTAGGCGATAGGGTTTGTTTTTGAGAAAAAATTCTTTGACGTACAAATGACAAAACGCGATTTTCCGAACGGCACAGCTTTTGCCCCCTCAGTATTTTTTTGGAAAAGAGACTAAATTGCCTTAAATTTGCTCATCTTTTATTTTCATACAAAACAAAATTGTAACGTAACGCAATGAGAAAACAACTTATTTGGATAGCCGCTTTCTTCTCCATCGCTTTCGCGGGAGACCGTATTTTGGGGTATTTCCTGCAAAAAACCACGGATAATAGCCAATTTCGCTACTCACGCCTCTACAATTCCAATGAAGACGCCGACATTTTATTCGTTGGAAACTCCCGTGGATTGACCTTTTTTCAGCCCGAAGCCGAGCGTTTGACGCAACAAAAAACGATGAATTTGAGCTACAATGGTATGCCCGCCGACTTGGCAAAATGCCTCGTCATGGACTATCTCGACCACCACAAAGCGCCCAAAGTGATGATTGTGGATGTAACTTTATGCGACCGCGAAAACGATATTTTGAAGTCTGGCTTCAATATGTACACGCCCAAAAGCCTCCGTTTGGACACTTTACTGAGGGGTATTCAAACAAAAAATCCAAAAACAGGAACAGTAGAGGACGCCTATGCAGGAACGAAAGTGGTCGTCGGTGGCAATCTGAGCCACTTATATCGCCACAATTCGGAGGTTTTTCAACGCGTTTTATACCATCGAAATAAGACCGATGAAGATTGGCTGATTGACCGCGTTATTGGCGAAAAAGCGGCAAAAGACACCGCCATGTCAAGCTATCAAGTGCGTATGTTTCTTAATATGGCAGACCATTTTAAAGAGATGGTTGATTATGCAAAATCGAAAGGCGTGGACGTTAAATTGGTCATAAATCCTTATTTCCCCGCATTTGCGGAAACTTCGGCCATCAAAGATTCGTTTTTATTGCCCTTGAAAAACCATATTGAAGCGCTTACCGGTTTGCCAATCAGCGATTTTTCGACCGCTTTAACCGAGCGCGACGAAATTGGCGATTATCAACACGCCAACAAAAAAGGCAGCATTCACTACATGAATATTTTGCTGGAAAAAGGCATTTTCACGGCAAATAATGCGACAATTGGCGAA
>JAYUKJ010000660.1:0-3062 GCA_043764555.1 Saprospiraceae bacterium
GGAGAGGTGGCTCGATTGGGTGTATCGTACATTTTACCATTGCTGATGTACACCAAATTTTGGCTTAATGCATTGGTTTTGATGTAGTTGTAGCGATAATTCAGAATGGCAATGGGCAAATTACCCCCCCCCCATATATGAACTATTATATATACTTGAATACACCTGTGGGTCAGGAATAACCGTGCGGTCATTGACATTGCCCAAAGCCAAACCCATGTAGAGCCAACCGAACAAGTCCGCGTCAATCTTGTTGTTGTTCGTCAAGACTTGTCCCTTGTATTCCTCCAAACTGTACATCGGAAAACCTTGTTCAACCAAGATACCCGTTGGCACTTGTGCCTTATCAAGATTGTCCAAATAATCAATCAACGACCGATTGATAGCTTGTTGTGCGTACGAAAACGTTGCAAACAAGATGAAATTAAGGATAAAAAATGCTTTTTTCATTTTTAGTTGTTTTAAAAAAATTGAGAAAATTAGTAGTCAAACCTACCTTTTGTGAAATGTAACGTGTCACCACAAGTGTTGAAGACAGTAAATTCAAAAGTACCAGATACAATACCTACTCCTACGGTGTCTAACTTTGTAACAGTAAGACGTCTTGTTTTTAATGTATCAAGCCTAAATCCAGCACATGGGTTCTTAAAAATTGTATCATAACTTGTGAAAATTTTCCCACCAGGCGAAGGGTCGTACCAAATTTGGTTGTCACCTTTTTTTGCCCATGGCAGAACAAGTATATTAAGTGAAGCAGCACTCACTCCTTCTGATATAGGAATACGGGCACCCAAATAAATAAGTCCTGGATTTACGCCACCATATGTCACTTCCAAGAATGGATTTACGCCAATTGCCAAAAACGGTTTTGGCCACCACGGCTTCCCATTGATGTAGCAGCCGATGGTGCCAGCGCCCGTTTGTGTTTCGGGTGGCAAGTCGGGTTCGGGTTCGGGTGGATTTTTGTGGCAAGCGGCTGCCATAAACATGAGCCACATCACGCCGATGAGGGCCAGCCAAAAGGCTTTGAATGTTTTTTTCATTGTTTTAAAAATTTAGTCCCTCAATCCCCAAAGGAGACTTTTAAAAGGGAAATGTGAAAGAATAAAAAATAGTGTTTGAAAATCTGGAAGACCCCCTCAGTATAAATGCCCTTCGGCGGCTTCTTGGAACAAAGGTGCGGGCGGCCACTCCAGTAATTTTGGAGTGGGAAAAATAATAGAAATTATTTTTCCAAAAAGCCAATAAAAAACTTGCTCTCGCGTGAAAAACAGTAACTCTGCCTGTCGACATCGTAATAAATCGGCGCATTGTACTCCTCGCGCAAGGATTTGAGCAAGTAGTACAACTTGCTTTCTGAAATTTTCAGCCGTTGTGCCAACGCCACGGGTGACCCAGTCGCTTTTTGCTGAATCAATGCCGTCAAGCGGCGAACATGGTTGATATATGAGTTGAATGCCATTGGTTGTGTTTTTTCTAATTTGAAAAAGTGGTTAAAGGATTTTGGCATCAAGGAAATGTTAGACCCCGCAGGGTCGTCGGCGAAAAAGCGGCTTAAACGGACGTTTGTTAAAATCTTGCATGAGAATGACGTGTGTTTTGATAAAAAAAGTGTTTGAAACAGAACGGTGCAAAGTTCGGGTTACGGAATGCTTCGTTTTTTGCGCAATTCGATAATACACAAATTTTTATTTATTGCATATCAATAATTTTGAGAGAAAAAGTGAGAAAAATGCCTTTTATACTGAGGGGTCCTCTTTTAAGTGAAAAGTTATAAGTGAAAAACGAAAAATGCCGATAACATCAAACGAGACGTTATCGGCATTTTTCATTCCTTCATTTTTAATTTTTAATTTAATTCCCGCCGCCTGTCGGCTTCTCCTTGTCTTTTGCCCGTTTTGCACGTTGCATCGGGTTTTCGCCAGCAGGACCAAAACGCCCGCCGCCGCCTTTGAACAATTCAAAGCGCGTCATTTGCGGTTTAGGTGGAAAATAGTTGTTAGAAGCGTCCACGTCGGCTGTTTCCAAGTACGGGTCAATGACGAATTGCTTGACTTCTTTCGCCGTTTTGAACACTTTTGTCACTTTTCGGTCGCCCAAACGCCAAATTTCCGCGGGAATGTTGCGGTAATCTTTCGTACCGTCGGCAAATTGCAACTCGACAACAATCGGTGATACCAATTCGCCTTTCATTTCAAAAGTCACTTCGTAGAAATTCATGCCCGCTTGCGTCGCGAGAATGTCTTTCTCTTCTTTGCTCAAAGATGCCAAATATTTTTGATATTCTTCTTTGTCCAAAACCGACACATCATACGGACTGTCGGATGAATAATAGTCCTTAATTTTCAAATCCATCTCATCTTGCGTCTGCTTGATGGCTTTTTCGTTGCGAATACTCGAGATATTGCGCGGCTTTTGCGCATCATCTTCGCGTTTTGCGGCAACGACGTCTTCAGGGTTTTTTGTACTCAATTTGAAGGGTTTCACGTCCGCCAAGGCAATATCCACGTTGTCGGTTGTGTAAAACCAACCATTCCAGAACCAATCTAAGTCAACGCCCGAAGCGTCTTCCATGCTTCGGAAAAAGTCCGCAGGCATCGGATGTTTGAATTTCCAGCGGTTGGCGTAAGTCTTAAAAGCGTAGTCAAAAAGGTCGCGACCAATAACAGTTTCTCGCAATACGTTGAGTGCCGCCGTCGGTTTTGCGTAAGCGTTGTTGCCAAATTGACGAAGGGATTCCGAGTTCGTCATGATGGGTTCCAATTTCGACCAATCGCTTTTCATATACTCCACGATGTTCGCCGCCGGACCACGACGGGCTTGATAATCGCGTTCCCATTGTTGCTCCGCGAGGAATTGAAGAAATGAGTTTAATCCTTCATCCATCCACGTCCATTGCCGCTCGTCGGAGTTGACAATCATCGGGAAATAATTGTGACCAACTTCATGTATGATAACGGAAATTAATCCGTATTTCGTTCTTTCTGAATACGTTCCATCTTTTTCAGGACGACCGCCGTTGAAACAAATCATCGGATATTCCATGCCAATTTGGTTCGTAT
>JAYUKJ010000661.1:0-3058 GCA_043764555.1 Saprospiraceae bacterium
CGCAAAATCTTGGAGTGAACGGTTCAAAGTTGGCAATGACGTGATGGCCTTGTTGTTAATTGTCGTGGCTGCTCCCGTTTTACCAGAACCAATGACGCCACCGCGTGTACTGATGATTTGTACTTCTTCGAGTACTTCCGCGCTAGTTTCTAATTTCAGGTTTTTACGCAACTCCTGACCAATCGAAAGATAAATGCCAGTCGTCTTGTTTTCTTTAAAACCGACAAAAGAAGCCGTCATTTTGTAAGGGCCACCAATACGCATATTAACGATGTTGAATTGACCGTTATCACGAGAAATAGCACTATACTGTGTACCCGTTGGCTCATGAATGACAATAACGGCTGCACCAGGCAGGGTTTCACCTTTTTCATCGGTGATAATACCCGACATTGCTGCAGTTGTTGCACCTTGTGCAAATAACCCATTGCTAAACAACATAACAAGGGCTGTAAACATCAATGTCTTGATGCTCGAAAAGTTAGTGAGAAAACTTTTTTTCATTGAAAGATATTCGATTTTGTTAACGAATCAGATGAAGTGAGATAGTGTCTGTGAAGATATATACATTTAAGAACGCCGCAAAGGTAAAAAACGCCATGTTAAGTACATCTTAACTTTTCATCTATTTTTTTTACGTATATTTACTAAACATGCTATGTTAAAGTAAACAGCGCGCTTTTCAACAATTGCCAAAGATTTATTGGAAGACATTTGGTTTTACAAACTTAAATGCCGCTGCGCAAGTCACTGATGGACAATTATAAATTTTTAATTTTAGTTCAAAAAGGGACCCCTCAGTATAAAACGCAAAAAAGCCGTTTTGACGGGTCAAAACGGCTTTTGTTTCTTATAGATTTGACAACTTTTGAAAAGTTGTCAAATCTTTCAAACGATAAACAAAATACTTCAAATCATCCAAAATTCAAGTGCTTCCCGCAATGTCCAATCACAATTTTTTGCTCATCGGCGAACCATCTAAAATGAATCCGCAGCGTGTCCGCAACGCTTTCCTTTGTGCCAATTCGAAGATGCGCCATCATCTCATAATCATTTCCTTTATACGTAAAGATGCGTAAATGGCGCGCAACGGCGTTTTTTTCCACCGTTTCAGACTCTTTCGCTGAAAAATCGTCGCCAAATATTTGTTTGGAAATAGCGTCAGGTTTGCCTTCGCAAAGCGATTGATAATAGTCCGTCGTGAGTTTCCAAAGCAGATTGAACGCGCGTTTTTTATCTCTAAAAGTGCGACTTTCGTGCGCCGAGGCGAAGGCAGACGGCAGCACAACGAGCCGTTCGGGAAAAATGGATTGCAACACATGGAGGCTGTCTTCAACCAAATAACGCTCGCAAGGAATGTCGAGTATTTTCTTCAATTCGACGTAATTGAAAGCCGCAACGGGGACGTTTGACGTCGGCTGAAAGATGTCTTGAAGCGTTTGTAATTCGTATTTTAGGCGGCGATTTTCCGTTTTTAAATCCTTGGTTTCTATTCTTAAAGTGTCTAATTCTCGGTCTGAATCGTTGAATATTTCTTTAATTTCATTCGATAAAGTAGCTTCGGCAGTTTGTATCGCTTCACGTTTGATGTCTTGAAAGCTCTGATATTTTATCAATTTAGCGACATTTTCAGGCGTTGTTTGTCGATAAGCGTGCGTTCTGCACAATCTTTGCGCAATTTGACTGAACATTTCTTGCTCCACATCCACGCCTTCATCTTTCAAATTATTTATTCTAAACTGCTTGTAATCAAATTGCGGAATCATAAAACCTCCATTTTGATTGACGGGATAAATGAACTTTACTTCACCACTTTTTGGCGTAAATTTATACCCCAAAACGTCCTGCAAGCCGTCCCAATCTGCCTTGACGTCTATCTCATAAACCTGCGCCAAACCCGCTGATAAATACGCCAATCGAGACGATTTTATCGGCATTTCGTCGAAGTCGTTCGGGCAAACAATCACAATCGCGTAGCGTCTATCGTTGAAATCTATATCCGAATTGAGTTCATACACTGAATCGCCGTTCGTGAGTTTCACAACTTCGGGTTGCGGCGTCAAAACACTCAAGGGTAGGTGTTTCATAAATTTGCCGACAATCGGCGGCGTGTAAACGGCAGCGGGTGTTTCGGTCGGCTTGAAATCCTCCGTTTCGACGGTTATTTTGCAGTCCGTCGTGATTTCTTTGTTCTCCTCATTCACGGGAATTCGACGAAAACTGATGGTTGTATGCCACAATCGGGTCGTCAAATCAGGGTCTTTTCGAGAATATTTCAACGAATACTGCGCCTCTCCGTCGCGCTCATATTTGCCAAAAACGTAGCGACTGCCGTCGTTAAATTGGCGTTTGAACGGATTGTACGTTAATTCTCCGCCCAGCGAAACGTCTTCATTCGTTATCTGCGCGAGGGTCTGTTCGAGTACAAGTACGGCCATTTCTAAATCGGCCTCGGCTTTAAAATGCAAGGTATTAGCATAAACGAGCATCTGTTTCTTTTTTTTTAAGGTGTTAGAAAATGTAGTCGGCAACTTTAGTTGCCGCTAAATGTGTTACCCGCTACAAATTTTAAAATTCAAACAAAAATCAAAAACATACTGAGGGGTCCTTATTTTTCACTTTTCGTTTTTCATTTATCACTTTCATCGTTGTTGTTTGTAGAAATCGACGATTCGTTCATCCGTTTTAATGTCATTCGGTCGAATCGGTTGCTTCAAAACGATGCCATCAAGCGTTCGGCAACGGCTCAAAGCGACGTAGGTTTGCCCAACTTCAAACGCCCCGCCCGAAAGGTCAATAATCACTTTATCGAACGTCTTGCCTTGCGATTTATGAATCGTCATTGCCCACGCCAAACGCAGCGGATATTGCTTGAACGAGCCGACCGATTCCGTCGAAATATTCGCCCCGCCTTCCGCGAGCGAGTAGCGCATAATGTCCCAAGTTTGGCGCTCAACTTCGAGATTTTTGAGCGTCCCGTCGCGGTCTTCCACCTGAACCACGATGTTGTCTTGAGTTAAACGGACAATTTTGCCAATCGTTCCATTGACGAATTCTC
>JAYUKJ010000662.1:0-10485 GCA_043764555.1 Saprospiraceae bacterium
GTCGCCGCAACTTCCGCAATCGCGCGCTCCCAAGCCACCGTACTTTCGGCCAAAAAACCAGTCCCAGCGGTTGCCGTTTCCGTCATGATTTCGTCGCCTCGGTCGGCGTAAAAACCGATTGCAGAAGCGGAAATATAGGCTTCTACGTGGTGCTTTTCGCTGCGCAAATACTTGGCAATCAACTGATTACCCGAGGTGCGGCTGTCGATGATTTCACGTTTGCGTTTTTCAGACCATAATTTATCGGCAATCCCCGCGCCCGCGAGATTGATAATTGCGTCGGCTTCGTCGAATGCTTTTTTGTCATACGTTCCCGCTTCGGGTTGCCACGCGTAGGTGGGAAATTCGGCGTTCGGATTAGCGCGGCGGCTGAGGTGTGCGACTTCGTAACCGCTGTTTTTGAGCAATCGGCTGAGGTGCGTGCCAATCAAACCTGTACCGCCCGCGATGAGTATTTTTTTCATAATTATTGGATTTTTCTAAATGCTGAAAGGATAACGGCGTGAGGGTTTTTATGTTTAAAAAAGGGGCGCATCAACTGTTTTTAAAAAGAGGGACCCCTCAGTATAAACCCAAAAACACGCCGCAAATTATCCATTTTTAGCATATTTTCACGTCCAAAATGCTCAAAAAAGTAAGAAATTGACTTTTATACTGAGGGGTCCCTTTTGCCCTTCTGAAAGCATCTCTTTGGGCTACTGATTCTCCAATCAACTATTTTTAAACGTTTTATTTTTCTGAAAACCGCAAAAAAGCAAGCGGATTTGCTACTTTTGCGCCGCTTTTAAAAACAAGCAGGCGCCGATCGTCGCCAAAATTGAACAATATCGGGCGGCGAAAGCCGTCTATCCATAAAAAATACAGAATTTAATGAATCCAGAGAATAAAAATGCCCTTATCGGAATGTTGCTCATAGTGGGCATTTTGATGGGTTGGAACTACATGATGGCGCCTTCGGAAGCGCAATTGCAGGCGCAAAAACGCACTGCCGACTCCACGGCGCTCGTGCAACGCATGGCGGATAGCCTCAAAATCGCGCAAGGACAGACCGCGCCGCCGCCACCTTCAGTAAATCCGATTCAGCAGCCACAGCAAAGCGCGCCAAATGCGCCGTTGCAAGCGGTGACGCCGCAAGAACAATTGTTGGTTGTTGAGAATCAAGAAATGGCGATTACTTTCACGAGTAAAGGCGGTAAAATCAAGCAAGTTTTGATGAAAAAATTCAAAAAATTGCAAGACGACGCGCAACGCAATGAACAATATTCACCACTTTATTTGTTGGAAGATACCAAAAATCGTTTCGGCTACATGATTCCAACGAACGGTTTTGGCGATGTTTCGACCGAAAGTTTATTTTTTACCCCCTCAGTATCGGGCAACGTGATTCGCTTTTCGGCAGCTTTGGCGAACGGCGTGACGGTTGAACAACAATACACTTTGGGCGCAGCGTATGATGTAGATTATGCCGTAAAATTCAATAATTTGCCCAATTTAATGCGCTCGGAAGCAAAAGGTGTGCAGTTGAATTTTGAGAATTATTTGGATAAACTCGAGAAAAACGTGAGTTATGAGCGCAATTACTCGTTTTTATCGTTCCGCGAAATGGGCGAAGCGCGTGATTATTTATCGGGCAGTTCGACGGAATCTAAGAATTTGGAAAAACCGATTGAATGGATTTCCCACGCCAATCAGTTCTTCAATACCACGTTGATGGCGCCGCAAGGCGGTTTCAAATCGGCAATCGTTGGCAACGATATTTATGACGATAAGGCGGAAGATTTGAAAAAAATGAGTACAAAAATCGAAATTCCAACCGAACAAGCAACGGCTGGTATGGCGATGAAAATGTATATTGGACCGAACGACTATTCTGTATTAAAAAAATACGACAACCGTTTAGAAGAAATCGTTGATTACGGTGGCTCGATTCTCGGAACGATTAACCGTTGGATTATTCGCCCGCTGTTCGATTTTTTGCACAGCATCATTGGCAACGTCGCGATTTGTATTTTACTTTTGACGTTTATTGTTAAAGCGTCTTTGTACCCTTTGAGCTACGGAATGTTGAAATCTCAGGCAAAAACGGCCGCTTTGAAGCCTGAAATTGATAAAATGAAGGCAAAATATAAAGACGACAACCAAAAAATTCAGGTAGAACAAATGAAGTTGTACCAAGAATACGGCGTTAATCCGCTCGGTGGTTGCTTACCGACTTTGCTGCAAATGCCGATTTGGATGGCTTTGTTCCGCTTTTTCCCCGCGACAATTGACTTCCGCCAACAGAAATTCCTTTGGGCAACGGACTTGTCTGGTTTTGAAGAATTTATCAAATTGCCGTTTCATATTCCGTTGTACGGCGCGCACATCAGTTTATTTGCCTTGTTGTGGGGCGCGTCGTTGATATTTTTCACCATTTATTCAATGAAAGATGTCGATATGAGCGCACAACCCGCAGGCATGAAACAGTTGCAATATTTCTCACCGATTTTGTTTATGGTGATGTTTAACAGCTACGCGGCGGGTTTGAGTTTGTATATGTTGTTTTCAAATATCTTGAACATTGCGCAAACGATTGTCACTAAAAACTACGTGATTAACCACGACGCGGTGCGGCTATTACTGGAAAATAACAAGAAAAATCCAAAGAAAAAGAGCGCGATTCGTGAGAAATTTGACAATTTGTTGAAGGAACAACAAGCTGCGCAAAAGCAACAATTGGAAGCGCAACAAGCGAAAAAGAAGAAGTAATATTTACTTGAATATATTAAAATCCCGAATTTTCAGATGTTGAAAATTTGGGATTTTTTTAGGTCAAAAATAGGACTCCTCGGTATAGACGACAAAATTAGAAGAAAATAAGTCCGATAATGGCGCCTAAAGTGATAAAAACGGTGGCGATGAAGAAATACGCTAAAGCAATAATGGTTGATTTCAACAGTGTTTTACGCCAACTTTGTTGATAATACGCCTTCAAAGACGCGATGAAATGAACCGCAAACCAAACGAAATAAATCGGCAGCACGTATTTATTGTATTTATTGTAGTTCATGAGCCATAAAGTGGGAATAAGCACCAAAAACGCCGCCGTATTGAAGTTCAATAAAAAGACAATGTGTTCGACGTAGAAATGCTTTTTACGCCAGTACATCAATGAGAAAAACAGCGCCAAAGCGGGAATCAGCATGACAGTTGCCCAAAACAATTTGCTCATATAGAAATGAATCAAATCGCCCGCGCCTTGCGTGGCTTTGAGGGCTTGCTTGGTGAATGTTTTCGTCCAAAAACCTTCTATTTTATATTTTTCAATGATTTCATCGGGCGTCAATTCGTACATTTCACGGCTTGGAATCCTCAACGCTTGACCCATAACGCTGATATTATTGGTGTCTTCGTACATTCTAACGGCTTCTTTTAGGTCGCGTTTTTGCTTGATAAAGTCGATTTTAGGGCGCAGTTTTTCTATTAATTTTTCATTTGGTTGATCATTCCAACCCGCTTTGAAGCCTTCTGCTGCTTGCTTTAAAGGCGATTGTGAGTTTTGTTCTTCGGTTTGCTCGGTTTTTGAATCATAGATTTTAAACGCGGCACTTTTCTCTTTTTTCTTGTCAATCTCCACCAAAGCGTCGATAATGGAGTCTTTAAAGTCTTCGCGCGCTTCGTGAACGCTGTCCTCCTCACTCGTCACGGAATACGTTATTTTACTGTCTTTACTGCCCAAACCTACGGAAATACGGTTCTCTTTTTTGTCGTAATGCTTGTTGAATTCTTTGTCGATTGCATCATTCACTTCCTTCTCAATTTTTTCTCTATCCACGGCAATACCTTCGGGATACATCATTTTGAACATCAAAGAATCAGACAACAATTGCTTTTGAGCACTCGCATACTGAGGGGGGACTAAGGTTTTGCGCACAGAGTCCAATTCGTTCAAAAAAGCCTTGCGCTTGTACTCATCCCGCCGTTTTTCGACGCTGCTTTGCGCACTTTCTTCGGCTATGCGCGCTTTCGACGCCAAAGTGCCAAAAGCAAACGCGCCAAGCACCAAAAACAACTGAATCGGATGGGCGTAGCGTTTCAAATGTCCTTTGAAAAACTCAATTGTGAGCTTGCCCGGAATCAGCAAATGGTGCAAAGTCATGAAAAACTTGCCATCGAGGTGCCAAAACGTGTGAAAAAACTCGTGCAGTAAATCGTGCATCGACGACTTTGGCGAGATGGGTTTTTGACCGCAATTGGGGCAAAACTTATCAAATTCAGCCAAAGGGTAGTGGCAGTTCAGGCAATTCGGGTGGTGAAACTTTTTATGACTCATTGATTTACGATTTTGCTTTTTTATAGGCGACAAAAAACGCACAAACTGGGCATCTATCCAAATTAAAAAAGCAAACACGTGATTTTAATGGACTAAATCGCTAAAACAAACGCCTTAAAACGCTTGAAAACGACTGAATACTGAGGGGTCTCTCTGGCTTATTTTTCAAATTATGACCACATATTGTTCTACAAAATCATAAAATCGAAAGCAAATAATTTAATTAATTGATAATCAAATACTTATATACAATTTATGATTATTTGTTATCTTCAAATTACTGTTTTTAAGTGATTTATATAATGATATTTTTAATGCACGATAAATTTTTATACGTTTTTATGCAAAAAAAAAGACGCTTTCACCAAATAAAATACTTTAAATACGTCAAATTTGAAATAAAATTAAAAAAAGTAACCACCGTATTTGTTTCGTTTTATACCTTTGTTGGGCAATCAAAAAATAACGATAGCTAAATCCATAAATAAACATACACAACGACGACACCCAACACTTCTAAAGTCCATCCCACAATTCAACCTGAAAGCGCGTTGCTCAATGCCCTTCGATAACGGTTAGAAGAAGCACTTAACAATTATAGAAAAAACAGGATATATTAAAAAATAGGTAGTCGCAAGACTCCCTCGCATTTTTATCAACCAGACTTTTTATCTCGGACACAATTTATTTGCTTATGAAAAAAATCTTATTAACAGCATTGACGGCAGCTATCTGCTCAAGCCTCTTTGCGACCGCAGAAACAGAAGTTGAAGCCAGATTGCAGGCCATGTCCTGCATCGTTCCCGTCAAAACAGGAGAAAACGTAACTAAACGCATCAAATCGTTACTTCGCGACCGTAAAGACACCGAAAAACTCATCGGTCGAACGGCGTCTTATTTTCCTATATTTGACCAGCAACTCAAAGAACTCGGGTTGCCCGCCGACTTAAAATACATCACTTGTCTTGAAACTGAACTCAATAATAAATGCGTCAGCACGGCCAATGCCCGTGGCATTTGGCAATTGATGAGTGATGTTCAAGAAGAATTCGGTTTGCGCGTTGACGCAACCGTTGATGAGCGCCTCGACTTGATTCGCGGTACCGAAGCAGCATTGAAAGACTTGAAACGGATGTTCAAAGCCTACGAAAATTGGGAATTGACGCTCGCGGGTTACAATTGCGGCGTCGGTCGGCTCGGACAAGCGATGAAACGCGCGAAAAGTAAGGACTTTGACAAAGTGAAGAAGTTTTTACCTGAAGAAACGCAAAACTATATCCCCAAATTCATTGCGTTTACTTACGTGATGAAAAATTATCGGGCGCATGATTTGAAGGCGTCTCTCCCCGCTCTTGATTTGCAATGCATTGGTGCCGTGAAAACGTACAATTTTGTTTCGCTTTCAACAGTTGCCAATATTACGAATTTGCCTTATGAATTTGTTATGGAATTGAACCCGCAATACGGCGAAGGCTACGTTCCCGAGAATCCGAAAGGACACAATATCGTCGTTCCACGCCGTGTTATGGGCGCTTTGCAAGATTATGTTTCCAATCCTGATGCGCAGCACCAAGCCAGTTTGGTTTTTGCAGCGATGGTCGTTGATGCTAATTTGCCCGAAATGGAAGGCGAGCCGTCTTATTTCCCAACAACTTACACGGTTGGGGAAGGCGAAACGCTTGAAAGTCTGGCGGATGTATTCAATATTAACGCTTATAACATCATGCTTTGGAACCACTTAGAATCAGCATCGGTGGCGAAAGGAAAAGAATTGACGCTTTATTTGCCCCGCGTTGTGCCTAAGCGCGTGTAAATATGACATATGTTAGACATTGTTTAGATTCGACAGCTTTTAAAAAATTGTCAAATCTTCCAAAAGAAAGCCTTGCAACGGACGTTGCGAGGCTTTTTTTATGGGTTTGATTCAAGTATCACCGACTGAAAAGGGACCCCTCAGTATAACGCCCCTTTTTCGACTCAAAATGGGTGTGCAAGCAATGGCTTGTTTCATTAGGCTTTGGCACAAAATCACTCTCATGGCATCGGCGAGTAGGTGTTCACAAAAATTAACGCACAACCTTACTCAATGACCCGTTTTTCAAAAGAGAAATGGGTCATTTATTATTTACAAATTCCCTTAATCCGCGAAAACCGCCGTTTTCACGACCTTTATTTTAGGCACTTTCACCACTTTTTTCTCCTTCAAAGGTGCGTCCGATTTGACCATGTAATTTTCATTTTCGTAAGTCTGCGTCACCGTCACGGCGATAATTTTTACATCGACATTGATGCCTTCAACGTAATTGTCGTTCTCCAATTTGAGCGAGAACTCGCCTTGCAAATATTGCGAAATTTTTCCCGAAGCCGCCACGCTATTGCCGCTGTCCAAAGTAATTAGCGCGTTATTCACGTTGGTTTGCAGCGTAAAAATAATGTTATCGCCTTGTGGTGGGTTTGAAAACGCTGAAACGCCCTCAATCGCCAAAACTGCCAAAGCACCATATCCCGTCGAGATAGCGCCCGTCTTCATTGCCCAACCCGCGGCAGTTTTAGCCACCGTTGCGGCTATTTTTCCGCCCGCTTTGTCGTTTGCATTTTTGTACCACGCCTGCCCCGTGCCACCGACGGCGATGGAATACGCCCAAGAAATGACGGACATTTGTTGGAAATTATTGTCGGACATATATTGATTTTGTGGCAACTTAAACGAGATATATTGCGCATTCGAGCTGCCGAGTTTCGACATTGAAGCGACCCTTTCCGTGCGGTCGATGATGGACACAATATTGGTGTCAACCCGCGTCAATCGCTTGCGGGTCATTTGTTTTTCAGGACTATTTGTCGTGATTTCCGTCTTTAGCTCGTAAGTCGTGTCCATCTTTTCGACCCATTTTATGCCCGTATTAAAATCTATTAAATCTCTATTTTTAGGAATACGTTGAATTTTAATCGCACAAACGCGTCCTTTCAGCAAGGCTGAATTATAAAAACGGAATTTATAAATGCCTTTTTTTAGGACTTTCAACTCCTTATTGACAATCAATGTCGTTGCGTAATCTTTAAATGCCGCGCTCTCAGACACCGCGCTTATTTCAATTTCTTTTAATTCATTTCCGTCCATTTCTTTAAAATTAAACACCATTACATCGCCTTCGGCAAAGCCAAAATGGAGCGTTTCTTCACCTTTTGCTGCGATTCTTAACGTAATATCTGCCACATCCACGGCGGTTAGGGTTTGCGCAGGAGTGCTCAAACTGGCGAATAGCATCGCAATTATTACAAGTTGAAATTTCATAATATCTTATATTTTTAGTGATAAATTTAAAAAAAGGGACCCCTCAGTATTTTGACCTTTTTGAGCCTTGATTTGACCGCGCAAACATAAACGTTATTAATTAATATTGGGATATTTGGATATTGCGATGTGAGGTATCAGAATCTTTAAATATCGTTTAATCTCTCAATATCGGCTTACTTAGTAAAAAAAAAGACAACTTTTTACGTAGCCATAAAAGGGTATTTTTCACTTAAAAGCATTGAAAATGTTTTGTTTTTTACTGTTTTAAGAAATTTTAACAATACTTTTGAGACTCTAACAACTCGAAACGCCGACACACACTAAACAATAGTGTTAATTTACTTTATAAGTCAAAACTTACAACAAACACCACTATGCAGCAAGCAAAATTCTTCCTTCCAGTCCTACTGGTTGCCTTATTTCCATTTTTTGCCAAAAGTCAATGCACGTTTCCCGTAAGCGTAGGTGCCGATGTGTCGATGTGCCGCGGCGCGGTTCACACCGTGACCGCAACGCCTTTGGGTGGCGTCGCGCCGTTCTCTTTTTTATGGTCGGTTGGTGCTTATTCTCCGTCAACTTCCGTCACTAACGCAGGTGATTATTCTGTAATAGTTACGGATGCAAGCGGCTGCGTGGGCAAAGACACGATGGCGGTTTCGGTGAAAGATACGTCCGTTTTTACGCTTGAAATTCGAGCGGGCGACACGGCTTTGTATTTGAGTTGCAACAATAAAAACGTGATTTTGAAAGCGCAACCCGACGGCATTTTGCCCGTCGCTAATTTTACATGGAATACGGGTGCAACTTCTATGCAATCTATAAATGCTTACAATTCAGGACTTTACGATGTGACTGTGACCGCCGTTAATGGTTGCGAAAGCCACAAATCAATTGAAGTCACGAAAGACACAACGCCGCCGCAAGTTTCGATTTTACCCATTCCAAGCACGGCAACATTTAATTGTTACAACAATCAAGTCATTCTCGACGCGCAAAGTACGACGCCGAGCGCCACTTTTACGTGGAACAAAGGGCAGACAAATACGGCGATTGCGGCAACGACCGCGGGTATATACACGGTGACGGCGCGCAACGCTGAGTTTGGCGGCGGCAACGGCTGCACGGCAACGGCACAAATAGACGTCAAAAATGGAATTCCTTTGGTGTCCCTTGGTGCGGATATTACGATAAATACGGGGCAAACAGCCACATTAACGGCGAATGTCACGCGTGGTGCGGGAACTTTTAATTATAATTGGTCAAATAATTTGGGCAACACCCCATCAGTATCCGTTGCTGCGGCGGGCAATTATTCAGTAACGGTAACTGACGAAATCGGTTGTTCATCAATTGATACAATCGAAGTAACAGTTATATCTAACTCATTGATTGTCAACGCTGGCGCCGACGCGACGACGTGTAAAAACGTCGCCAAAACCTTCGTGGCGAGCGTCTCAAATGGCGTTGCGCCGTTCACTTATTTATGGTCAAACGCGGCAACGACGGCGGCTATTTCCACAAAAAAAGCGGGCAACTACGCGGTGACGGTGACGGACGCGACGGGCGCAACGGGCAGCGATTTTGTCGTTTTGACGACATTGGACACGTCAAATTTTGTTCTACAAATTCGACCCGACACGGCTTTATTTCTGAGTTGCAACAATAAAAACGTGATTTTGAAAGCGCAACCCGACGGCGTTTTGCCCGTCGCCAATTTCACTTGGAACACGGGTGCAACTTCTTTACAATTTATAAATGCTTATGAAACAGGCACTTACGGCGTAACTGTCACGGCTGTGAACGGCTGTGAAAGCCACAATTCAATTGTCGTTGTCCGCGATACGGCGGCGCCAAATATTTCCGTTTTGCCCGTTCCAATTTCTGCGAACCTGAATTGCAACACGCCGCAAGTGATTCTCGACGCGATTAGCACGACGCCGAGCGTGACTTTTACGTGGAATACGGGCGCGGCGATGAACGCGATTGCCGTTACGACGGCGGGATTTTACACCGCAACGGCGCACAATGCTGAATTTGGCGGCGGCAACGGTTGCAAATCTTCGATGCAAATTGAAGTCAAAAACACGTCGCCGAGCGTGAATTTAGGTCCAGATAAGACGATTTCGAGCGGACAAAGCGCGCTTTTGACGGCAGTCGTAACGAATGGCATTGCGCCTTTTCGTTATGCGTGGTCAAACGGTTTGGGAACGGACTCCTCAGTATCGGTGGCTTCCGCGGGTACTTTTTCGGTGACGGTGACGGATGCGAACGGTTGTTCGGCGACGGACGCGGTTGTGGTGACGGTAAATGTCGCTAACTCATTGATTGTCAACGCGGGCGCCGACGCGACGACGTGTAAAAACGTCGCCAAAACCTTCGTGGCGAGTGTCTCAAATGGCGTCGCGCCGTTCACTTATTTATGGTCAAACGCGGCAACGACGGCGGCTATTTCCACAAAAAATGCGGGCAATTACGCGGTGACGGTGACGGACGCGATGGGCGCAACGGGCAGCGATTTGGTCGTTTTGACGACATTGGACACGTCAAATTTTGTTCTACAAATTCGACCCGACACGGCTTTATTTCTGAGTTGTAACAATAAAAACGTGATTTTGAAAGCGCAACCCGACGGCGTTTTGCCCGTCGCCAATTTCACTTGGAATACGGGTGCAACTTCTTTACAATTTATAAATGCCTATGAAACAGGTACTTACGGTGTAACGGTGACGGCGGTGAACGGCTGCGAAAGCCACAATTCAATTGTCGTTGTCCGCGATACGGCGGCGCCAAATATTTCCGTTTTGCCCGTTCCAATTTCTGCGAATTTGAATTGCAACACGCCGCAAGTGATTCTCGACGCGATTAGCACGACACC
>JAYUKJ010000663.1:0-3048 GCA_043764555.1 Saprospiraceae bacterium
CAGCGTTCCGTTTATCGGTAGATATTTGTCCGTAAAAGCCTTGTCAAGTGGCAAATTAGCGTCTAATTCGTGCAAAACACGAATGGCTTGCCCCGTAACAACGTCCGCACAAGGTTTCAATCGGGGATGCGCGCCTTTGTCAATCAGCAGCGATTTGATACCGCGTTTTGCTAAAAACAGGCTTGCCATTTGTCCCGCCGGACCTGCGCCGATGATGGTAATTGTTGGATTTTGCATGGTTATTTTGAATTAAAAATTAAGCGTTAAAGACGGGGAAATAAAATTTGATTTTCAAAAATAGGACTCCTCAGTATTTTGGGCAAAAGTAGTCATTGAAATCAAAAAACAGAACATAATAATTTCTAAAATGGTTGCGCAAAGGACCCCTCAGTATAAAAGCCATTTTTGACCTGATTTTATGCTAAAAATGCCTTTTATACTGAGGGGTCCTATTCGTAATTTAAAGCGTCATTTTTTTTCAAAAAACACAGGCTTACTAATAGCTAAATGTTTATTTTCCAATTCATTACTAAAACAATAAAAACAAAATTTTATATTGTTGCATAATTTGATAATTCTCGAAAACAATATAAAATTTCGCTTCACAAAATTGTACGCAAAATTTTATATTGTTTGACTTTTGAATGAATTAAATGTAAAAACGCGTTTTTTTCTACTTAATTATTCTGCTTTTCAAACCGTTTAATTTGAGGTAAAATGAAATAGAAAAGGGTGTTCCGAATTAACGAAACACCCCTTTGTATTTGATGATTTCAAGCAGCAATTTATTGCTTAATTAGTTTAATGATTCGACATATCAAATCGCAATCAATTGTTTTAATTTCTTTTTCGCCCTCTTTTTGCTTACTTGTTTGGGCAATCCAACAGTTCTTAATATTTCATTAGCTGCTGCAATTTTATCCTCAAACATGGGTACGTCGAGATAGGCATCTAAGGCTGGATTAACCTTAAAGATGGAAATTTTCAATTTGTTAATTTTTTCTATCGTTATCATTATATGTATCTTTTAATTGCGAATCCTTGATAATCTTAATTTTTTGCAAATGGTAGCCAAGCGTTGTGAATTAAACCCATGACCATAAAATCTTCTTGAATAACAGTCAAATATTTAGAAATAGCCATACGATAAAGCCTTGTTCTTCCTACTGTACTTCCTTCAATATAGATCCAAGAATCCATATTTTGAGCAGTAAAAGCGTACAAAGTAGCTGCCACTGTTGCCAATATTTTCTCGCTGTCACCATTGTCTGTTACGATTTTATCATCTATTTTACCTGTTTGTCATTCCAGTCACCAAAACCAAGATTAACGAAGCCTTTAAGGTTGTGTCACTATAACGCACAACTTTTTTTATTTCACCTTTCTCACCTTTGCTAATAAATTCGTAGATGGTATTATCTCGGCTAATTTCTACTTCGTATCTGTCTAAAAACATAGTTATGTTTGTTTTTGGCTACAAATTTATGTCCTAATGTATTACTAAACGATGATTTATACAAATATTTTTTTTAATCAAATGACACGCCACAAAGAAAGGGTGTTCCGAGTTAACGAAACACCCCTCAGTATTTTTGCCGAAAAGCTATTAGCTTACAGCTTTTATTTAGCGAATATAGAACATCTCGCGATATTTCGGCAACGGCCATTCTGCATCAGCCACCAAGTATTCGAGACGGTCGCAGAAAGTGCGAATTTCTTCCATAACTGGTTTAACCGTATTGCAATACGCATACGATTCTGCTTCCACATCTCCCGCTTCGTTAGCCGCTCGACGCGCCGTCGTCATGGCTTGAACACCGCGTGCGGCGCCATTGATTGCCGTGCTTAACGCCTTAACCAAGTCCATTTGAGCGCCATATTCGCCTTCGTCCAAACCAATTGATTTCAAGGCCACGATGTTGTCCGCCAATTTCTTTTGGTAGCCAATTGCCGCAGGAATAATCAAATTTGCCACCATTTCGCCCAAAGTGCGGCTCTCGATTTGCAATTTTGATGCGTAGTTATGGTACTGAACTTCTTGGTAAGCGTGGAGTTCTTTTTTCGAGAAAATGCCCGATTTGATGAAAACTTCGCCCTTTTTGCCCGTGTAAGCCTTCAATGCTTCTGGCGTTGCGGCAAAATTGTTCAAACCGCGTTTTTCAGCTTCCGCTTTCCACTCGTCGGAGTAACCATTGCCTTCAAAACGGATTTTTTTCGACTCCTTAATGTATTTCGCCAAAACAACCAAAATCGCTTCGTCTTGCGTTTTGCCCGCCGCGATTAATTTGTCAACGTCTTCCTTGAATTTTGTCAATTGAGCCGCCACGATTGTGTTCATAACGGTCATTGGACCACCGCAGTTTTGCGAAGAACCAACGGCACGAATTTCAAATTTATTACCTGTGAAAGCAAAAGGCGACGTGCGGTTACGGTCGGTCGTGTCTTTTTCGAGCAACGGCATCCGTTCCACCAAGTCCAAAGCGGTTTTGATACCCGACGCGTCTGATTTACCATTTTTCTCGATTTCGTTCAACAAGCGGTCCATTGTGTCGCCCAAAAACGCCGAAATAATCGCTGGCGGTGCTTCGTTTGCGCCCAAGCGGTGGTCGTTATTTGCTGTCGCAATCGACGCGCGAATCAAATCTGCCCATTCGTAAACGGCGCGAATCGTATTAACAAAAAACGTCAAGAACATCAAGTTTTTGCCCGGCTCTTTGCCCGGTGCCAAGAGGTTTTTACCCGTGTCCGTCGCAATCGACCAGTTGTTGTGCTTGCCCGAGCCGTTTACACCTGCGAATGGTTTTTCGTGCAACAAAACGACTAATTTATGGCGGCGTGCCACCTTTTCCATCAAGTCCATAAACAAATTGTTGTGGTCAACGGCAACGTTTACGCTTTCAAAAACGGGTGCAAATTCATATTGTGCAGGGGCTACTTCGTTGTGGCGAGTGCGGACAGGAATACCGAGTTTGTGCGATTCTGTTTCCAAATCACGCATAAACGTGTAAATACGCTCAGGAATGGCGCCAAAATAATGGTCGTCCAAGT